>NZ_JBIDCW010000002.1:0-392037 GCF_043204795.1 Streptomyces sp. NPDC047706 | reverse complement strand
GCTTCCGCCTCGGCGAGTTCAGCAGCGATCCGCTCCGCCTGGAGGCGAAGTTCCTCCGCCCGTGTTCGGGCCGCCGCCTCTCGCTCCTCCAGAAACCCCAACATCGAAGGCACCGGTCAACTCCGCATCGTCGAGCCCGAACTGATCACCCGGACCCTCCCACCACGACACCGAGATCATGCCTGACCAGCGAAAACTCAACGCTCACGTCCGGAAAGACAACGGCTTCTTAGCTTGGCGTTTAACCTCGCTGGGCTTGGTGATCTTTGATCGATTCGGCGCGTTTGACGGTCTTGCCAACGTCGTGGCGCCTTGCTCGTTGCGTGTTTTTCGAGCCGGGAGGCCGTCCGGGGCCTGGTCGGGACGGTTTTGGCGCGCTTGCCGGGCGGGCTGCTGTCGCGCGGACGTTGCGAAACCCCCGGCGGACCCGGGCGGGGGTGAGACGGCGGGGTTCTGCGGGCCGTTCCCATGGCCGGCGGAGGTCCTCGGCGAGGGGCCGGGCAAGGCGGAGCTGGGTGTGGGCGGCGATGATCAGCCAGGTCCACAGGTCGGCCGTGTCGGGGTTCCTGACCTTCGGGGCGGTCCAGCCCAGGGTCTGTTTCATCAGCCGGAAGGTGTGCTCCAGGTCGAAGCGGCGGAGGAAGGACTGCCACCAGCGGTCCACGTCCGCCGGTACGGCGGCGGTGGCCGAGCACCACAGCCAGACCGGTTTCGGGTCACGGTCACCGGGCAGGCGCTCGACCTTCAGGCGGATCAACGTACCGTGCAAGACGGGGAGTTCTTCCTTGGCGTGGTCCAGCCAGGGGCCGCGGTGAGTGAGCCGGGGGTGCATCCGGTCCCAGGCCGTCGCGGTGGCCGTGCCGTAGCGGGCGGTGTCCGTGGCGGTCGTGACATCGGGCTCGTGCCAGCTGTCGGGCTTCTTGAACGTGAGGACGCCGCCATGCCGACGGGGACGCCCGCCCCGGGGACCCGACCGGGCGGGGCCGGGGTCGCGGAGCATGACCCGGTCCGAGCGCAGGCGCCCGACCAGCACGACGGGCAGGTCGGCGAGAGCGTGGGTCAGGTAGGCGACGTCGTAGCCGGAGTCCATCACGATCAGGATGTCCGGGTCGCCCGGTCTCCAGTGGCCTGCAGTCGCCAACCGCCTGACGACATCGTGGAGTTGGGCGGCCGTGACGGTGGTCGCGTCGTCGGCTGGGCCCAGCCGTACCGCGTCCAGGAGAGCGACCCAGGAGGTGCGGCCGGACTCCAGGGCCGCGACGAAGGAGTAGGGCCAGCCGGGCACCAGCTGGTCCGAACTGCGATCACCGCGCCCATAGACATGGCAGAAGAGCCGGTCGCTGCTGGTGGGAGCGTCGGGTCGCAGCCAGTGCGACACGTCCACGGCGAGCACGATCCGCCCGTCGGCCGCCTTTGGCAGCGGCAGGTCCGCCAGCGCGCGGCGCAACCGTGTCGGCTCCAGCCAGCCACGGTCCAGCGCCGCGTACAGCGCACCGTGCCCGCGCCGGTGCTCGACCGCCAAGGAGAGCTCGACCAGGGTTTTCACCGGCCCGTCCGCGCACAGCACCGCATCGGTGAGCTCGAAGAGCGCGTCCGCCCGCTTGTAGAGACACTCGTAGAACTCGACCCGAAAGCGGGACAACAGACCCAACGCCTCGATTCCGGGCACACCGACAGGCAGACTCATGGGCAGCGGCCGTTCTCTCGTGCTTCGTTACTCGACATCTCGAAGCGTGGAGAACGGCCGCCTCCGCTGTCCCATGAAGAACCGCAGGTCAGCAGGACGAGTGACCCGCGAGGTTAAACGCCAAGCTTAGTGAAGCAGCGCGTCGTCGCCCACGCCCCAGGAAAACCCGGCCGGCCGCGCGATTGTCTGAAGAGCACAACTCCCATGCGAAAACCGGGAGGCTGACCGAGGAGCCATCTGCACGACCTCTGCACGCCTGGCTGTCGGCGTACGAGGTCTGATGTTGTAGCGGGTACGGAATGATGTGTAGGTGATGGGTGGTCAGCTGGCGGTGGTGACTGCTCCGCCTTCGAGGACGGCGAGGCGGTCCTTGAGTCGGTAGCTGCGGCCGTTGATGGCCAGGAGTTCGCAGTGGTGCAGGAGCCTGTCGATGATCGCGGTGGCGAGGGCGTCGTCGCCGAACACCTGTCCCCATTCGCTGAAAGCCTTGTTCGATGTCAGCAAGGTGGAGCCCTTCTCGTACCGCTTCGAGAACAGTTGGAAGACCAGGTTCGCCTCGTCGCGCTCGAGCGGGAGGAAGCCGACCTCGTCCACCACGAGAACGGCGGGCCGCAGGTAGGTGCGCATCTTGGTGGTCAGGCGGCCGATGGCGTCGGCAGCCTTGAGCTGGCGGACCATGTCGTCCAGCGTGGTGAAGTAGGTCGAGTAGCCGGCCTTGCAGGCGGCGACCGCGAGGGAGACAGCCAGGTGTGTCTTGCCCACCCCGGGCGGACCCATCAAAACGACGTTGCTGTGCTGCTCGACGAAAGCCAACGCGGCGAGGTCCTTGACCTTCCGGGGGTCCAGGTCGGGCTGGTAGGAGAAGTCGTACTCGTCGATGGTCTTGTAGTGCGGCAGGCGGGACAGACGCAGGGCGGCTGCAGGCGGCGGTCCTCGCGCACGTCGATCTCGGCGTCCAGCACGTGGTCGAGGAAGTCGAGGTAGCCCATCTGGGCCTCATCGGCACGGGTGACGTGCTCGGCGAGAGCTTCGGCCAGGTGGGCAAGGCCCAGCTTGGCCGCGGTGGCGCGGATGCGGGCGGTGACCAGCTCGCTCAACTCGGCTCCTGTGCTTCCTGGATGGGGGCCGCCGGGGCGGCGGGGGCGGTGCGGGCGATCTGGTCGTAGAAGGACAGGGGCCGGGTGACGACCTGGATCTGGGCGGCACGGGCCCGCAGCAGCGAGGTCAGACCGCCCACCTCGTCGGGGCGGCGGCACGTCGGCGGGGCGGCGTTCAACTCCTCGCCGGTGGTGGTGGCACGGGTGTGGCCGTCGGGCAGCGCCTGCCAGTGGGCGGGGTCGACCACCCGCGCGCCGCGGCCGATCGCGCGCGGGTGCACCGCCAGCAGGGTGACGCCCGCCGCGTCGGGCACGGTCGCGTGCACGGCGACGGTCGCGGCGGTGGCGCGGACCTCGACGTACTGGCGGTGACGGACCCGCTGGGCGGGCACCGAGTACAAGTTGGCGTCGAAGGCCACCAGGCAGTCCTTGCCGACATGCCGCAAATAGCGGTCAGCGACCAGGTAGGGCTTGGCGGGCAGGGGCCGCAGGGCGGCATGGTCACGCTGTGCACGCACGCCGATGACCTCGCCGTGGGTGCGGTGGGTGACCGCGCGGCGCCCAGGCACCCAGGCCATGAACGCCCCGTCCAGGTCGTCCAGCGAGGAGAAGGAACGCCCGGCCAGCACGTGGTCGCGCACGATCAGCACCTGCCGCTCGACCCGGCCCTTTCCGGTGGGCCGGTAGGCCGCCAGCACGTCGATGTCGAAGTCGTAGTGCCCGGCAAAGGCCACCGCCTCCGGGTGCAGCGGCACGGCCTTGCCCGGCGCGACATGATGACGCACCACGGTCTTGGTGCGGTCGTAGACGATGCTGCCCGGAACCCCGCCGAAGTGGGCGAAGGCCCGGCGGTGGCACTCGAAGAACGCGGTGATGTCCTGGCTGGTGGTGAAGCAGCAGAACGGGTCGCGCGAGTACGACAGGGTCATGTGGAAGGAGTAGACCTTCTCGATACCCACGTGGGTGAGGATGCCGCCCTCGAAGCCCCAGTCGACCTGGGCCTGGGCGCCGGGGACCACCTCGAAGCGCCGGTGCAGCCGGGCCAGCTCGCTGGGCGCGATCCCCAACTCCTCGGCGATACGGGGGCGGGCCTGCTGTAGGTAGAGCTTGACGCGCTGATAGGTGTGGGGAAAGCCGTACTGGGTCACCAGCCGCTCGTGGATCACCGCGCCCTTGAGCAGGATCTCCGCCCGCAGCCACGCGTCGATCACATGCGCCCACGGCTTGATGACCTGCCGACCCAGGTCCGAGCGCGGAGCCGGCTTCGGCGGGACCGACGGACCCTCGGCCTCCAGGTACTTCTTGACGGTCCGCCAGTCCAGTCCGGTCTCCCGAGCGATCTCCGCATAGGTCGCACCCGCCTCGTGCAGTACACGGAAACGGCGCAGTTCCAACCAGCGCTCCGAGTCCAGCAGCACCCGCCACCTCCCAGCCGACAGCCAACACCGCCAGCATGGAGACGAACGACCCCACCAACCTCCGACACCCCGAGACCGACCTACACATCAGCCCGTACGGAGCACGACATCACAGCCCGTACGCCGACAGCCTGGCCACCAAATGGCCACCAGCCCGACCCGGACGGCGCCGGGAAATCGACAGCCATGAACAAATGCCGAGGTCGCAGCCCCGCGATCCGCAACCGACACTGGCCGTCAACTTCAGACCTACGCATTGCGATACACAGACCGCACGTGCCCGATCAGCCCAAATCCCAAGGTCAACGAAAACAAGAAACCCCAGGTCAGAGGCCTAACCTGGGGTTCACCATGGAGCCGCCTTCGGGATTCGAACCCGAGACCTACGCATTACGAGTGCGTTGCTCTGGCCATCTGAGCTAAGGCGGCGCGCCGTCCGCACCATGGTGCGATCAGCAACGTCGGTAAGTCTACACAGTTTCCCGGAGTGCTCCGCACCGGCCCCGGAGCGGGGAGCTCCGGGGCCGGGGACGGCTCTACGAGCAGCGCTTTCCGTCCGCGGGCGCGGTGCCGCGCAGGAGGTACTCGTTGATCGTACGGTCGATGCACGCGCTGCCGCGGCCGTACGCGGTGTGGCCGTCACCGTCGTAGGTGAGGAGGCGGCCGGAGGAGAGCTGGCTGGACAGGCCCCGGGCCCAGTGGTACGGCGTCGCAGGGTCGCGGGTCGTGCCGACCACGACGATCGGCGCCGCGCCCTTCGCCTCGATCCGGCGCGGCTCGCCCGTGGGCCCGACCGGCCAGTACGCGCAGTTCAGGGCGGCCCAGCCGAGGGATTCGCCGAAGACGGGAGACGCCTTCTCGAACGCGGGCAGCGACTTGCGGACGTCGTCCGGGGTGTCGAAGGAGGGCGGGAGGTCCAGGCAGTTCACGGCGGCGTTGGCATACATCAGGTTCGAGTAGCGGCCGTCGGCGTCCCGCTCGTAGTAGCCGTCGGACAGGACGAGCAGGCCCGCCCCGTCGTTCTCCTTCATCGCCGCCGTCAGCGCCTCGCGCAGCTGCGGCCAGGCCGCCTCGTCGTACATCGCCGCGATCACACCCGTCGTGGCCAGCGACTCGGTGAGGCGGCGGCCCGCCGCGTCACCCGCGGGCAGCGGGTTGGCGTCGACCCTGTCGAAGAACGCCTTGAGGTTCCGGCCGACCTGCGCCGGCTTCGCCCCGCGCCCCCCGAGCGAGCAGTCCTTGTGCCGTACGCAGTCCGTCGCGAAGGCCTTGAACGCCGTGTCGAACCCGGCCGTCTGGTCCAGGTTCAGCCGGCGGGCCGGCAGCGTCGGGTCCATCGCGCCGTCCAGCACCAGCCGCCCCACCCGCTTGGGGAAGAGCCCCGCGTATGTCGCACCGAGGAGCGTCCCGTACGACGCCCCCACGTACGTCAGCTTCTGATCCCCCAGCGCCGCCCGCACGATGTCCATGTCCCGGGCCGCCTCGACCGTGGAGACGTGCCGGAGCAATTCGGGCGCATCCGCGCCGCATCCCTCGGCGAAGCCCTGGTACGCCTTCACCAGCCCGTCGACCTCAGTCCGGTCGTCGGGCGTGACGTCCGTCTGCGTGTACACGTCCATCGCCGGCCCGTCGAGACATTCGACGGGCTCGCTGCGGGCGACTCCGCGCGGATCGACCGCGACCATGTCGTAGCGGGCGCGCACCTCCTGCGGGTAGCCGATCCCGGCGTACGTCTGGAGGTAGCCGACCGCCGAACCGCCCGGCCCGCCCGGGTTCACCAGCAGCGATCCCAGCCGCTTGCCCGGCCCCGTGGCCTTCTTCCGGGCCACCGCGAGCCGCACGTCGCCGGCGTCGGTCCTGGCGTAGTCGAGGGGCGCCCGCACCGTGGCGCACTCGAAGCCGGGGACACCGCAGGAATGCCAGCCTGGCTTCTGGCCGTAGTACCGCGCCAGGGCGGACGACGTAGTCTCGGGCAGCGCCGCGAGCGCCGCCTGGGCCGCCGGAGAGCTGGCGGAACTCGTCGAGCTTCCGGAGGAACAGGCGGATACGACGAGCGCCGCGAGGGCGAGGAACGTGGCTCCGGTGCGGGACCTGACGCTGAAGACGGTCCTGGACCTGCGGTGGGTACGCCTTGTGTGCATCACGCGAGCGTAACGCCGCGCGATCGCCCGGGTGCCCTGTGTGCGGCTTGTGCCTCGGACGAGTGCGCGCTGTCCCACGGATGTCCCACGGACGAGGGATGTCGTCAACGGAGGGGAGCGGGGGTGAGCTGGTCCAGCGTGGTGAGGCAGGCAGCGGGTCGCGGAGGGCAGCCGGTCGCGGGGGTTCCGCAGCCGTTCGCACCGGCGTGAGGCAGTCGTCCGCGATGGGTGAGGCAGTCGGTCCCGCGCGGTGGGTGAGGCGTCGTTCGCGGCGAGGGAATGAGTACCCCGCGGTGAGTGAGCAGGCGGTCATAGTCGTCCCCCGTGACCGGTCACGCGGCGCTGATGCTGTGGTGTGACCGCGTGCCGCGCCGGCTCAACCCGCTCTGAGCGCCATGGTCATCGCCTCCACGGCGAGCAACGGCGCCACGTTCCGGTCGAGCGCGTCCCGGCACTCGGCGATCGCCTCGATGCGGCGCAGGGTGGATTCGGGCGCGCTGCTCCGGGCGAGGCGCTCCAGTGCGTCCTCGGCGTCCGTGTTGGCGAGCGCGACGCGGGAGCCGAGCTGCAGGGCGAGGACATCGCGGTAGAAGGCCGTGAGGTCCGTGAGGGAGAGGTCGAGACTGTCGCGCTGCGTCCGGGTGCGCCGGCGTTTCTGCTTGTCCTCCAGGTCCTTGATCACGCCCGCCGTGCCCCGTGGCAACCGGCCTCCCTGAGCGGCGCCCAGGGCCGCCTTCAGCTCCTCGGTCTCCTTGACGTCGACCTCCTCGGCGAGCTGCTTGGCGTCCTCGGCGGCCGCGTCCACCAGCTCCTGGGCCGCCTTGAGGCACCCGCCGACGTCGTCGACGCGCAACGGCAGTTTCAGAACGGCGGCCCGGCGCTCTCGCGCCGCCGGGTCGGTGGCGAGGCGGCGTGCCCGGTCGACGTGCCCCTGGGTGGCGCGGGCAGCGGCGGCGGCCACGTCGGGCTCGACGCCCTCACGGCGTACGAGCATGTCCGCGACGGCGTCCACCGAGGGCGTGCTCAGGTTCAGGTGGCGGCAGCGGGAGCGGATGGTGGGCAGGACGTCCTCGATCGAGGGGGCGCACAGCAGCCAGACCGTACGGGGGGCGGGCTCCTCGACCGCCTTGAGGACGGCGTTGGCCGACTTCTCGTTCAGCCGCTCGGCGTCCTCGACGAGGATGATCTGCCAGCGGCCGTTCGCCGGTGAGGTGAACGACTTGCGGACCGTGTCCCGCATGGCCTCCACGAGAATCTGCGTGCCCACCGCGGCGACCGTGGAGACGTCGGCGTGCGTGCCGACCAGCGCCGTGTGGCACCCGTCGCAGAATCCGCACCCGGGGGCGCCGCCCAGCGCGCGGTCCGGGCTGACGCACTGCAACGCCGCCGCGAAGGCCCGCGCCGTCCGCGTCCGCCCGGCGCCGGGCGGTCCCGTGAACAACCACGCGTGCGTCATCCGGGACGCCTCGGGCGGCGGGGCGGCGGCCGCGGCGGCGGTGACCAGCGCGTCGGCGTCCCGGGCAGCGGCGGTGAGCTGCTCGCTCACCCTCTCCTGCCCGACGAGGTCGTCCCACACGCTCATGGGTCACGCCGCCCTTCCGTCACACTCCGCGGTACGCCCTCCATTGTGCGGGCGGCCACTGACAACGCCGGCCGGCCCGGCCTCGCAAGCGGGCGCCGCCCCTCCCTGGCACGTGAGCGTCGACTCTCCGGCCCGCGCCGCCGCCTTGCCTCAGCGCCCGCGGCCCCTGCCCCGCCGGTCGCGGTCGTCCTCGTACCCGTCCTCGTGCGGCCCGAGCAGCTCGTCCGCCAGCGAGGGCAGATCGTCCAGCGGGGTCTCCTCGGCCCAGTCCGGGCGCGGCCGCCGCTGCGGACTGCCGTCGGCGTCGACCTGCGGCAGCTCCCGCGTACGGTCCTCGGTCCCGTCCGGACCCGCTTCCGGCCGCTCGTCCCGGAAGAATCCCGGCGGCACCCGGTCGGAAGGATCCTCGCCCCGCACCGGTGGCAGCACGGCCGTCTCGTCCGCCGCGGCCGAAGGCCCTGCGGACGGCAGCACGGCCGTCTCATCCACCGCACCCGAGGGCTCTCCCGCCCCGCTCCGCTGCTCCACCGGCGGCAGCACGGCCGTCTCGTCCACCGCACCCGGCGTCACCCCCGGCTGCGGCAGCTCCGCGGTCACCTCGGCGTCGGGCCCACCGGCGCCGGGCCGGGCGTCCGGCTCCTGCGGCTCGGGCCGCACCGGGCGCAGCACCGCCGTGTCCTCGACGGGCCCGCCGGAAGCGTTGGTCGGCGTCACCACCGGCGTCGGCACGGTCACCGCGTCCGCCGGCGTCGCGGGAGCCGCCGGTCGGGGCCCCGCCGCTGCCGCCGACGCGGCCTGCTCGGCCGCCCGGCGTGCCTCCTCGGCCCGCAGCAGCGCCTCCTCGGCCTTGCGCTGCTTCTCCAGACGGCGCTCCTCGGCCTCGGCGCGCAGCCGGGCCTCCTCCTCGGCCTGCTGCCGGCGCCGGTCCTCCTCGGCCTTGCGGCGGGCTTCCTCCTCGGCCCGCGCCTGTTCCTCGGCGAGGAGCCGCTGCCGCTCCTCCTCGGCGCGGCGGCGCGCCTCCTCGGCCCGCTGCCGGGCCTCCTCCGCCTGCCGTTCGGCCTCGCGCCGCTGCGCCTCCTCCAGCTCGCGCCGCTTGCGCTCCTCCTCCTCGGCGCGCAGCCGGGCGAGCTGCTCCTGGCGCTCCCGCTCCAGGCGCTCCTCCTCGGCCTTGCGGGCGGCCTCCTCCTCGGCCTTGCGGCGGGCTTCCTCCTCGGCCTTGCGGCGCGCCTCCTCCCGGGCCTTCACCTCGGCCTCGGACAGCGGCAGCAGCTGGTCGAGCCGGTGCCGGATCACGGTGGTGACGGCCTCGGCCTCCTGCCCGGCGTCCACCACCAGATACCGCCCGGCGTCGGCCGCGGCCAGCGTGAGGAAACCGGACCGCACGCGCGCGTGGAACTCGGCCGGCTCCGACTCCAGCCGGTCCGGCGCCTCCGTGAACCGCTCGCGCGCGGCTTCCGGCGAGACGTCCAGCAGGACGGTCAGGTTCGGTACGAGGCCGTGGGTCGCCCAGCGGTTGATGCGGGCGATCTCGGTCGGGGACAGGTCGCGGCCCGCCCCCTGGTAGGCCACCGACGAGTCGATGTAGCGGTCGGAGATGACGACCGCGCCGCGCTCGAGCGCGGGCCGCACCACGGTGTCCACGTGCTCGGCACGGTCCGCCGCGTAGAGCAGCGCCTCGGCGCGATGCGAGAGACCGGCGCTGGAGACGTCGAGCAGGATCGACCGCAGCCGCTTGCCCACCGGCGTCGCCCCCGGCTCACGGGTCAGCACGACCTCGTGGCCCTTGGCCCTGATCCACTCGGCGAGGGCCTCGGCCTGGGTGGACTTGCCGGCACCGTCGCCGCCCTCCAGGGCGATGAAGAACCCGCTGGCGGCGGGCGTCGGCTCCGGGTCGTCGCCGCCGAGCAGCGCGTGGCGCACGTCCTGCCGCAGCGGCACCCCGGAGCGGTCGTCGAGCTTGGCCAGCACCAGCGCGGCCACCGGCAGCAGCAGCGCGCCGACCAGCATCAGCGTGAACGCGGCCCCGCCGTGCGCGAACACGAACTTGCCGTTCTCCAGCCGGTGCGGCCCGATCAGCGCCGCGACCAGGGGCGCGATCAGCACACCGAGCGCCACGAAGACCCGCACCACCGCGTGCAGGTGCTCGGTCGTGCGGGCCCGCCGGGAGTCCTCGGCCTCCTGGTCGAGCAGCGTGTGCCCGGTGTTGGCGGCCACACCCGCGCCGGCGCCGGCCAGCGCGACGATCAGCAGCACGGTGGCGACGTCCGGGACGAGCCCGGCGGCCAGCAGCGCGACGCCGGTGAAGGCGATCGCCAGCGCCAGCAGCCGGCGCCGCGAGAGCGACGCCATCACCTTCGGCGCCGTACGGATACCGACGGCGACGCCGCCGGTGAGCACGCACACCAGCAGCCCGTACGTCACCGGGCCGCCGCCCAGGTCCTTGGCATGCAGGACGGACACCGCCACGACAGCGGCGACCGCGCCGGCGACGGCCGCACAGGCGAGGACGAGCAGCGGCATGGCGCCCGTACGGCCCTTGCCGGCGCCGCCGGCCGTGCGCGGACGGCGCAGCCCCTCCAGCGGGGACCGCGCGCGCGGCGTGCGGGTGCCGGGCACCTCCAGGAAGGTCAGGACCGACAGGGACGCGGCGAACAGGCCCGCCGCGACGTACGAGGCGAGGGCCGCCTGGTGTTCGCCGAACCAGTCGATCCCGGCACCGAGCAGGTTGTTGAACAATCCGGCGAGGACCAGGGCGGCGGCCGCGAGGGGCACGGCCACGAAGGTCGTCCGCAGGGAGAGACGGCGCAGGGCGTCCATGTGGTCCGGCAGCGGTCGTACCGTCGCGCCCTCCGGCGGCGGCTCGGGCAGCAGCGCGGGCGCCGCGCTCTCGCGGCACACCGTCCAGAACCGCTCGGCGACGCCCGTGACGAACACGGTCACCAGCAACAGGGCGAGCGCGTCGTCAGGCGTCCAGTCGATCCACAGCGGCGCGACGATCAGCAGCGCGGCACGCAGCCCGTCCGCCCCGGCCATGGTCCAGCGGCGGTCGAGCGGGCCGTCCTGCGAGGTCAGGGAGGAGAGCGGACCGAGAAGTACGGCGCCGAAGAGCAGGGTCGCGAGAACGCGCACCCCGAAGACGGCCGCCACCGCGAACGCCACGCCCCGGTACCCGCCGCCGAACGACCCTTCGGCGATCGCCGCCTGGAGGGCGAGGAGGACCAGCACCAGGAGCGCGAGCACGTCGCCGACGCCGCTGACGAGCTGCGCGCTCCACAACCTCTTCAGCTGTGGGCGGCGCAGCAAGGCGCGCACGGCCCGCTCGCGGGAGTCCGCGACCAGTGCTTCGTCGGGGGCCGGGTGATGGGCCGTTGGCTGCTCGGCTCGCGTCATGCGTTCAGCCTATCGGGCCGCACCGACACTCCAGTGCGTCCGCCCGAACGTCCGCACGCCCCGGCAACGATGTGGTGCCGGGGCGTGCGTCGCGTGAACGTCATGCGAAGGGAGGGCCGTTGCCTACGGGTGCACCGACCCGCCCGGTGCACCGACCCGGCCGGAAAAGAGGACGGGAGACGGGAGACGGCTGGGAAAGGAGACGGGAGACGGCCGGAAAAGAGGCGCCCGCCTCAGTCCTCCGACGTGGTCTTGGAAGCGGTCGCCTTCTTCGCGGCCGTCTTCTTCGCGGTCGTCGTCTTCTTCGCCGCCGTGGCCTTCTTGGCCGCGGTCTTCTTCGTGGCTGTCGCCTTCTTCGCCGGGGCCTTCTTGGCGGGGGCCTTCTTCGCCGTCTTCTTGGCGGGCCCCTTCGCGCGCTTCTCGGCGAGCAGTTCGAAGCCGCGCTCCGGCGTGATCGTCTCGACGCTGTCGCCGGACCGCAGGGTCGCGTTGGTCTCGCCGTCGGTGACGTACGGGCCGAAGCGGCCGTCCTTGACGACCACCGGCTTGGCGCTGACCGGGTCCTCGCCCAGCTCCTTCAGCGGCGGCTTGGCCGCGGCGCGGCCCCGCTGCTTCGGCTGGGCGTAGATCGCCTGCGCCTCCTCCAGTGTGATCGTGAAGAGCTGGTCCTCGGACTGCAGCGACCGCGAGTCCGTCCCCTTCTTCAGGTACGGCCCGTAGCGCCCGTTCTGCGCGGTGATCTCGACACCCTCCGCGTCCGTGCCGACGACACGAGGCAGCGACATCAGCTTGAGGGCGTCCTCCAGCGTCACCGTGTCCAGCGACATCGTCTTGAACAGCGAGGCCGTCCGCGGCTTCACGGCGTTCTTGCCGGTCTTCGGCGTCCCCTCGGGCAGGACCTCGGTGACGTACGGACCGTAGCGGCCGTCCTTGGCGACGATCGTGTGGCCGGTCGACGGGTCCGTGCCCAGCTCGAAGTCGCCGCTCGGCTTGGCGAGCAGTTCCTCGGCGAGCTCGACGGACAGCTCGTCCGGAGCCAGGTCGGCCGGGATGTCGGCACGCTGGTGCTGCTCGGTGTCCTTCTCGCCGCGCTCGATGTACGGGCCGTAACGCCCGACGCGCAGCACGATGTCGCTGCCCACCGGGAACGACGACACCTCGCGCGCGTCGATCGCGCCCAGGTCGGTCACCAGCTCCTTGAGGCCGCCGAGGTGGTCCCCGTCGCCGTTGCCGGCGTCCGCGGCGACGCCCGCGCCGGTGCCCTCGCCGAAGTAGAACCGCTTCAGCCACGGCACTGCCTGCGCCTCACCGCGCGCGATGCGGTCGAGGTCGTCCTCCATCTTGGCGGTGAAGTCGTAGTCGACGAGCCGGCCGAAGTGCTTCTCCAGGAGGTTGACCACGGCGAAGCTCAGGAAGGAGGGGACGAGTGCCGTGCCCTTCTTGAACACATAGCCGCGGTCGAGGATCGTGCCGATGATCGACGCGTACGTCGACGGGCGGCCGATCTCGCGCTCCTCGAGCTCCTTGACCAGCGAGGCCTCGGTGTAGCGGGCCGGGGGCTTGGTGGCGTGGCCGTCGACCGTGATCTCCTCGGCGGACAGCGGGTCGCCCTCGCCGACCTGCGGCAGCCGGCGCTCGCGGTCGTCCAGCTCGGCGTTCGGGTCGTCGGCGCCCTCGACATAGGCCTTGAGGAAGCCGTGGAACGTGATCGTCTTGCCGGACGCGCTGAACTCGACGTCCCGGCCGTCGGCCGCGGTGCCGCCGATCTTCACCGTCACGCTGTTTCCGGTGGCGTCCTTCATCTGGGAGGCGACCGTCCGCTTCCAGATCAGCTCGTAGAGCTTGAACTGGTCGCCGGTCAGACCCGCCTCGGCGGGCGTGCGGAAACGATCACCCGAGGGCCGGATCGCCTCGTGCGCCTCCTGCGCGTTCTTGACCTTCCCGGCGTACGTCCTGGGCTGCGGCGGCAGGTAGTCGGCGCCGTACAGCTGCGTGACCTGGGCGCGGGCGGCGGCGACCGCCGTGTCGCTCAGCGTCGTCGAGTCCGTACGCATGTAGGTGATGTAGCCGTTCTCGTACAGCTTCTGCGCGACCTGCATCGTCGCCTTGGCGCCGAAGCCGAGCTTGCGGCTGGCCTCCTGCTGCAGCGTCGTCGTACGGAACGGCGCGTACGGCGAGCGGCGGTACGGCTTGGACTCGACCGACCGGACGGAGAACCGGGTGTCCTCCAGGGCGGCGGCGAGGGCGCGGGCGTTCGCCTCGTCGAGGTGGAGGGTGTTCGCGCTCTTGAGTTGTCCCAGGGAGTCGAAGTCGCGGCCCTGCGCGACCCGCCTGCCGTCGACGGTCTGCAGGCGGGCGACCAGCGACGACGGGTCCGACGGGTCTCCGGCGCGACCGGTCGCGAAGGTGCCTGTCAGGTCCCAGTACTCAGCCGAACGAAACGCGATGCGCTCGCGTTCCCGCTCGACCACGAGGCGGGTGGCGACCGACTGGACACGGCCCGCCGACAGCCGCGGCATGACCTTCTTCCAGAGCACCGGCGAGACCTCGTAGCCGTACAGGCGGTCGAGGATGCGGCGGGTCTCCTGGGCGTCGACGAGCTTCTGGTTGAGCTGGCGCGGATTGGCCACCGCGGCCTGGATCGCGGCCTTGGTGATCTCGTGGAAGACCATCCGCTTGACCGGGACCTTGGGCTTGAGCACTTCCTGGAGGTGCCAGGCGATCGCCTCGCCCTCGCGGTCCTCATCGGTGGCGAGGAAGAGCTCGTCGGAATCCTTCAGCAGGTCCTTGAGCTTTTTGACCTGCGCCTTCTTGTCGGCGTTGATCACATAGACGGGCTGGAAGTCGTGCTCGACATCCACGCCGAGCCGGCGGACCTCGCCGGTGTACTTCTCCGGCACCTCCGCCGCGCCGTTGGGGAGGTCGCGGATGTGCCCGACGCTCGCTTCGACGACGTAGCCGGGGCCGAGGTAGCCCTTGATCGTCTTCGCCTTGGCAGGCGACTCGACGATGACGAGTCGGCGGCCGCCCTGTGCGGTCTCGCTGGTCGGGGACAACTTCGCTCTTCTCTCCGGTCGACGCTGGGCCTCCCCAGGCCTTGCACTCCCGGGGTCAGGGCACCTTTCATGGCTCACTCGCTGGTGACGCTGCGGAGTGTGACGGTACATCCCGCCCCCGTGTCAAACGGGAAAAGCCCGCAACGGCCACTCGAACGGTAACCCGACTACCGCCATTCCTGCCGCCCGGCATGTCCGCCGAGACGACCGGTTCCATCCGGAGCGTGTCCTGCCGATTACCCCAGGTGGAACGCCATCCCGGTCGTCAGAGCCGGCTGAAGCACCACGCTCCGAGGGTCAGCGCGATCACCGCGGCGACGCTCGCGAGGGTCGCCGATGCGACGGGGTTCACACCGTGGGCGACCGGTTCACGACGGCGCACCCGAGTCGCCGTCCACACCAGCAGGCCGCCTCCGAACAGGGCGAACACCACTCCCGCGAAGATCGCCGGTCCACTCTCCATGGCTCCGCGTGCCCCCTTTTTCCCGTCGGCGGGTGTCCACTTACCCGGAGGTTGACACGCACGGGCTGCGTCCAGGCGAACCTGACGTGAACGGGGGGTCGACGGGGTTGTGCGTCCGCTTTCGGCCAGGGTCCGGATTCGTCCCGACAGGATCTTCGAAAGTTTTTTCAGCCGTTCTTGTCCACCGCTTCCGCAGGCACTCCCCAGCCATGATCGCGGTAGGGGACGCCTTGCGGTCCAGCCGGCACGCACAGCGCACGAGCCCCGCGCAGACGCTCCCGCCCCGGCACCTGCGCCCCCTGCGGTTCAACCGCCCTGGCGCCTGCGTCCCCGATAGTCAGCACGCGCCGGCGTCTGCGTCCACGGCAGATGGCCCGCCCCGGTGCCTGCGTCCACGGCAGATGGCCCGCCCGGCGTCTGCGTCCCCGCGAGTCGCGCCCGCCCCGGCGCACAAGCCCGCGTAATCACGCCCGCCCCGCCACGCGAGCCCCTCGCAAAGCCCCGCCGCCCCGCGCACCACCCCCACCACGATCGCGCCGGACTCACCTCACCCCGCCGACCGCAGAAACCCGGCTCCACCAGCAAGCGGATCCGCGCCGGACTCACCTCACCCCGCCGGCTCCAGAAACCCCTGCTCCACCAGCAACCGGATCTGCGCCGGCGTCCGGTCCCGCAGCAACACCGGGTCCTCGCCGACCAGTTGGGCGATGGCGTCCAGAATCCGCCCCGCGGTCAGCGAGCCGTCGCACACGCCGGCGAACCCGGCGCCCACCGTGTCCACCTTGGTGGCCCGCCGCATGCCGCGGTTCTGCCGCAGCACGACATGCTCCGGATCCTCCGCGCCGGGCAGCCCGACCTGCTCCTGCACCACCTCGGCGGCCAGCCGGAACCGCTCCTCCAGCAGGGCCGCGTCGTCCCGCGACCGCAGATAGTCGAGCCGTTCGAAGTGCGCGCGGACCGCCTCACCGAGCGGCTGTTCGACCGGATGCGGCCACTCCTCCACCGTGATCGAAGGCACCGCGGTCCCCCGCTTCCGCAGGGTGATCCACCCGAACCCCACCGCACGCACCTTGCGCGCCTCGAACTCGTCCAGCCAGGCGTCGTACCGCGCCTGGTACTCCGCCACGTCGCCCCGGTGGTCCCCCGCGTCGCGCAGCCACAGCTCGGCGTACTGCGTGACGTCCTGCACCTCCCGCTGCACGATCCAGGCGTCGCAGCCACCTGGCACCCAGGACTGCAGCCGCTCCTGCCAGTCCTCGCCCTCGACGTGCTGCCAGTTGGCCAGGAACTGCGCGAACCCGCCCTCGTTCAGCCGCTCCCCCGCCCGCTGAACGAGCGTGCGGCACAGATCGTCCCCGCCCATCCCACCGTCGCGGTACGTCAGCCGGGCACCGGGAGAGATCACGAAAGGCGGGTTCGACACGATCAGGTCGAACGTCGCGTCGTCCGCGAGCGGCTCGAAGAGGGAGCCCTCGTGCAGGTCCGCGGCGGGCGCGCCGGACAGGGCGAGGGTGAGCGCGGTGATGTGCAGCGCGCGCGGGTTGACGTCGGTGGCCGTCACGCGCGTGGCGTGCTGTGCGGCGTGCAGCGCCTGGATGCCGGACCCGGTGCCGAGATCGAGGGCCGCGGAGACGGGCGTACGGACCGTGATCCCGGCGAGCGTCGTCGACGCGCCCCCGACGCCCAGGACGACGCCCTCGTCCCGGCGCCCGATGCCACCGGCGCCGCCGACGGCGCAACCCAGGTCGGACACGATGAACCAGTCCTCGCCGTCCAGCCCGCCGTACGGCCGGACGTCCACGGTCGCCGCGACCTCGTCACCGCCGACCCGCGTCAGCCATCCGCTCTCCAGACACGCCTCGACGGGCAGAGACTCCGCCACGCGCGCGTGCGGCACGGGCTGCTGCAACAGGAACAGCCGTACGAGCACTTCCAGCGGTGTGTCCCCGCGCGTAGCCCGCAGCGCGGGGACGACCTCGCTGCGCGCCAGCGCCGCGTAGGCGGGGGCGCCGAGCAGTTCGAGCAGCCCGTCGGCGGTGAAGGCGGCGCCCAGGAGGGCGTCACGCAGCCGCGCGCTGACGTCGGGGCGGTCGGTGGCGGGCAGGGCGGAGAGGCTGGCGTTGCTCACGCCCTCCATTGTGACCGTGCGGCAGGGCCGCCGCGAACGTCAGCCCTGGGTGGCCGACGGCTCGGACGACGCGCTCTTGCAGGACTCCTGCTTGGCCATCGCCTGGCCGACCTCGCCCTCCTCCAGGGCCGTCAGCGCGTCGCTGCCGCTCTGGCTGAGCTTGTCCAGCTCGGTGGCGACGTCCTTGAGGCCGTCGGCGAACTTCGCCTGGTCCTTGGTGTCGAGGGCGTCGACCTGCTTCTTCAGGGAGGCGTAGGACGAGGAGATCGTGTTGAGCTCCTTGACGGCGTCCTGCTGCTTCTTGTCGCCGTTGTCGACTTCGGGCGCGCCGGCCTCGCTGACGGCCGCGCCGATCGCCTTGTAGGCGTCGGACATGTCCTGGAAGGCGGCCGCGTCGGTCTTCTGGACCTCTTCCGGCGTGCTGCTGTCCGAGGTCTCCTTCTGGATGGCGGAATTGGCGGCCGCGATCTTCTTGGCCTGCGGCTGCACCGCGTCACAGACCTGCTTGGCCCATGCGTCCAGCTTCTCGTCGCCGTCGTCGCTGGCGCATCCCGACAGCGCCAGCACCAGTACCGCACCGCCGGACAGCGCGGCCGCGAGCTTCTTGTTCACCGGTTCGGCCCCTTCCATGGCTCTCGGCCCCGGAACATACACGCCAAGCGCACAGCAAACGCATGACCGAGGTCCGATATTCACCTTATTGCAGCCATTTACACCAAGGGAGAGAAGGCTCACGGCGCGGGCGGGCACGACGGAGCGGGCGGGTGACGCGCCAATGCGCGCCACCCGCCCGCTCCTTGGGCCGAGCCGGGTGCGACGAGCTACGAAACCACCGCCGGGTCAGCCGACTTGGCGGTCGGTTCCGGGTCGTCGTCGCCCATGGCGATGCCGCGCCGCTTGGAGACGAACACCGCTGCGACGATCACGGCCAGGGAGAGTACGGCGATCAGGATCCGTATGCCGAGGCTCGCGTCGTCGCCGTAGCTGAACTTGATCACCGCGGGCGCGATGAGCAGCGCCACCAGGTTCATCACCTTCAGCAGCGGGTTGATCGCCGGTCCGGCGGTGTCCTTGAAGGGGTCACCGACCGTGTCGCCGATCACCGTCGCGGAGTGGGCCTCGCTGCCCTTGCCGCCGTGGTGACCGTCCTCCACCAGCTTCTTGGCGTTGTCCCAGGCGCCTCCGGAGTTGGCGAGGAACACCGCCATCAGGGTGCCGGCCCCGATCGCGCCCGCCAGATAGGCACCGAGTGCGCCGACGCCGAGCGTGAACCCGATGAAGATCGGCGCCATCACCGCGAGCAGACCTGGTGTGGCCAGTTCCCGCAGCGCGTCCCTCGTACAGATGTCGACGACTTTCCCGTACTCCGGTTTCTCGGTGTAGTCCATGATCCCCGGCCGCTCGCGGAACTGCCGCCGCACCTCGAACACCACCGAACCCGCCGACCGTGAGACCGCGTTGATCGCCAGACCGGAGAAGAGGAAGACGACCGCCGCGCCCGCGATGAGGCCTACGAGGTTGTTGGGCTGCGAGATGTCCATCGCCAGGGTCATCGGCGAGCCCTCACCACTGAGCTTCTCGCCGACGTCCTGTGCGCCGGTGGTGATCGCGTCACGGTACGACCCGAAGAGCGCCGCCGCGGCAAGCACGGCGGTGGCGATGGCGATGCCCTTGGTGATGGCCTTGGTGGTGTTGCCGACGGCGTCCAGGTTGGTGAGCACCTGCGCGCCCGCGCCCTCGACGTCGCCGGACATCTCGGCGATGCCCTGCGCGTTGTCGGAGACCGGCCCGAAGGTGTCCATGGCGACGATCACACCGACCGTGGTGAGCAGACCGGTGCCGGCCAGCGCGACCGCGAACAGCGCCAGCATGATCGACGTACCGCCGAGCAGGAAGGCCCCGTAGACGCCGAGACCGATCAACAGGGCGGTGTAGACGGCCGACTCGAGGCCGACGGAGATACCGGCGAGGACGACGGTGGCCGGGCCGGTGAGCGAGGTCTTGCCGATGTCCCGCACGGGGCGCCGGTTGGTCTCGGTGAAGTAGCCGGTGAGCTGCTGGATCACGGCGGCGAGCAGGATGCCGATGGCCACCGCGACGAGCGCGAGGATCCGCGGGTCGCCGTCCTTCGCCAGGATCGCCGCATCGGTGACGCCGTCAAGATCGGCGTACGAGGACGGCAGGTAGACGAAGACGGCGACGGCCACCAGGGCGAGCGAGATCACCGCGGAGATGAAGAACCCCCGGTTGATCGCGCTCATCCCACTGCGGTCGGCACGCCGCGGGGCCACGGCGAAGATGCCGATCATCGCGGTGACCACGCCGATCGCGGGCACCAGCAGCGGGAACGCCAGTCCGAAGTCGCCGAAGGCGGCCGTGCCCAGGATCAGCGCGGCGACCAGGGTCACGGCGTACGACTCGAACAGGTCGGCCGCCATGCCCGCGCAGTCGCCGACGTTGTCGCCCACGTTGTCGGCGATGGTCGCGGCATTGCGCGGATCGTCCTCCGGAATGCCCTGCTCGACCTTGCCGACCAGGTCGGCGCCGACGTCGGCGGCCTTGGTGAAGATGCCGCCGCCCACCCTCATGAACATCGCGATGAGGGCGGCCCCGAGGCCGAAGCCCTCCAGCACCTTCGGCGCGTCGGCCGTGTAGACCAGCACCACGCAGGAAGCGCCCAGCAGACCGAGGCCCACCGTGAACATGCCGACGACGCCGCCCGTGCGGAAAGCGATCTTCATGGCTTTGTGCGAGACGAGAGTGAGATCCTTTTCCGGCTCACCCTCTGCCGGAGTCGCTTCACGGGCGGCCGCGGCGACCCGGACATTGCTGCGCACGGCGAGCCACATGCCGATATAGCCGGTGGCCGCCGAGAACGCCGCACCGATCAAGAAGAACACCGATCGTCCGGCGCGCTGATTCCAGTCGTCCGCGGGCAGCAACATGAGCAGGAAGAACACGACGACGGCGAATACGCCGAGCGTCCGCAACTGCCGGGCCAGATAGGCGTTGGCGCCTTCCTGCACGGCCGCCGCGATCTCCTTCATGCTGTCGGTGCCCTCGCCTGCCGCGAGCACCTGGCGCAGCAGCACGCCGGCGACGAGCAGAGCGGCCAGGGCGACGGCCGCGATGACCATCACCATGACGCGGTTGCCGTCGGTCAGCACTGCGGCTGCGAAGGTTGTGGAGTGGTCCAGATGGTCCAACCGATGAGGGGTAGAAAGCCCCGCCATTCGTCCTCCTTGACGCTTGGGCTGAGCTCAAGATGTGGACGGATTGTAGGGAGCCGGTCCTGATCAAAACAGGGCGCGGCAAGCGGAATTGGTCGTCCCGTGCTTCACCGCAAATGATCGCAGGAAGCCTACGAACCCGAAAGTGGTAATGCCCCAGAAGTGTGGGGGCTTGATCGAATTGCGGCGCCGTTGATCAGTCAATTGATCACCCACTGATCGTGAATTCCTTCACGTATCCCGGGCCGCTTCACGCGTAAAACAACGAGGGCCCTGCTCAGCAGGGCCCTCGCAGTGCTTACTCCGATGGAGTGACGACGTCAGGGGAGCACCGCGGTCGGCGGCGGCGTGGTCGGCCAGGTCATACGGATCAGGCCACCGTGCTCCCCGGCGGTCACCTCGACGTCGTCGACGAGACCGCTGATCACCGCGAGGCCCATCTCGTCCTCCTCGGCCTCCACCTCGGGGTCGTCGGCGGCTGAGCCGGACGTCCGGACCCCGGTCGGCGCGTGCGGTGCCTCGTCGCCGACCTCGATGGAGAACTGTTTCTCCTCCTCGATCAGCGCCACCTTCACCGGCGCCGTGATCCCGCTGAGCTGGTGCAGCCCCACGGCACGGGAGCAGGCCTCGCCGACGGCGAGCCGCACCTCGTCGAGGACGGCCTCGTCCACCCCGGCCCTGCGTGCCACCGCCGCCGCCACCAGCCGGGCGGTCCTGACGTGCTCGGGCAGCGCGCTGAAGCGGAGTTCGACGGTGGCCATGCATCCCCCTCGGAGCTACGGGCGTGCTCGGGGTCCGGGCCGCCGAAAGCCCGGACCCCCTGTGCGAATCTGCCGGCCCGGTCCCATGGCCCGGGCCGGTGATCAGTCGGTGGCCGCCACCGCTTCCTCGACCGAGGTGTGAATCGGGAACACCTTGGTGAGGCCGGTGATGCGGAAGATCTTCAGAATGCGCTCCTGGTTGCAGACCAGGCGCAGTGAGCCCTCATGGGCACGCACCCGCTTCAGGCCGCCGACCAGCACGCCGAGCCCGGTGGAGTCGAGGAAGTCCACGCCCTCCATGTCGACGACGAGGTGGAAACTGCCGTCGTTCACCAGCTCGACCAGCTGCTCGCGCAGCTTGGGCGCGGTATATACGTCGATTTCGCCACCGACCCTGACGATCGTGCGATCGCCGATGGTCTCGGTCGACAGGGACAGGTCCACGGATCCTCCAGCACCTTGCTATCGAGCGGTCGTCCTTGGGACATCTCGGCAGAGCCCCCTGGACGGTTCGCCAGCCGCGATGGCATTCAATCACTTACCGGCAGGCGTGCACGACGCCTTGGTCCCATTGTCCGTCAAGCCGGTGACACACTCGGTGCCGATGGCCAAGAATCACCGATCCGATCGATCCCCGACGGACACCGCGTCCCGCCCCGCCCCGAGCACGGTCCTGGACCGGCTCGCCTCGGGACCGAACAGGGCTTCGCGCATCACTCATACGGAGCACTTGCCCCCGCGTGCGGGTCGGCATGCAGTCTGGCCGGACCGGATCCGATCCGAGGTGATCGCCGCGGTACGGGCCGCGGGCATCGAACACCCCTGGGCCCACCAGGCGCGGGCCGCCGAACACGCGCTGGACGGCCAGTCGGTGGTCGTCGCCACCGGCACCGCGTCCGGCAAGTCCCTGGCGTACCTGGTCCCGGTCCTCTCCACGCTCCTGGACGGCGCCGAGGCCCCCAACGGCCGTGGTGCCACCGCCCTCTACCTGGCCCCCACCAAGGCCCTGGCGGCGGATCAGTGCCGGGCCGTGAAAGAACTTTCACATCCGCTGGGCCAATCGGTGCGGCCGGCCGTCTACGACGGCGACACCCCGTTCGAGGAACGCGAGTGGATCCGCCAGTACGCGACGTACGTCCTGACCAACCCCGACATGCTGCACCGGGGCATACTGCCGTCCCACCCCCGCTGGGCCTCCTTCCTGAAGTCGCTGAAGTACGTCGTCATCGACGAGTGCCACACCTATCGCGGTGTCTTCGGCTCGCACGTCGCCCAGGTACTGCGCCGACTGCGCCGCCTCTGCGCCCGCTACGGCTCCTCCCCGGTCTTCCTGCTGGCCTCCGCGACCGCCGCCGAGCCGGCCGTCGCCGCCCGCCGCCTCACCGGCCTCCCGGTCGTGGAGGTCGCCGACGACGCCTCCCCGCGCGGGGAACTGGTCTTCGCCCTCTGGGAGCCGCCGCTGACCGAACTCCAGGGCGAGAAGGGCGCACCCGTCCGCCGTACGGCCACGGCCGAGACCGCCGACCTCCTCACCGACCTCACCCTCCAGAACGTCCGCACCGTCGCCTTCGTGCGCTCCCGGCGCGGCGCCGAGCTGATCTCGGTCATCACCCAGGAGCGGCTCGCGGAGATCGACCGCTCCCTGCCCCGGCGCGTCGCGGCGTACCGGGGCGGCTACCTCCCCGAGGAGCGCCGCGCCCTGGAGCGTGCCCTGCACTCCGGCGAACTCCTCGCCCTCGCCGCCACCACCGCCCTGGAACTGGGCGTCGACGTCTCCGGCCTGGATGCCGTCGTCATCGCCGGCTACCCGGGGACGCGCGCCTCCCTGTGGCAGCAGGCGGGCCGGGCCGGCCGCTCGGGGCAGGGCGCGCTGGCCGTGCTGGTGGCCCGTGACGACCCGCTGGACACCTTCCTGGTCCACCATCCGGAAGCCCTGTTCGACCAGCCCGTGGAGTCGACCGTCCTCGATCCCGACAACCCGTACGTCCTCGCGCCCCACCTCTGCGCCGCCGCCGAGGAGCTTCCCCTGGTCGAGGAGGACCTGGAGCTGTTCGGCCCGGCCGGCGCGGAGCTGCTCCCGCAGCTGGAGGCCGCGAAACTGCTCCGCCGGCGCACGAAGGCCTGGCACTGGACCCGCCGGGAGCGGGCCGCCGATCTGGCCGACATCCGGGGTGAGGGCGGCCGGCCGGTCCAGGTCGTCGAGGCAGGCACCGGCCGTCTGCTGGGCACGGTCGACGCGGGCGCAGCGCACACGACCGTCCACGAGGGCGCGGTCCACCTCCATCAGGGCCGCACGTACCTCGTGCGCTCCCTCGACCTGGACGACGCGGTCGCCCTGGTCGAGGAGGCCGACCCGCCGTACTCCACGGTCGCCCGCGACACCACGACGATCTCCGTCCTGGAGACGGACGTCGAGGTGCCGTGGGGACACGGCCGCCTCTGCTACGGCTCCGTCGAGGTGACCAACCAGGTCGTCTCCTTCCTGCGCCGCCGCCTCATCACCGGCGAGGTACTCGGCGAGAGCAAGCTCGACCTTCCGCCCCGAACGCTCCGCACGCGCGCGGTGTGGTGGACGGTCACCGAGGACCAGCTCGACGAGGCCCGCATCAGCCCGGAGATCCTCGGCGGCGCCCTGCACGCCGCCGAGCACGCGTCGATCGGGATGCTGCCCCTCTTCGCGACCTGCGACCGCTGGGACATCGGTGGCGTGTCGGTCCCGCTCCACCCCGACACGCTCCTGCCGACGGTCTTCGTCTACGACGGCCACCCGGGCGGCGCGGGCTTCGCGGAGCGCGCCTTCCACACCGCGAGGGCCTGGCTCTCCGCCACACGCGAGGCCATCGCCTCCTGCGAGTGCGACAGCGGCTGTCCGTCGTGCATCCAGTCCCCCAAGTGCGGCAACGGCAACGATCCGCTGCACAAGCGGGGGGCCGTGCGTCTTCTCACGGTGCTGTTGCGGGGGGCGCCGGAGGAGAAGCAGGCGGATGCGGCTGGGGAAGCGGCGGGAGCCCAAGGGGCTCCGGCGGGAGCCCAGCCGGCACCGGAGCCCCCCGAGAAGCCGTCGTCACCGCCTCCGCAGGGCCCGCCCGCGCCCTGACCTCCACGGCGAACGGCCCCCTCCCCGACGCCGCCGTCACGTCCGAGATCTCGCCCACCAGCGCGCACCGCACCAGCCGCGTGCCCTGGTCACGGGCCACCCGTTCCGCCCGGGCGCAGGCCGCCGCGGAGCCCTGCGCCCAGTGGTCCGCCGCCGCGAGAGCGGCGAGGTCCGCGCCGCCCGCCGCGCGGTGCCGGGTCACGGCGGCCTGCCCCAGGGCGAGCAGGACGCCGAACACGACACACAGGACGGCGATCACACCGACGCTCCAGACGGTGGCGGACCCCCGGTCCCCGTCACCACCCCTCGGCCCGCCTCCGCCCCTGACGGACCCGCTTCCGCCCCCGATGGGCCCGCGTCCGACTTTCCTGGAGCCGCCGCCGTCTCCCATGTACGCGCGCCCGCTTCTCACGGACCGGCACCGACCGTCATGGACCGGCCTCCCGCCATCCCGCCACCACAGCCCCTCAAACACCCGCCACCGCCCCTCAAAGCCCCGCGTCCCGTCCCGCCACCACCGTCCCCCTCCGCGACCACGACCGCCCCTCATGGGGCCACCAGCTCCTCTCAACGCCCCGCTTCCCGTCCCGCCACCGCCCCTACCACGGCCGCGGCCCCGCCGATGATCAGGGCGCGCCGCCCGATCCGCCCGTCCGGGCCGCCCTCACCCCCCTCCGCAACCGCCCTCACCCCTACCCGCCCCGCCTCCCCTCCCGCCACCACCACCGCCAAGCACCCGCCGCCGCCCCTCACAGAGCCGCCTCCGCCCCTCAACGACCCGCCTCCCGTCCCTCCACCACCGCCCCCTCCACGACCGCGACCGCCTCCTCCCGCAGCTCGTAGGACAGGCGTCCCAGCACCGGCGACCTGGCCACGACCGCCACCCGGACCCGGTCGCCCTCCCGGCTGAGCGCGACCTTCGCCCCGCGCGGTGCCACCTCGCGGGCGAGCTGGACGACCGCGTCGTGCGGGTCCTGCCGGGCCGCCGCGCGGGCTCCTGTCCGGGCCGCGTCCACGCACTGGATCTGCGCGGCCGCCACGAGCAGCGCCCAGACCAGCCCCATCGCGAACATCACCAGCACGGGCAGCACCAGCGCCGCCTCCGCCGTCACGAACCCCCGGTCCGCGCCCTGCCCCCGCCACCTACATCCGCGCATTGAGGGCCTCCTTGACGATGCTCTGCAGTTCCGCGCTGACCTGCCCGCTCGTCACGACCTTGTAGAGCAGCACCGCGAAGGCCGCCGCCGCGACGATTCCCACCGCGTACTCGGAGGTGACCATCCCGGCCTCCTTCCGCATGCCGCGCATCCGCCACACCAGCGCACGCACGCGTGCCTGTACCGCCTTGCACATCTCAACCCCCATGAGGTTCCGTTCCGTCTGTCCGTCCGCCAGTTGCCGTTCGTCCCTGCGCGAGCCGCGCTCGCACGCTCTCAGGCGCCCATCAGCCGCCACCCCCTCTCAGCACCCCACCCGCCAGCCCGATCACGACGGGCAGCACACCGACCGCGATGAAGGCGGGAAGGAAGCACAGCCCGACCGGTGCCGTGACCATGACCGCCGCCCGGCGTGCCCGTGCCGTGGCGCCGCGGGCCCAGTCGGCGCGGGCGTCCGCGGCGATCCGCGCGACCGGTGCGGCCGCGGGGAGCCCGGACACGCCGGCCCGTTCCAGCAGTCGCGCCAGCGCTGCCGCGCCCGGTGCGGCGGCCAGCCTGCGCCACGCCCCCGCCGGTTCACCGCCGAGCCGTACCTCCGCCGCCCCGCGCGCCAGCGCCTCCCCCACCGGACCACCCAAGGCTTCGCCCACGGCCTGCGCGGCGATCACTGGACCGGCGCCGGCCGCGATGCACGCGGCCACGAGGTCCGCGGCCAGCGGGAGTTGCCGGGCCGCCTCGCGCGAGTCGACAGCCTCGTCCGCGGCCGCGGCGGCTGTCTGCCGATCACGCCATCGCCACACCCCGACGGCGGCGGCCAGGCCCACGACGGCACCCACGCCCCCGCCGACCAGCACCCACCCGGCACCGACCACGGCGGCCGCCGGCCACCAGCGCCGTACCTCGTCCGCGACGTACCGGCGCGGCCGTGGGGCAGCGGCTTCACGGCCCAGCAGCTCGGCCATCCGCCTGCGCGCCCGGCGTTGCCGCCGTGCGCCGACCGCCCAGTGCGTGACACACGCCAGGGCTGACAAGACCCCCAGGGCCACCCCCAGCCTGTGGACAACTTCCGTACTCACGCCGCCTCGGCTCCCCTCACGATGCGCAGCGCCCACCACAGCCCCACGCCCTCCAGCACCCCGCCCACCAGCAGGCAGCCCAGGCCCGCGCCGGTGTGCAGCAGTACGTGCAGCGGGTCGGCGCCGAGCGCGGTGCCGAGGAGGATGCCGAGGGCCGGCAGCGCCGCGAGCATCACCGCCGTGGAGCGCGAACCCGCCAGCTGCGCCCGGAGCTCGGCCCGTTTGTCCCGCTCCGCCCGCAGGGCGGCCTCCAGCCGGTCGAGTCCCGACGCGAGACCCGCGCCCCGGTCGACCGCGACCCGCCAGCACGCAGCGAGTCCCAGCAGCCCCTCGGCCCCGGGCTGCCGTGCCGCCGTCGCCAGCGCTCCCGGCACGTCCCCGCCGAACCGCGCCGCCGCCAGTACCGCCGCCTGCGCCTCACCGAGCCCTCCGGAGTCCCAAGCGGCCCGTAACAGGCCCTCGCCCGGCTGCCGTCCGGCCCGCACCTCGCCCGCGAGTGCCGAGCACAGCGCGATCACCGCATCGCCTCGCCGTTCCCGCGCGCGCCGCGCCTCCCCGGCCAGCCGCACCCGCCGCAGCACCGGCATCCCGGCCGCCCCCGCGACGGCCGGCAGCACCGACGACGCCAGCACCCCGAGCACCAGCCCGGCGACCGGCGCCCACCACTCGGCCCGCAGCCGCCCACGGATCCGCCGCAACTCATCCGCCCAGCGCCGCCACGCGGGAGGACCGCTGCCCTCCACCCCGCCACCGGCCAGCAGCAGTTGCGCCCGCCGGGCCGTCCCCGAATGCCATCCGCCCATCAGCCACGCGGCCGCCCCGGCACACACCAGGGCCGCACTCATCGCCGTCTCACCCATGCCGCTCGCCCCTCATCTCGTCACTCCCGCACGGCAGTCGCTGCTCGTCCTCGACCGGCCCTGAGCCGCCACCACACAGCAGCCCCCGCAACCGCCCCCACCCCCGCTCCCGTACGAACGCCTCCGGGTCCCACCGCAAGGCCGGAACGGTCCGCACCAGTCCCGAAGGGTCACGTTCCAGCACATGCACCTCAGCGATCCGCCGTCTGCCGTTCCGGTCCCGCACCAGGTGCAGTACGACCGACAGTGCGGCCGCCAACTGGCTGTGCAGCGCGGCCCGGTCGAGACCGGCCGCCGTGCCGAGGGCCTCGAGGCGAGCGGGGACGTCGGCGGCGGCATTGGCATGGACAGTCCCGCACCCGCCCTCGTGGCCGGTGTTCAGAGCGGCCAGCAGATGCACCACCTCGGCCCCGCGCACCTCACCGACCACCAGCCGGTCGGGCCGCATCCGCAACGCCTGCCGGACCAGGTCCTCCAGAGTCACGAGTCCGGCGCCCTCCTGGTTCGCGGGCCGGGTCTCCAGACGCACCACGTGAGGATGGTCGGGGCGCAACTCCGCCGAGTCCTCGGCGAGCACGATCCGCTCGTCCGGCCCCACCAGCCCCAGCAGCGCACTCAGCAAGGTCGTCTTCCCGGTGCCCGTGCCCCCGCTGATCAGGAAGGACAGCCTCGCTTGCAGCAGCGCCCGCAGGACCCGGTCACCACCGGGCGGGACCGTGCCCGCCGCCACCAGTTCGTCGAGTGTGAACGCGCGCGGGCGTACCACTCGCAACGACAGGCTGGTGCTTCCGACGGCGACCGGCGCAAGCACGGCATGCAGCCTGGTGCCGTCCGGCAGCCGGGCGTCGACCCACGGCCGGGCGTCGTCCAGGCGCCGCCCCGCCACCGCGGCCAGTCGCTGCGCGAGGCGTCGTACGGCCGCCGCGTCGGGGAAGGTCACGGTCGTCAGTTCCAGGCCGCCGCCCCGGTCGACCCACACCCGGTCGGGCGCCGGGACCAACACGTCGGTCACCGACGGATCGGCGAGCAGTGGCTCCAGCGGCCCGCTGCCGACGAGCTCGGACCGCAACTGCTCCGCGGCGCCGAGGACTTCCGCGTCGCCCAGCACCCGGCCCTGTTCCCGCAGTGCCTGCGCCACGCGCGCGGGTGTGGGCTCGGCGCCGCTGTCGGCGAGCCACTCGCGCACGCCGTCCAGCAGGGGCCCCGTGAAGGTGCTCATGCCGCACCCGCCTCGACCAGCGCCCGCTCCCAGAACTGGGTGCAGAACCGGGCCAGGGGACCGCGCCCGCCCGCGCCGGGCGGCGTCCTGCCCTCGGCCGGTCGAAGCAGCCCGGACTCCACGGGCACCTCGCCGGCCAACGGCAGCACCAGCAGCCGGGCCACCTCGCGGTCGTCGAGGCCGGGCGCGTACGGCCCGCGTACCGCCACCCGCAGATCGCGCACGACCATGCCGGCCGCGGAGGCCACCCGTCCGGCGGCCGCGACCGCGCGCAGTTCGGCGGGGACCACCAGGAGCCCGATGTCGAGCTGGGCGAGCGCTTCCGCGCTCCCCTCGTCGATCCGCCGCGGCAGGTCGACCACGACCGCGCCACCCCGGCGGCGGGCCGCGGCCAGCACCGCCCGTACGGCCTGGGGCGGGATGGCGACACAGTCGCCGCGGTCCCAGCTGAGCACCCTCAGGGAGTGCAGCTCAGGGAGTGACTCCTCCAGGGCGCCACTGCCGACCCGGCCACGGGAGGCGGCGAAGGCCGGCCAGCGCAGGCCCTCGGCGGTCTCGCCGCCGAGGAGCACGTCGAGTCCGCCGCCCAGCGGATCGGCGTCCACGAGCAGGGTGCGCAGTCCCTCACGCGCGGAGGTCACGGCGAGCGCGCAGGCCAGCGTGGACGCACCGGCGCCACCCCGGCCGCCGATCACGCCGACGGTGAGCGCGGGCCTGCCGACGCCTTCGGCGACGTCGGCGATCCGGTCGACCAGCCACTGCTCGCCGTCGGGCAGCATCAGGACGTGGTCCGCGCCGATCTGGACTGCGCGCTTCCATACCCCGGGGTCGTCCTGGTCGCGGCCGACCAGCACCACCCCTCTTCTGCGCGCGGCCCCGCGCACCCGCCGGGCCGCGTCGTCCCCGACCAGGACCAGCGGCGCTGCCTCCCAGCCGCCGCTGCGGTCCGGCACGGTGTGGTGGACCTCCGGGGTGGCTCCGGCCGCCGCGCACAGGCGCAGCAGGTCGTCGAGCAGTTCGGCGTCCTCGGTGACGATCAGCGGTCGGCTCTGCCGCCCTCCGGCGGCGGACGGCGGATCGTGTGTGACGGTTCCGGCCACGGTTTGTTTCCCCCTTCGCTGCTTCTCCGCTTCGCTCGCGCGGCCCCTGCGGCCCCGCGATTCGCATACATGTGAAGAACCGGCAACCGGCCTCCATATGAACGGCCGACGCAATCCGGCCATGCGCGCCCGGCAATCCGATCCGGCCAGGAACTCGCCGCGAGCGGGCCGCGCAGGAATCACGGTGCAGCGATCCCGGAAATCGTGTGGATCTTGGTCGATAACTGTGGACAACCCGATGGTTGTGAATATCGCTGTCACCCATACCGGTGACTCCGCGCCATCTCCTGTGCGACTTCCGCAGAGCAGTCCGACGACTACGTACCGTGACGGTCTGCGGGCATGTCGAAGAGGCGGCCGCAGCCGCCTCGATGCGGCCCGGTGGCCGCTGAGAGAGAAAAAACCCACCCGGACATGCGACGACCCCCGCCGGGGGGGAGAGCGGGGGTCGTCCCCACGGCCGACTCGGGGGGGGAGGAGTCGGACCGGGTTAGCACGGTCGCGAACGATCCGTGACTTCCATGGTGTACCCGAGAGCCCTCTCAGGCAAACCCACACGCCACACCTTACGCCGAATGGGCTGCCCCTATGCTCTGGGGCGTGGAAAACCACTCGATGCCCCGCACAGCGGCCTTCTTTGACCTGGACAAGACAGTCATTGCGAAGTCGAGCACGCTCACCTTCAGCAAGTCGTTCTACCAGGGCGGCCTGATCAACCGCCGGGCCGTACTGCGCACCGCATACGCCCAGTTCGTCTTCCTGGCGGGGGGCTCCGACCACGAGCAGATCGAGCGCATGCGCGCGTACCTGTCCGCGCTGTGCCGCGGCTGGAACGTCCAGCAGGTCAAGGAGATCGTCGCCGAGACGCTGCACGACATCATCGATCCGATCATCTACGACGAGGCCGCGTCCCTCATCGAGGAGCACCACATCGCCGGCCGCGACGTGGTGATCGTGTCCACGTCGGGTGCGGAGGTGGTCGAGCCGATCGGCGAGCTGCTCGGCGCCGACCGCGTGGTCGCCACCCGCATGGTGGTGGGGGACGACGGCTGCTTCACGGGCGAGGTGGAGTACTACGCCTACGGCCCCACGAAGGCGGAGGCGGTCCGGGAGCTGGCAGAGTCCGAGGGGTACGACCTTTCACGCTGCTACGCGTACAGCGATTCGGCGACGGATGTTCCGATGCTGGAGTCGGTGGGCAATCCGCACGCGGTGAATCCCGATCGTGCCCTGCGCCGAGAGGCACTCGCGCGCGGGTGGCCGATTCTCGATTTCCACCGCCCGGTCAGACTCAAGCAGCGATTGCCCGCGTTCTCCGTACCGCCGCGTCCCGCCCTGGTCGCGGCGGCCGCCATAGGTGCGGCGGCGGCCACGGCCGGCCTTGTCTGGTACGCGAGTCGCCGCCGGGCAGCCACGGCCTGACCTGGCGGTTCACCCTGCCCGATCACCGCTGAAATACCGGCGCCCACCCCTTACGCCATTGAAGTCGCAAGTATTGAATTCACAAGTAAAGAAGTAAGGTGAGCACTTCCGCTTGTCACCCGCCTGGAGTACAAAGGAGACACGGCCCGCGAGACCAAGGACATCCGAGAGGATCACCCTTCACAACGCATTCGGCCCCACGGACCGCGCATGAACACCGGGCACCCACGCGACGTCGACCCGTCGATTACGGGCCAGCCGCACCAGGTGACGGGCAAAGATCCCCACCTGATGGGCACATATCGAGGACGCCTGGTAACCCGGTGCTCATGCCAGCGGCGGTACGAGAACTCGTACCGCCGCAACCCTGTTCAGGGCACCTGGCCCCGGGCCTCCCGGCGCGCGCCACACCGCGGATGACCCATGAACACCACCCGGCGCGCCTCAGAGGATCCCGACGGCCTACGCCGCCCCGCGCTGGAGCGCCTCGCACACCGCCGTCGACTCGCGCGCGCCCAGCTCGACCGCCCGGCCGCAGTGCGCGATCCACGCCGCCATGCCCTCGGGAGTTCCCGAGACATAACCCTCGAACGCCGCCACATAGGCCGCACGGCCCAGCTCGGCGTGTCCCACCTCGGCCGGACAGACCGACTTCGGGTCGAGTCCGCTGCCGACCAGGACGATCCGCTCGGCCGTGCGCGCCACCAAACCGTTGTGGGAGACGAAGGGGCGCAGGGCGAGCAGTTCCCCGTGCACGACGGCCGCCAGCACCAGGGCGGGCGCCGAACTCCCCGCGATGACCAGCTCGGACAGCCCCTCCAGACGCCCGGACACCTCGTCGGCGTCAGGGAGCGGCTGTTCGATCAGCGGTTCGCCGACCGGTTCGCCCTGCTGCCGGGGCCGCCCGACCTGGTCGGCCTTGTCCGCCGCCGCCACCAGGTGCAGACGGGCCAGCACCCGCAGCGGCGACTGCCGCCAGATGGACAGCAGCTGTCCCGCCTCCGCGGTCAGCCGGAGCGCCCCGCCCACCACCCGCGCCTCGTCGTCGCCGCTGAAGTCGGTACGCCGGCGCACCTCCTCGAGGGCCCAGTCCGCACCGGACAGCGCGGCGGAGCCACGGGCTCCGCGCAGTGCGGCCTCGGAGGTGATCTCGTTGCTGCGCCTGCGCATGATCCGGTGCCCGTAGACCCGGTCCACGGCCTTGCGCACGGATTCCACGGAATCGGCCACACCGGGGAGCAGGCCCAGGGCGGCTAGCGGATCGGCGGTCGCGCCTGTCGTACTCATGAGTACGACCCTACGCACCCACCGCGGAAACCCCACGAAGGAGTGGTCTTCTTCACGCAACGCCGGTCCCGGATTCCCGGCGCCACTACGCTTGATGAACATGAAAATTGCTTTCGTCGGCAAGGGCGGCAGCGGTAAGACGACCCTGTCCTCCCTGTTCGTCCGCCACCTCGCGGCCGCCGGCGCCCCGGTCGTCGCGATCGACGCGGACATCAACCAGCACCTCGGGCCCGCGCTCGGCCTCGACGAGACGGAGTCCGCCGGACTGCCCGCCATGGGCGACCGGCTGGCGCTCATCAAGGACTACCTGCGCGGCACCAACCCCCGCATCGCCTCAGCCGAGTCGATGATCAAGACCACACCACCCGGCGAGGGATCGCGGCTGCTGCGGGTGCGCGAGGACAACCCGGTCTACGACGCCTGCGCCCGGCCGGTGGAACTCGATGGCGGGGCCGTCCGTTTGATGGTCACCGGCCCCTTCACGGACGCGGACCTCGGGGTCGCCTGCTACCACTCCAAGACCGGAGCGGTGGAGCTCTGCCTGAACCACCTGGTGGACGGGCCCGACGAGTACGTCGTGGTGGACATGACGGCTGGTTCGGACTCCTTCGCCTCGGGCATGTTCACCCGCTTCGACATCACGTTCCTCGTCGCCGAGCCGACCCGGAAGGGAGTCTCCGTCTATCGCCAGTACAAGGAGTACGCCCGCGACTTCGGCGTCGAGCTGAAGGTCGTCGGCAACAAGGTCCAAGGCCAGGACGACCTCGACTACCTCCGCGCCGAAGTCGGGGACGACCTGCTCGTGACGGTCGGGCACTCCGACTGGGTGCGCGCCATGGAGAAGGGCCGGCCGCCCCGCTTCGAGCAGCTGGAGGAGGCCAACCGCCGCGCCCTGGACACGCTCCGGGCGACCGCCGACGCGACGTACGAACGCCGCGACTGGGAGCGCTACACCCGGCAGATGGTGCACTTCCACCTGAAGAACGCCCGGTCCTGGGCCAACGAGCGGCACGGGGCCGACCTGGCGGCCCAGGTCGACCCCGACTTCGTGCTCGGCGAAGGGGTCGTCGAACCCGCCTGACGACGCGTGACCACGCCTGACGCCGCGAGGCTGATGTCCGGCACCTGACCGCGACAGTGACGCCTGGCGCACGACGCCTGACACCTGACGGACGACGCCTGACACCTGACACCTGACGGACGACGCCTGACGGACGACGCCTTGCACCTACAGTCGGTCCGCCGGCGCCCCGGGCGCACCCTTCGGGGCCGGAGCGGGGCGGGCGGACAGGAAGGACTCCCAGCCCTTCTTCGGGGCCTCGCCGACCTTCAGCGTGCGCATCTTCGCGAGCGCCTTCGGGTCCTGGGCGTCCAGCCAGTCGACCAGCTGGCGGAACGACACGCAGCGCACCTCGGGCTTGGTGCACACCTGCTCGACGACATCCTCGATGGCACGCATGTAGGTGCCGCCGTTCCACGACTCGAAGTGGTTGCCGATGATCAGGGGCGCGCGGTTGCCGTCGTACGCCCGCTGGAAGCCCTGGAGCAGGCCGTCGCGCATCTGGTTGCCCCAGTACTCGTACTTGGCGGGATCACCCTGGGTGGTGGTGCCCGACTGGTTGACCATGAAGTTGTAGTCCATGGTCAGCTGCTCGTAGTCGTGTCCGGGGAAGGGCACCAACTGCATGGACAGATCCCACAGCCCCTCCTTCTTGCCCGGCCACACCTGGTTGTTGACGCCGCTGGTGTCGTAGCGGAAGCCCAGTGCCCGGGCGGCCTTGCGGAAATTGGCCTGACCCTCCAGGCACGGGGTGCGAGCGCCGATGAGTTCCCGGTCGTAGTCGAAGGGCAGCGGTGCGGCCTTGGTCATGCCGCTGTTGGTCTTCCAGGACTTGACGAACTGCTTGGCCTGGGCGATCTCGTCCTTCCACTCCTCCACCGACCACTGGCCGACACCGCCCTCGGTGCCACAGAAGTGGCCGTTGAAGTGGGTGCCGATCTCGTTGCCCTCCAGCCACGCCAGCCGCAACTGCTTCACGGTGTCGGCGATGCCCTGCCGGTCGTTGAATCCGATGTCGGAGCGGCCCGGTGAGTGCTGCGGGGGTTTGTAGAGGTCACGCTTGTCCTCGGGCAGCAGGTACACACCGCTGAGGAAGTACGTCATCGTGGCGTTGTTGGCCTTGGCCACCTCGCGGAAGTGCGAGAACAGCCGCTGGCTGTCCTCGCCCGCGCCGTCCCAGGAGAAGACCACGAACTGGGGCGGCCTCTGACCGGGCTTCAGCCGTTCCGGGCGGGGCAGATGGGGCTGCGCACCGGTGAACGCGGTGGAGCCGTCTCCGATCAGCCGGACCGCGCTCTTGGGCGCAGGCGCGCCCTGCGGCCCGGAAGTCCCTCCCTCCGCACGCTCGGAGCCGGTCCCGCAGCCGGCGAGTGACAGGGCACAGACCGCGGCGCCCATGGCGCCCGCGGCGATCCTCCGGGTGGCGGCCATCCCGCCCACCTTCCTTCTCCAGTCGATGAGTCGGCAGCGCCGTCACGGTGGCACGGCACGGAGAAGGAATTAGTACGACAAGCCGATGAAATGCTCACATCACTCACCGGAGTGATTGATTAACCCATTTGCCCGGAAAATCCATGCTCTACCTTTACTCTGGATTACGATTCGTTTACTGAAAGTTGCTGATCCCGCCACTGCACGCCGTGACCCACGGCCGCGACCCACCCCGCCCCGGCGGGGACCACCAGTTACCGCGACCGCGCTGCCCCGGAGGAGACGGGAAAATGTCAGCCTGCGTCCCCACTCGTGCCCCCGACCCGCACCGACCGAACGAAGCCCATCAACCCCACAGTCCGCCACCGGCCCGGCGCCGCAGGTTCCGCATCGCCGGAGCCGACGTGTCGGCGTCCATCTCCGTCTTCCTGATCGCGCTGCCGCTGTCCCTTGGCATCGCCCTCGCCACCGGCGCGCCGCTGCAGGCCGGGCTCGTCGCCGCGGCCGTGGGCGGTCTGGTCGCCGGACGGCTCGGCGGCTCCCCGCTCCAGGTGAGCGGCCCGGCGGCCGGCCTCACGGTCGTCACCGCCGACCTCATCCACCGCTACGGATGGCGTACGACCTGCGCCATCACCGTCCTCGCCGGGCTCGCCCAACTCGGCCTGGGCTGCCTGCGCGTGGCCCGCTCCGCGCTGGCCGTCAGCCCCGCGATCGTGCACGGCATGCTGGCCGGCATCGGCGTCACCATCGCCGTCGCCCAGCTGCACATCGTGCTCGGTGGCACCCCGCAGAGCGCCGTCCTGGACAATCTGCGCGCGCTGCCCGCACAACTCGCCCAGCTGCATCCGGCCGCCATCACGACAAGCGCGCTCACGCTGGCGCTGCTGCTGGCCTGGCCCCGGCTGCCCGGCCGGGCAGGCAGCCTGCTACGCAAGGCACCGGCCGCACTCGTCGCCGTCGCCGGGGCCACCGCGGCCGCCTCGCTGGCCGGACTCACCCTGCCCAAGGTGGAGCTGCCCAACTGGAGCAGCCACGCCTTGGCCGGACTGCCCGAGGGCCCGGCGCTGGGCCTGGTCGCAGCGGTGCTCACCACCACGCTGGTGTGCAGCGTGCAGTCACTGCTCGGCGCCGTCGCCGTCGACAAGATGGCCGCCGCCCGGCCCGGCCGTGCCACCCGTGTCCCCCGCTCCGACCTGGACCGTGAGCTGCTCGGTCAAGGCGCGGCCAACATCGTCTCCGGCGGACTCGGCGGGCTGCCGGTCGCGGGCGTGGCCGTGCGCAGCACCGCGAATGTGCACGCCGGTGCCGTGAGCCGGAACTCCACGATGCTGCACGGCGTTCTCGTAGTGATCGCCACCCTGCTGATGGTCCCGATCCTGGAGCTCATCCCGCTCGCCGCGCTCGCGGCCCTGGTGATGGCCGTCGGCATCCAGATGGTGTCCCTGAACCACATCCGCACGGTGACCCGCCACCGTGAGGTGCTGGTGTACGTGGTCACCACCCTCGGTGTGGTGCTCATGGGCGTCCTGGAAGGCGTCGCGCTCGGGATCGCCGTTGCCGTCGGCGTCGCCCTGCACCGCCTCACCCGCACCCGGATCACCCATGAAGTGACGGAAGGAGTCCATCACGTACAAGTCAGAGGGCAGCTGACCTTCCTCGCGGTGCCGCGCCTGAGCCGGGCCCTGCATCTCGTGCCGCAAGGGGCCGACGTTCTCGTCGAGCTGGACGGTTCCTTCATGGACCACGCGGCGTACGAGACGCTGCAGGACTGGCAGAACACCCACACCGCGACGGACGGCACCGTCGAGCTGATCGGCCGCCGCGCCGGCGTCCGTATCGCCGAGCCCATGAACTTCCCCGGCCACTCGGGGGAGACCGGGACCGACGAGCCGGACGCGTCCGCCGGTTGCCGCTGCAGCCCTTGGACGCCATGGCGCAACCACCAGTGCGAGGTGCAGCAGACGCCGCCCCCGACGGCACCGGGGGCGGCGGGGCGGTACGCGGAGCCGGGCGCATCCGGTGGTCCGGCGAGCACTTCGGGCGCCGGGAGCTCTGTGGACGCGGTGAGCGCAGCGGGCTCGGCGGGGACCATGGGCTCGGTAGGGGCTGAGGGCTCAGTGAGCGCCTTGGACGTGAAGAGCTCCGTGGGCCTTCAGGTGTCCGCCGGTTCAAAGAACCCCAAGGGCTTCGTGGGATGGAAGGATTCCGCGAGCACGACGGGCGCAAAGGGCCTCGTGGCCCCCCAGGGCTCCACCGGCTCCCAGCGTCCCAAGAGCTTCGTGGGATGGAAGGATTCCGCGAGCCTGGAGGGCCTGGAGGGCCTCGAGGTCTCCGTGGGGTGGAACGGTTTCGTGAGCCCGGCGGACTCCGCCGGCCCATGCGGCTCCCGTGGACCGACGGGCTCGGAGGCAGCGCAGGGCTACGCAAGGCCGTCCGGATCCCAGGGCACGAATGGCCCGGCGGACCGGCCGAGCTTCGCAAGCCCGCAGGGTTCGTACGGCACAGCCGACTGCAACGGCTCCACCGGTTACGACCGTTCGGACGGCTCCGCCCACCGTGAGCCCCCCGGTCGCCGGAACGCCCTGGGCCACCCGGCCGGCTCCGGCAGTCCGGGCGCCCTCGACCGTCCGATCGGCCACGACCACCTGTACGACCGCCCCGGCGACCACGGCCAGGCGAACACCCCCGGCCGCCGCAACGACCCCACCTCCTCGTTCGCCCCCCTCACCTCCCCCCACCCCATCACCACAGGCAACCCCCAGGCCCCCACCACCTCCTGCACCGCCACGTCGGCGCTCACCACCGGGGACGCCCCCGCCCCCACCCCCCACTCCAGCGCCCCCTACACCCCCACCGGCACACCCAACCCCACGCCCGATCTCAACCTCCCTCCCCATCTCACCCCCCCTCCCCATCACAGCCCCAAGCCCGATCTGACCCCCAAACCCGCTCTCAACCCCACGCCCGATCTCAACCCCACGCCCCATCCCGACCCCACCCCCACCGACACCGTCGGCAACCACCAACTGGCCCGGGGAATCAGCGCCTTCCAGCGCAACACGGCCCCGCTGGTCAGAGGCGAACTCGCGCGGCTGGCCCGCGAGGGGCAGCGTCCCGATCAGCTGTTCCTCACCTGCGCCGACTCCCGCCTGGTCACCTCGATGATCACCTCCAGTGGTCCGGGCGACCTGTTCGTGGTGCGCAACGTAGGCAACCTGGTGCCCCGGCCGGGGGAGGAGAGCGGCGACGACTCGGTGGCGGCGGCGATCGAGTACGCGGTGGAGGTGCTGAGGGTGCGCTCCATCACCGTGTGCGGCCACTCGGGCTGCGGAGCCATGCAGGCGCTGCTCAACTCCGAGCCCGGCAGTGCCCGCACGCCGCTGAGGCGCTGGCTGCGGCACGGGCTGCCCAGCCTGGAGCGCATCGCCGGCGACGGCCGGCCCCGGCCCCGGCTGGCCGGACGGCCACCCGCGGACGTGACCGAGCAGCTGTGCCTGACCAACGTCGTGCAGCAGCTGGAGCACCTGCGCGCTCACGAGTCGGTCTCCCGGGCGCTGCGTGAGGGCGCGTTGGAGCTGCACGGGATGTACTTCCATGTCGGCGAGGCACAGTCGTACCTGCTCACAGAGACGGCTGAGGATCTCGTGTTCGACACGGTCCGTGCGGCGGGCCTGTCCGCGTGAGCCGGCACCCGGACCGCCCGTTCGTGACCCGTTCACGAACGGGCGGTCCGGGATGTGAGGGGAGTTACACGGCTGAACCTGTTCCGGCCGCCGTCCGTGGGAACGGATGACCGGACGTCGGGACGGGACGACCGGGCATCGGGAAGGGACGGCGAGGCATCGGGAAGGGACGGCGAGGCATCGGGGAACGGATCACCGGACGACGGGACGACCCGGCATCCGGAAACGGACGGACGGCCCGCCGGCCGGCCGGGCATCGGGAAGGCCTGCCGGTCCTCGTCCCCGTTCCGGCGCGCCCCCGCCCCGCCCGCCCCGACCGCACATGCCTGCCCCGCCCGGTCATGGCACGCCCCCGACCGCACATGCCTGCCCCGCCCGGTCATGGCACGCCCCCGCCCGGGCATGCCATGACCACGCCCACCCACAGGTCTAAACCAATATTCCGTCGACCCTTGTCATCGGGCCACCAGGTCTGATGAGCTGTGGCCTGGGACACAACGGACACCCTTCGAGAGGGAGATGTCGTGAGCAACGAGAGCCTGGCCAACCTGCTCAAAGAGGAGCGCAGGTTCGCGCCACCCGCCGACCTGGCCGCCCACGCCAATGTCACGGCGGAGGCGTACGAACAGGCCAAGGCTGACAGGCTCGGCTTCTGGGCCGAGCAGGCCCGCCGGCTGACCTGGGCCAAGGAGCCGACGGAGACGCTGGACTGGTCGAACCCGCCGTTCGCGAAGTGGTTCAAGGACGGCGAGCTCAACGTCGCGTACAACTGCGTGGACCGGCATGTCGAGGCCGGGCACGGCGACCGCGTGGCCATCCACTTCGAGGGCGAGCCCGGCGACAGCCGCGCCCTCACCTACGCCGAGCTCAAGGACGAGGTCTCCAAGGCCGCCAACGCCCTGCTGGAACTGGGCGTGCGCAAGGGCGACCGGGTCGCCGTCTACATGCCGATGATCCCCGAGACCGCGGTCGCGATGCTGGCCTGCGCCCGGATCGGCGCCGCGCACTCCGTGGTCTTCGGCGGCTTCTCGGCCGACGCGCTCGCGACCCGTATCCAGGACGCGGACGCCAAGGTAGTCGTCACCTCCGACGGCGGCTACCGGCGTGGCAAGCCGTCCGCGCTGAAGCCGGCCGTGGACGAGGCGGCCGAGAAGGCGGGCAACGTCGAGCACGTCCTCGTCGTGCGCCGCACCGGCCAGGAGGTCGCCTGGACCGAGGGCCGGGACGTGTGGTGGCACGAGCTCGTCGAGCGTCAGTCCCCCGAGCACACGCCGGAGGCGTTCGAGGCGGAGCACCCGCTGTTCATCCTCTACACCTCGGGCACCACGGGCAAGCCCAAGGGCATCCTGCACACCTCCGGCGGCTACCTCACCCAGACGTCGTACACCCACCACGCGGTCTTCGACCTCAAACCGGAGAGCGACGTGTACTGGTGCACGGCCGACGTCGGCTGGGTGACCGGGCACTCCTACATCGTGTACGGGCCGCTCGCGAACGGCGCGACCCAGGTGATGTACGAGGGCACCCCGGACACGCCGCACCAGGGCCGCTTCTGGGAGATCGTGCAGAAGTACAAGGTCACGATCCTCTACACCGCGCCCACCGCGATCCGGACGTTCATGAAGTGGGGCGACGACATCCCCGCGAAGTTCGACCTCTCCAGCCTGCGGGTGCTGGGCTCGGTCGGTGAGCCGATCAACCCCGAGGCCTGGATCTGGTACCGCAAGCACATCGGCGGCGACCGCACCCCGATCGTGGACACCTGGTGGCAGACCGAGACGGGCGCCATGATGATCTCGCCGCTGCCCGGCGTCACCGAGACCAAGCCCGGCTCGGCGCAGACCCCGCTGCCCGGCATCGCCGCCACCGTCGTGGACGACGAGGCGAACGAGGTGCCCGACGGCGGCGGTGGCTACCTGGTCCTCACCGAGCCGTGGCCGTCGATGCTGCGCACGATCTGGGGCGACGACCAGCGGTTCCTCGACACGTACTGGTCGCGTTTCGAGGGCAGGTACTTCGCCGGTGACGGGGCGAAGAAGGACGACGACGGTGACATCTGGCTGCTGGGCCGCGTCGACGACGTGATGCTCGTCTCCGGGCACAACATCTCCACCACCGAGGTCGAGTCCGCCCTCGTCTCCCACCCCGCCGTCGCCGAGGCGGCCGTGGTGGGGGCGGCGGACGAGACGACCGGCCAGGCGATCGTCGCCTTCGTGATCCTGCGGGGTACGGCGGCGGAGACCGAGGGCCTGGTCGCCGAGTTGCGGAGCCACGTCGGCGCCACCCTCGGCCCGATCGCCAAGCCCAAGCGGATCCTGCCGGTGGCGGAGCTTCCGAAGACCCGCTCCGGCAAGATCATGCGCCGCCTGCTGCGCGACGTCGCGGAGAACCGTCAGCTGGGTGACGTCACCACGCTGACCGACTCCACGGTCATGGATCTCATCCAGGCGAAGCTCCCGGCGGCGTCCAGCGAGGACTGAGTCGGGCCGGAAAGGGGCACTCGGCACGACTGACGCCGGTGGCGGGCGGCAGTCGTGCCGAGTGCCCCTTTTGCCCGTACCGTGAAGATCACCTGACCGGCCCGCCGCATCTTAGGTAAGCTAAGAAACGCGTCAACAACGCGACAAGGGTCAAAGGTGCGCCGGGAAGTCTGGTCGGCATGTAGTTCGTGCTGCCCACCGACCGGAGGTCTTCCCGTGACCGTTCCCCGCCCCGCCCGCAAGGTTTTCACCCGGCTGTCCCTGCCCGAGCGAAACTTCGTCGCGGACGCGCTGCGCACCGAGACGGTCGGCGGTGTGCTGCTGCTCGTCGCCGCGGTCATCGCCCTGATCTGGGCGAACCTGCCCGCGCTCGGGAACAGCTACGAAACCGTCGCGGACTTCCACATAGGCCCGGCCGCCCTCGGCCTCGACCTCTCGATCGCGCACTGGGCCGCGGACGGCCTGCTCGCGATCTTCTTCTTCGTCGCCGGCATCGAACTCAAGCGTGAGCTGGTCGCCGGTGATCTGCGGGACCCCAGGGCGGCCGTCCTGCCGGTGGTCGCCGCCCTGTGCGGGATGGCCGTACCGGCGCTGGTCTACACCCTCACCAGCGGACTCGGCGGTGGCTCCCTGGCCGGCTGGGCCGTGCCCACCGCCACGGATATCGCCTTCGCGCTCGCCGTGCTCGCGGTCATCGGTACGTCGCTGCCGAGCGCCCTGCGTGCCTTCCTGCTGACGCTCGCCGTGGTGGACGACCTGTTCGCGATCCTGATCATCGCGATCTTCTTCACCAGTTCGATCAACTTCGCCGCCCTCGGCGGCGCCGTCGTCGGACTCGGCGTCTTCTGGCTGCTGCTCCGCAAGGGCGTACGCGGCTGGTACATCTACGTCCCGCTGGCCCTGGTCGTCTGGGCGCTGATGTACAACAGCGGCGTGCACGCCACGATCGCCGGCGTCGCCATGGGCCTGATGCTGCGCTGCTCCACCCACAAGGGTGAGGATCACTCCCCCGGCGAGCACATCGAACACCTCGTGCGCCCGATCTCCGCCGGCCTCGCCGTGCCGCTGTTCGCCCTGTTCAGCGCGGGCGTCGCGGTCTCCGGCAGCGTCCTCGGGGACGTGTTCACCAAGCCGGAGACGCTGGGCGTGGTCCTCGGTCTGGTCGTCGGCAAGATGGCCGGCATCTTCGGCGGCACCTGGCTGACCGCCCGCTTCACCCGGGCTTCCCTCAGCGACGACCTGGAGTGGGCGGACGTCTTCGCGGTCGCCTCGCTGGCCGGCATCGGCTTCACCGTGTCGCTGCTCATCGGCGAGCTCGCGTTCGAGGGCGACGCGGCGATGACGGACGAGATCAAGGCGGCCGTACTGGCCGGCTCGCTGACGGCGGCCCTGATCGCGACGGTGCTGCTGAAGATACGGAACGCCAAGTACCGCAGGCTGTGCGAGGCCGAGGACCGCGACGACGACCTCGACGGCATCCCCGACATCTACGAGGAGGGCGACCCGGCGTACCACCTGAGGATGGCGGAGATCTACGACCACAAGGCCGCCGAGCACCGCCGGCTCGCCGAAGTCAGGGCGGCCGAGCTCGCGGAAGTGGGCGGCGGGGCAGGCGACGAGGGCGACGGTCCGGCATGATCTGACGGGACGGTACAAAAGACGGGACCGTGCACAGTCCGACACGGACGGACCCCGTAGTACGGAGAAGAGGGAGACCGCGATGAGCGCACCCGACGGCAGCCCGGTCGGCGCCGAACGCAGCATCGGCCAGCTGTTCGCCTCGGCGACGGCCGACATGTCGGCACTGGTGCACGACGAGATCGCGCTGGCCAAGGCCCAGCTGAGGCAGGACGTCAAGCGCGGTGCGACGAGCGGCGGCGCGTTCATGGTGGCGGGCGGGGTGCTCCTTTTCTCCCTGCCTATGCTCAACTTCGCCCTGGCGTACGGCATCCACACCTGGACCGACTGGAACCTGGCGCTCTGCTTCCTGCTGTCCTTCGCCGCGAACGTTCTGATCGCCGTCGTTCTGGCGCTGATCGGCTTGGTCTTCGCGAAGAAGGCCAAGAAGAGCAAGGGCCCGCAGAAGGTGGCCGCGTCGGTGAAGGAGTCGGCGGGCGTCCTGCAGAAGGCCAAGCCCCATCCGCGCCCGGAGCGGCCCGCGCTGACCGAGCTTCCGCGGGACCGCGCCCCGGAGGCCATCGAGGCTGTGGCACGCTCGTCGTCATGACGGAACCCGACATCCCTTCGGCGCAGCCCGGCTCGGTCGTCCGGCCCGACGGCCCCTGGACGCACCGGGACGTGGCGGCCAACGGCGCGCGCTTCCACATCGCGGAGCTGGGAGACGGGCCGCTGGTGATGCTGGTGCACGGCTTCCCGCAGTTCTGGTGGACCTGGCGCCACCAGCTGGTCGCGCTCGCCGACGCCGGGTTCCGGGCCGTCGCCATGGACCTGCGGGGCGTCGGCGGCAGCGACCGCACGCCCCGCGGCTACGACCCGGCCAACCTCGCCCTCGACATCACCGGCGTGGTCCGCTCGCTCGGCGAGCCGGACGCGGCGCTCGTGGGGCACGACCTCGGCGGTTATCTGGCGTGGACGGCGGCGGTGATGCGGCCCAAGCTGGTGCGCCGCCTGGCGGTGGCGTCGATGCCCCACCCCCGGCGCTGGCGTTCGGCGATGCTCGCCGACATGCGGCAGACGGCGGCCAGTTCGCACATCTGGGGGTTCCAGCGGCCGTGGATCCCCGAGCGGCAGCTCGTCGCGGACGACGGGGCCCTGGTGGGCCGGCTGATCCGGGACTGGGCCGGGCCGCGGGTGCCGGAGGACGAGGCGGTGGACACGTACCGGCGTGCGATGTGCATCCCGTCGACGGCGCACTGCTCCGTCGAGCCGTACCGCTGGCTGGTCCGCTCCCTGGCACGCCCCGACGGCATCCAGTTCAACCGCCGGATGAAGCGGCCCGTCCGCGTGCCGACCCTGCATCTGCACGGCTCCCTGGATCCGGTGATGCGCACCCGCAGCGCGGCGGGCTCCGGCGAGTACGTCGAAGCGCCGTACCGCTGGCGCCTGTTCGACGGCCTCGGCCACTTCCCGCACGAGGAGGACCCGGTGGCCTTCTCCCACGAGCTGATCGGCTGGCTGAAGGACCCCGAGCCGGACCGCTGAGCCTGGGGGCGCGGCCCCTTGACGGCCTGAACCCTGATCGGAGCCCGGAGCCCGGAGCCCGGAGCCCGGGGCTCGGCCATCCGGCCGAAGACTCCGGTCCCGGCGGGCCGGCGAGCGGGTGTGCCCGGAACACGGCGCGGTACGCATGTACGACGAACTGCCAATTGCCTGGCGCATAAGCCAATTGGGCTCCCCCGACGCGGTTATCGACCTTGGGACGGGGCACACGTCGAGGTATGGGCTGGACGCACGACTACAGTGACGCAGCACGCACTCGCCGCTCCGCAAGCGGCCTGAGCTCACACCGCAGGGGCACCCCGCAACTGGCGGGCACGGCCGATCCGAGGGTGGGCATTCCACGCATTCTGCGCCGCCGGGCCCGCTGGGTCTCGGTACGGCTGCGTCACCCGCGCGGCTGACTCTCGTACGGCCTCAAGGGCCGGACTGCCGGACCTCTTCACCCCTCACAGGGCGCAGCTGTCGCTGTCCACCTGCTGGTTCGCCGTACGGCCCTTGGTGATGTCCTCGCGGATCTCGTCGACGGTCAGCGCGTAACCCGTCTCGGCGTCGTCGAGCGACTTCGCGAACACGACACCGTAGACCTCGCCGTCGGGCGTGAGCAGCGGGCCGCCGGAGTTGCCCTGGCGGACGGTCGCGTACAGGGAGTAGACGTCGCGGCCGACCGTGCCCCGGTGGTAGATGTCCGGGCCGTTCGCCGTGATGCGTCCCCGCACACGCGCGGAGCGCACGTCGTACGCCCCGTTCTCCGGGAAGCCCGCGACGATGGCGTCGTCCCCGCTCCCCGCGTCCTCGGCGGCGAACTTCAGGGCGGGCGCGTCCAGCTCGGGTACGTCGAGTACGGCGATGTCGCGCTGCCAGTCGTACAGGACGACCGTCGCGTCGTACCGCCGGCCCTCCCCGCCTATCTGGACCGTGGGCTCGTCGACACCGCCGACCACGTGCGCGTTGGTCATCACGCGGCGCTCGCCGAAGACGAAGCCGGTGCCCTCAAGGACCTTGCCGCAGCTCGGCGCCGTCCCCATCACCTTGACGATGGAACGCTGGGCACGGGCGGCGACCGGGCTGCCCGCGAGCGCCGGGTCCGGCGGCCGCACGTCGGTGATCGGCTCGTTGGCGAACGGGCTGAAGACCTGCGGGAAGCCGTTCTGCGCGAGTACGGCGGAGAAGTCGGCGAACCAGGTGTCGGCCTGCGTGGGCAGCGCCCGGGAGACGCCGAGCAGCACCTTGGAGCTGCGCACCTCCTTGCCGAGCGTCGGCAGGGTCGTGCCGGCCAGCGCCGAGCCGATCAGCCACGCCACCAGAAGCATGGCGACGACGTTGACCAGGGCGCCGCCGGTCGCGTCCAGCGCGCGGGCCGGGGACCACGTGATGTGGCGGCGCAGCTTGTTGCCCAGATGGGTCGTCAGGGCCTGGCCGACGGAGGCGCAGACGATCACGACGACCACCGCGACGACGGCTGCGGTGGTGCTCACCTCCGCGTTGGCGGTCAGCGCGTCCCAGATGACGGGCAGTGCGTAGACGGCGACGAGGCCACCGCCCAGAAAACCGATCACCGACAGGATGCCGACGACGAAGCCCTGGCGGTAGCCCACGATCGCGAACCACACGGCGGCGACAAGCAACAGGATGTCCAGCACGTTCACCGCTTCAAGCCTCGCCTCATCACTTCGCGATCACACCTGGTCGGCCGGGGGCCCGGCAACAGCACGAGGTCACCCTGTCATGACCGCCAGTCGAGCGGGACCTGCCTGTCGCGGTCCCACGGTCTTTCCCAGCCCGCGAAGTGCATCAGACGGTCGATGATCCCGGCCGTGAAGCCCCAGACGAGGGCGGATTCGACCAGAAACGCCGGACCTCGGTGGCCGCTGGGGTGGAGGGCCGTGGCACGGTTGGCGGGGTCCGTGAGATCGGCCACGGGGACCGTGAAGACACGTGCCGTCTCGTTCGGGTCGACGACTCCCACCGGGCTCGGCTTCCGCCACCAGCCGAGCACCGGCGTCACGACGAAGCCGCTGACCGGGATGTAGAGCTTGGGCAGCACACCGAACAGCTGCACGCCGGCGGGGTCCAGGCCGGTCTCCTCCTCCGCCTCGCGCAGCGCGGCACGCAGCGGCCCGTCGGCCTCGGGGTCGCCGTCCTCGGGGTCGAGGGCGCCGCCCGGGAAGGAGGGCTGCCCGGCGTGCGAGCGCAGCGAACTCGCCCGCTCCATCAGCAGCAGCTCGGGGCCGCGCTCACCCTCGCCGAACAGGACGAGAACGGCGGACTGGCGGCCGGCGCCGTCCTTGGGCGGCAGGAAACGGCTGAGCTGGCGCGGCTGGACCGTCTCCACCGCGCGCACCACGGGATCCAGCCACCCGGGCAGCCCCTCCCTGCTGAGCGTCACCGGGCCGCCCTGTGTCCCGCTCGCCCGTGTCATCGCCACCCCCGTCGTCCTGATGGGTCCAACGCCGCACGGCACCGAGATCGTTCCAGCCGGGGCGGACGCGTCACCGTGCCCGTCATCCCGCGCCCAGGGGAGGGGCAGGCTTGCCGCCCGCGTCCAGATAGGCCTGCGGGGGCTTCAGACGCTGGCCGGGGAAGCCGCCCTTCTCGTACTTGAGCAGCTTCTTGGCCTTCTCCGGGTCCGTCTCGCCCTCGCCGTACGCCGGGCAGAGCGGGGCGATGGGGCAGGCGCCGCAGGCGGGCTTGCGGGCGTGACAGATGCGGCGTCCGTGCCAGATCACATGGTGCGACAGGTCCGTCCAGTCGCTCTTCGGGAAGAGCGTGCCGACGGCCGCCTCGATCTTGTCGGGGTCGCTCTCGCCGGTCCACTTCCAGCGCCGGACCAGCCGCTGGAAGTGCGTGTCCACCGTGATGCCGGGGCGGCCGAAGGCGTTGCCGAGCACGACGAAGGCGGTCTTGCGGCCTACGCCGGGCAGCTTGACGAGGTCTTCAAGCCTGCCCGGGACCTCACCGCCGAAGTCCTCCGTGAGGGCCTTGGACAGCCCCATCACCGACTTGGTCTTGGCCCGGAAGAAGCCGCACGGCCGGAGGATCTCCTCGACCACCTGGGCGTCGGCGGCGGCCAGGTCCTCCGGGGTCGGGTACTTCGCGAACAGGGCCGGGGTGGTCTGGTTGACGCGCAGGTCGGTGGTCTGGGCGGACAGGACCGTGGCGACGAGGAGCTGGAAAGGGTTGTCGAAGTCGAGCTCCGGGTGGGCGTAGGGGTAGACCTCGGCGAGTTCGCGGTTGATCCGGCGGGCCCGGCGGACCAGGGCGGTACGGGACTCGCCGCTCGGCGCCTGCGCGGTGGTGACCGTCTTGGCGGGCGCGGTCTTCTTCACGGGGGCGGAGGTCTTGCCGGGCGCGACGGCGGGCTTCCTGCGGCCGAGGGTGGCCTTCTTGACGGGGCCGGCGCTCTTGGCGGTGGCCTCGGCCTTGCCGGCCGGGGCGGCGCCCTTGGCGGTGGCCTTGGCCTTGCCGGCCGAGGCGGCGCCCTTGGCGGTGGCCTCGGCCTTGCCGGCCGGGGCGGCGCCCTTGGCGGTCGCCTTCTTGGCGGTGGTCTTCTTGGCAGCTGCCGGCTTCGCGGCGGCGACCTTCGTCGACTCCGCCCGCTTCGTCACCTTTGCCGCTTCTTCTCCGCCGCCGGAATCCTGTTCGCCCACAGCGGAATCTCGACGTACAACCACCCGCGCAGCCCCCTAGGCCTGTGCTCTCACCGGCGTTTTGGACACCCGGCCAGCCTAAGCCCCGGCACCGACATCCGCCCCGGACCCTGAAGATCAGCGCCCAATTGGACCCCTGCCGCTTAACACCGGACACCGGTGCGGCATCCTTGTGACAGATCACACTGTTTGGACCGTCCGGCAAAATGGGCACCAGGGTGCCTTGGTACACCGGGGGAAGAAGATCCCCTGAGCAGGTCGACAAGGAGAGAACTCGTGGACGACGTTCTGCGGCGCAATCCGCTCTTCGCGGCGCTCGACGACGAGCAGTCCGCGGAGCTGCGTGCCTCCATGAGTGAGGTGACCCTCGCGCGGGGTGACTCCCTGTTCCACGAGGGCGACCCGGGCGACCGGCTCTACGTGGTCACCGAGGGCAAGGTGAAGCTGCACCGCACTTCGCCGGACGGCCGCGAGAACATGCTGGCCGTGGTCGGCCCCAGCGAACTCATCGGCGAGCTGTCGCTCTTCGACCCGGGCCCGCGCACGGCGACCGCCACGGCACTGACCGAGGTCAAGCTGCTCGGGCTCGGCCACGGCGACCTCCAGCCGTGGCTCAACGTCCGGCCCGAGGTCGCCACCGCGCTTCTGCGTGCCGTCGCCCGGCGACTGCGCAAGACCAACGACGCCATGTCAGACCTCGTCTTCTCGGACGTCCCCGGCCGGGTCGCACGTGCCCTGCTGGACCTGTCCCGCCGGTTCGGCGTGCAGTCCGAGGAGGGCATCCACGTCGTCCACGACCTCACGCAGGAGGAGCTGGCCCAGCTGGTCGGCGCGTCCCGCGAGACGGTCAACAAGGCACTGGCCGACTTCGCCCAGCGCGGCTGGCTGCGGCTTGAGGCACGCGCGGTGATCCTGCTGGACGTGGAGCGCCTCGCCAAGCGCTCGCGCTGACGCCGGGTTTCGCCCGTACCCGGCCGGGCAGCACCCGGGTCAGGGCGCCGAGGCCCTGCCGAGCGGCCGCCGGCCTTCGCGTACCGCGATGCGGGCCAGCTTCGTCAGCATCATGCCGTTGCGGACCTTGACGACGTAGTCCACGGGGAGCCCGTGCATCCGGATGCCGGGGCCCCGCAGGGGATGCCAGTCGAGGGTGAAGAGCGTGGCGTCGCCCCAGGGCAGCAAGGTCATGGCGATCCGGGCCGCGCCGAACGGGTCGGCCCGCGCCTCCAGTTCGAGGCGGCGCTCCGGTTCGCAGATCCGGACGACGCAGGTGTCCTCAAGAGTCAGGGGACCGGCGCCGACGCGTACCTCGAGACGGGCACCCACCTCGGGCCAGTGCGGGTCCACCCTGAGGATCCGCCGGGTACCCGTCACCCACTCCCCGTAGCGGCGGCCGTCGCACAACAGACCCCAGACCTCCGACGGCGGAGTGAGGATCAGACGGCGGTTACGGGCCACGCCGATCACGCTCCTTGCGGGGACGGCAGCACATGCCCCCCAGCGTGAGCGCGCCGCGGCGGGGACGCACCTCGGGCCGGAGGGCCGCGCCCGGACGCGGGCCGGGCCGAGGCGGCTTGGCCACGACGTGCCTGGCGTGCCGTACTCCGCGTCCGGCGTGATCCGGACGAGGAGGCCCTAGATGAGCCCGTGCTCCACCAGGTAGTCCAGCTGGGCCCGCACCGACAGCTCCGCCGCCGGCCACAGCGTGCGGTCCACGTCGGCGTACACACGGGCGACGATCTCGGACGGCGTGCGGTAGCCGTCCTCGACGGCCGTCTCGACCTGGGCGAGCCGGTGGGCGCGATGGGCGAGGTAGTACTCCACGGCGCCCTGGGCGTCCTCCAGGACCGGCCCGTGGCCCGGGAGGACCGTCTGGACGCCGTCGTCGACCGTGAGGGACCTCAGGCGCCGCAGGGAGTCCAGATAGTCGCCCAGACGGCCGTCCGGGTGCGCCACGACCGTCGTACCGCGTCCCAGGACCGTGTCGCCCGTCAGCACCGCCCGGTCGGCCGGGAGGTGGAAGCAGAGCGAGTCGGCGGTGTGGCCCGGGGTCGGTACGACGCGCAGCTCCAGGCCGCCGGCCTTGACCACGTCCCCGGCGCCCAGCCCTTCGTCGCCCAGCCGCAGCGCCGGATCCAGCGCCCGCACCTTGGTGCCGGTGAGCTCGGCGAAGCGGGCCGCGCCGGCCGCGTGGTCCGGGTGACCGTGGGTGAGCAGGGTCAGGGCGACGCGCCTGCCGGACCGTTCGGCGGTGTCGACGACGTGGCGCAGATGCCCCTCGTCCAGCGGGCCCGGGTCGACCACGACGGCCACCGCCGAGCCGGGCTCGGACAGGAGCCAGGTGTTCGTGCCGTCCAGGGTCATCGCCGACGGGTTGGGCGCCAGGACGTTGACCGCGCGCGGGGTGGCCGGTCCGTTCAGGGCCCCGCCGCGGGGCTGGCCGGGCAGGGCGCTTGCGTCCGTCATGCGGGAGCTCCACCGGTCGGGATGTGCTTGGTGAACTCGTCGTGGCCCGGCCAGGAGAGGACGATCTCGTCGCCCTCCAGCCGGGCCTGTGCCAGGACGGGCGTGAGGTCGCGGCCCGGGGCAGCCGCGAGCGCGTCCGCGGCGCTCCCGTACGCCGTGAGCTGCCGCAGTGTCGCGATCGTGGGCGGCATCATCAGCAGCTCACCCTTGTCGTACGACGCGGCCGCCTCGGCCGGCCGGATCCAGACCGTGCGGTCGGCTTCCGTCGAGGTGTTGCGGGTGCGCTGTCCCTCGGGGAGGTCGGCGACGAAGAACCAGGTGTCGTAGCGGCGGGCCTCGAACTCGGGGGTGATCCAGCGCGTCCAGGCGCTCAGCAGGTCGGAGCGCAGCAGCAGACCGCGGCGGTCCAGGAACTCCGCGAAGGAGAGGTCGCGCGCGACGAGGGCGGCGCGGTCGGCCTCCCAGTCCGGGCCGGTGGTGTCGCCGACGACCGAGCCGGGGTCCGGCCCGGCCAGCAGGACGCCCGCCTCCTCGTACGTCTCCCGTACGGCCGCGCAGACGATCGCCTGGGCGGCCGCCTCGTCGACGCCGAGCCGGTGCGCCCACCACGCGCGCGTGGGGCCCGCCCAGCCGACGTGCCGCTCGTCGTCGCGCGGGTCGACGCCGCCGCCCGGGTACGCGTAGGCGCCGGCCGCGAAGGCCATGGAGGCACGGCGGCGCAGCATGTGGACGACGGGACCGGCGCCCGTGTCCTTGAGCAGCATGACCGTGGCCGCGCGCCGCGGGGTCACCGGGGTGAGGGAGCCCGCCGCCAGCGCGCGGATCCGGTCCGGCCACTGCGGGGGATACCACTGACCGTTCGCCATGGGCGCGAGGCTATCCCGTGGTGAGCGGATGTTCGAGAGGCAGTGATCGGCTCGATCGCCTCGCCGCTACGGCTGGGCCAGCTCCACCTGGATCTCGACCTCCACGGGCGCGTCCAGCGGCAGCACCGCCACACCCACCGCGCTGCGCGCGTGCACGCCCTTCTCGCCGAGGACCTCTCCGAGGAGCTCGCTCGCCCCGTTCACGACACCGGGCTGGCCGGTGAAGTCGGCGGCGGAGGCGACGAAGCCCACGACTTTCACCACGCGCGCGACGCGGTCCAGGTCGCCGGCGACGGACTTCACGGCCGCCAGCGCGTTCAGGGCGCAGAGGCGGGCCAGATCCCTGGCCTCCTCGGCGGTGACCTCCGCGCCCACCTTGCCGGTGACCGGGAGCTTGCCCTCCACCATCGGCAGCTGGCCGGCGGTGTAGACATAGGGCCCGCTCTGCACGGCCGGCTGGTAGGCGGCGAGCGGCGGTACGACCTCCGGCAGCGTCAGCCCCAGCTCCGCGAGCTTCGCCTCGACCGCGCTCACGCCTGCTTCTCCCGCTTCAGGTAGGCCACGAGCTGCTCGGGGTTGTTCGGCCCGGGCACGACCTGGACGAGCTCCCAGCCGTCCTCGCCCCAGGTGTCCAGAATCTGCTTCGTGGCATGGACGAGCAGTGGCACGGTTGCGTATTCCCACTTGGTCATGGGGCCGACTGTATCCGCTGGCGGAGGCGGTCATCACGGCCGACCGGAGTGACCGTTGTCCACAGGCCGCCGATTGCTTTCCGCGCGAACTGGTTACGCTCGAAGACGTGAGCAGGCTCCAGGTCGTCAGCGGCAAGGGCGGGACCGGCAAGACGACGGTCGCCGCCGCCCTAGCGTTGGCTCTGGCCACCGAGGGGAAGCGGACGCTTCTCGTCGAGGTCGAGGGCCGACAGGGCATCGCACAGCTCTTCGAAACGGAGGCGCTGCCCTATGAGGAACGGAAGATCGCCGTCGCCCCGGGCGGCGGCGAGGTGTTCGCCCTCGCCATAGACCCCGAACTGGCCCTTCTGGAGTACCTCCAGATGTTCTACAAACTGGGGAGCGCCGGACGGGCCCTGAAGAAGCTCGGCGCGATCGACTTCGCCACCACCATCGCGCCCGGTCTGCGTGACGTCCTGCTGACCGGCAAGGCGTGCGAGGCGGTCCGCCGCAAGGACCGGGCCGGCCGGTTCGTGTACGACTACGTCGTCATGGACGCCCCGCCCACGGGCCGGATCACGCGTTTCCTGAACGTCAACGACGAGGTCGCCGGCCTGGCGAAGATCGGCCCGATACACAATCAGGCGCAGGCCGTGATGCGGGTGCTGAAGTCCCGGGAGACGGCCGTCCACCTGGTGGCCCTGCTGGAGGAGATGCCCGTCCAGGAGACCGCGGACGGCTTCGCCGAGCTGCGGTCGGCGAAGCTGCCGGTCGGCCGGGTGATCGTGAACATGGTGCGGCCCGAGGAGCTGGACGCCACCGACCTGGAACTTCTGCGGACGATGCCGCGCGCCGATCTGGCGCGGTCGCTGTCGGCCGCCGGGCTCGGCGGGGCCCGCCGCGGGCAGAACGCCGAGAAGCTGGTGGACCCGCTGCTCGCGCAGGCCGAGGAGTACGGCGAGCGGTATCTGCTGGAGCACGAACAGCGGGCAGTCCTGGCCGAGCTGGGCCTGCCGCTGCACGAACTGCCGCTGCTCGCGGAGGGCATGGACCTGGCGGGACTGTACGAACTGGCCACCGAGCTGCGGAAGCAGGGGATCTCATGAGTCCGGATGCCACGTCGGCGCACCACCGTCTCGCCCCCTCACGCGTGCTCGACATCGACCCGCTGCTGGACGATCCGAAGACCCGCATCGTGGTGTGCTGCGGCTCGGGCGGGGTCGGCAAGACCACCACGGCGGCGGCGCTGGGCCTGCGGGCCGCCGAGCGCGGCCGCAAGGTCGTCGTCCTCACCATCGACCCGGCACGCCGGCTGGCGCAGTCCATGGGCATCGACTCGCTGGACAACACCCCGCGCCGGGTGAAGGGCGTCGAGGGCGACGGCGAGCTGCACGCCATGATGCTCGACATGAAGCGCACCTTCGACGAGATCGTCGAGGCGCACGCGGACCCCGAGCGGGCCGCGACCATCCTGGGCAACCCCTTCTACCAGTCGCTGTCCGCGGGCTTCGCCGGGACGCAGGAGTACATGGCGATGGAGAAGCTGGGCCAGCTGCGGGCCCGGGACGAGTGGGACCTGATCGTCGTGGACACGCCGCCCTCGCGGTCGGCGCTGGACTTCCTGGACGCCCCCAAACGGCTCGGGTCGTTCCTGGACGGCCGGCTGATCCGGCTGCTGACGGCGCCGGCGAAGCTGGGCGGCCGGGCCGGGATGAAGTTCCTGAACGTCGGGATGTCGATGATGACCGGCACGCTCGGCAAGCTGCTCGGCGGTCAGTTGCTGAAGGACGTCCAGACGTTCGTGGCCGCGATGGACACCACGTTCGGCGGGTTCCGCACGCGTGCGGACGCGACGTACAAGCTGCTCCAGGCCCCCGGGACGGCGTTCCTGGTCGTGGCGGCCCCGGAGCGGGACGCGCTGCGGGAGGCCGCGTACTTCGTGAAGCGGCTGGCCGCGGAGGACATGCCGCTGGCCGGCCTGGTACTCAACCGCGTCCACGGCAGCGGCGCCGACCGGCTGTCGGCCGAGCGCGCGCTCGCCGCCGCGGAAAATCTTGAAGAGGCCCGCATTGTGGATCAGGGGGACGGGAAAGCTGGACTTCGTAACTCTCCCGAAACGTACGGCAGTTCAGATGCACCCGCTTCCGAGGCACCGGCTCGCACCGAGGACTCCCCCGCCGCCACGGAGCCTCTCACCGCGACGGACCCTCTCACCCCCACAGACGCTCCCGCCGCCACGGACGAGGACGACTCCCCCGTCGTCACGGACGAGCACACCTCGCAGCGCCCCGTCGACCAGCTCACCGTGGGCCTGCTGAGGCTGCACGCGGAACGTATGCACCTCATCGCCCGCGAGCAGCGCACGCGTGACCGCTTCACCTCGCTGCACCCCGAGGTCGCGGTCGTCGAAGTGGCCGCACTGCCGGGCGATGTGCACGACCTGGTGGGACTGCGGGACATCGGGGACCGGCTCGCGGCCCACCGGCCGGAGCTGCCCGTCGACACCGTCTGAGGGCGGACCCTGCGGGGCCGTCGGAGGGCGGGCCCCCTCTCCCGGGGGCGCCCGCGGTCTTCCTCCCCGAAGCCCTCAGCTCACCGCCGCGAAGTTCTCGTACACCTCGTCGTCGTCGAGGGGCACCAGGCCGGCACCCCGCTCGTACTCCGTCCGCGCGGTCTCCAGGAGCCGGCGCCAGGAGGTGACGGTCGGGCGCCTGCGCAGCAGTGCGCGGCGTTCCCGCTCGGTCATGCCTCCCCACACGCCGAACTCGACGCGGTTGTCCAGCGCGTCGGCCAGGCATTCCGTGCGTACCGGACACCCGGTACACACCGCCTTGGCCCTGTTCTGCGCTGCTCCTTGAACGAACAGTTCATCCGGATCGGTAGTGCGGCAGGCCGCCTGCGCACTCCAGTCGGTTACCCAGCCCATACCGGCGCCGTCCTCTCCCGAATCGAGGCTCCCCCACGGCGGCAGCGGCATATTCACCGCCGCCAGTTGAGGACGTTACGGAAGGTGGGCACAGCGCAACACCCCCAGCGGGCCCAATCTTGAATGGCCCGAACGGACTATGCGTAAGCGGCAGATCACCCGGGGGAGTGAGCCCGCGACATGCGCGACCTTCCCGGCAATTCGGGACGGTTCAGTTGCGCCACAACGGACGCCCGGTGACACACAAGGCGGATTCGGGCACGCGCGCAACACACCTCGGGGAAAAGACCGAGAGGATCCGGAACGATTCGGGGTCGCCGGACGTATTGATACGTAGCCGCACTGCTGTGACAGTTGAGAGCAGCTTAGGCCAAGGCCTATACGCGTGTCCGGCGAATGAGAACGTAGGCTGCCCTCATGCCAAAGAAGCGCTCGGGCGGTGGTCTGTCGCCAACGCAACAGGCCGCCAAGTTCCTCGGTGTCAGTGTGCTCGCGGGAGCCGTCATGGCCGGCATCGCGCTGCCCGCCGTCGGCGCGCTGGGCCTCGCCGCGAAGGGCTCGGTGGAGAGCTTCGACGAGCTCCCCGCCAACATGCGGACCCCGCCGCTCAGCCAGCGGACCACCATCCTCGACTCGCGCGGCGACGACATCGCGACGGTCTACTCGCGCGACCGCACGGTGGTCGACCTCAAGGACATCTCGCCGTTCATGCAGAAGGCGATCGTCGCGATCGAGGACTCGCGCTTCTACCAGCACGGCGCGGTCGACCTCAAGGGCGTCCTGCGCGCCCTGAACCGCAACGCCCAGAGCGGCGGCGTCGCCGAGGGCGCGTCCACGCTCACCCAGCAGTACGTGAAGAACGTCTTCGTGGAGGAGGCCGGCGACGACCCGACGAAGGTCGCGCAGGCCACCCAGCAGACCCTCGGCCGCAAGATCCGCGAACTGAAGTACGCGATCCAGGTCGAGGAGGAACTCGGCAAGAAGAAGATCCTCGAGAACTACCTGAACATCACCTTCTTCGGCCAGCAGGCGTACGGCGTCGAGGCCGCCTCGCAGCGCTACTTCTCCAAGTCCGCCAAGGACCTCACCCTCCCGGAGGCGGCGCTCCTCGCGGGCATCGTCCAGTCCCCCAGCCGGTACGACCCGGTCAACGACGAGGCCGAGGCCACCAAGCGGCGCAACATCGTCCTGCAGCGCATGGTCGAGACCGGCGACATCTCCCAGGAGGACGCCGACCGGGCGATGCGGGTCCCGCTGGAGCTGAAGGTCAGCCGGCCGCAGAACGGCTGCATCACCTCCGTGCGGGGTGCCGCCTTCTTCTGCAAGTACGTCGAGAAGGTCTTCCTCAACGACCCGGTCTTCGGCAAGACCAAGGAGGAGCGGGCGAAGCTCTGGAACCAGGGCGGCCTGACCATCAAGACCACCCTCGACCCGCAGGCCCAGGAGTCGGTCCAGGCCTCGCTCGCCAACCACGTCAACAAGGACGACCAGGTCGCCGCCGCGACCACCCTGGTCGAACCCGGCACCGGCAAGATCCTCGCCATGGGCCAGTCGAAGCCCTACGGCTACAACAAGAACGAGACGGAGTACAACTACTCGGTCGACTCCGCCTGGGGCGGCTCGAACTACGGCTTCCCGACCGGCTCGACGTTCAAGCCGTTCGTCGCGGCAGCCGCGCTGGAAGAGGGCAGGCCGCCCACGCAGGAGTACTCCTCGCCGTACGAGATGGACTACCCGAGCCCGGTCCAGACGTGCTCCGGCAGGCCGTGGGTGAACGTCGGCGCGAAGAAGGAGACGGTCGAGAACGAGGACGAGTCCGAGGTCGGGCCGTACCGGCTGAAGGAGGCGACGGCCAAGTCGGTCAACACCTACTTCGTGCAGATGATCTCCGACATCGGCCTCTGCCCGGTCGTGAAGATGACCGACAAGCTCCACGTGGTGCAGGGCAACGGCGACAAGCTTCCCGAGGTGCCCTCGATCGCCCTGGGCTCGAAGGGAATCTCCCCGCTGACCATGGCGAGCGCCTACGCCGCCTTCGCCTCGCGCGGTATGTACTGCACGCCGGTCGCCATCGAGTCGATCTCGCAGAAGATCGGCGACCAGGAGAAGTCGCTCCAGGTGCCGAAGTCGACCTGCTCACGGGCCATGTCCGAGAAGACCGCCGACACCATCAACGAACTGCTCGGCGGCGTGATCGACTCCGGTACGGGCCAGGAGGCGGGCCTCACCGACCGTGACAGCGCCGGCAAGACGGGTACGACGGACGAGCGCAGGAACGCCTGGTTCGTCGGCTACACGCCCAACCTGGCGGGCGCCGTCTGGGTCGGCAGCGCCACCCAGCAGGTCAAGATGGAGGCCATCAGCATCGGCGGCGTCTGGCACGACAAGGTCTACGGCGGCCGCGTGCCCGGCCCGATCTGGCGCGACGCCATGACCGGCGCCCTCTCGGGCAAGGAGGCTGCGTCCTTCAACCCCGTGCACATCCCGGACGCCGAGGACCGCGACCGTGAGGACGACGGCCGTGACCGCGGCGGCAACAACGACAACGGCAACGGCGACGACGACGGTGGGCTGATCGAGGGCCTGCTCAACGGCGGGAACCGCGGTGGCAACGACGGTGGGACGTTCCCGGACCCCTCGTTCTCGATCCCCGAGGGCTGGATCCGCGGCGGTGACAACGGCGGCGGCAACGGGAACGGGAACGGGAACGGGAACGGCGGGAACTTCCCGTAGGCGCAGCCGTACACAACGGTGGTACGCCACGCCGGTACGCCGATGGGGGCGCCCTTCTGAGGAAGGGCGCCCCCATCGGCGTACGGGTCGGCCGTCGGAGGTTGCCGTAACGGCCGGGTGCGGCCTCAGCCCGCGAGGAGCCGCAAGGCCTTGAGGAGCCTCAGCCCGCCAGGAGCTTCTTCACCGCCGCGGCGACGCGGCCGCCCTCCGCCTGGCCGGCGACCTTCGGGTTCACGATCTTCATGACCGCACCCATGGCCCGCGGCCCCTCCGCACCGGCCGCCCTGGCCTCCTCGACGGCCTGGGCGACGATCGCGTCCAGCTCCTCGTCGGACATCTGCTGGGGCAGGTACGCCGCCAGCACCTCGCCCTCCGCCTTCTCCCGCTCGGCCGACTCGGCACGACCACCCTGCGTGAAGGCGTCCGCGGCCTCGCGCCGCTTCTTCGCCTCCTTGGTGATCACCTTCAGGACCTCGTCGTCGGAGAGCTCGCGCTTCTCCTTGCCCGCGACCTCCTCCTTCGTGATCGCGGCGAGCGTCAGCCGGAGCGTCGAGGAGCGGAGCTCGTCGCGCTCCTTGATCGCGGCGTTGAGGTCTTCCTGCAGCTTCGACTTGAGCGTGGTCATGACGTCGATTGTCGCAGGTGTGCACGGCCGGACGCCCGTAGATTTAAGGGGCGGCCGGACGCGGGGCTGCGAGGGGGTCTGACACGATGGGCGCATGCGCGCGCGATACGGAGTACCTCTCGGCATCACGGCGGTCGCGGCCGCCGGTCTCCTCTACTCGGCCGGGTTCGAGGCCCGTTCCTTCCGCCTGCGACGGGTGACCGTCCCCGTACTGCCTCCGGGCATGCACCCGATGCGTGTGCTGCACGTCTCCGACATCCACATGGTCGGCGGCCAGCGCAAGAAGCAGCGCTGGCTGCGCTCGCTGGCCGGCCTGCGCCCCGACTTCGTGATCAACACCGGCGACAACCTCTCCGACCCGGAAGGCGTGCCGGAGGTGCTGGACGCGCTGGGCCCCCTGATGGACTTCCCGGGCGCGTACGTCTTCGGCTCCAACGACTACTACGGCCCCAAGCTGCGCAACCCCGCCCGCTACCTGTTCGAGAAGGCCCAGGGCCGCCACGGCCTGAACGGCAACGCGCCCGCGGTCGACGTCGTCCACAATCCGTGGGAGGACCTGCGGGACGGTTTCGACGCGGCGGGCTGGCTGAACCTCACGAACACCCGGGGCGTGCTGAAGATCGACGGCGCCTCGGTGGAGATGACGGGCGTGGACGACCCGCACATCAAGCGGGACCGCTACGTGCGGGTGGCGGGCGGCCCGTCGGCCGACGCGGACTTCTCGATGGGCGTGGTGCACGCGCCGTACCTGCGCAGCCTCGACGCCTTCACGGCCGACGGCTACCCCCTGATCCTGGCCGGCCACACCCACGGCGGGCAGCTCTGCGTCCCCTTCTACGGCGCCCTCGTCACCAACTGCGACCTGGACACGGAGCGGGTGAAGGGCCTGTCGACGCACACATCCGAGGGCCGGACGTCCTACATGCACGTGTCGGCGGGCTGCGGCACGAACCGATACACCCCGCTACGGTTCGCCTGTCCGCCGGAGGCTACGTTGCTGACGCTGGTGGCACGGGAGCAGTGAGTACGTCGCTGCCGGGGGCGGCCGAGGGGTGGCGCCCTCGGCCGGACGGACGAGCAGAACACCAGCTCAGCGCACCCGCCGACGCACCCGCCGACCCAGCGACCGACCCAGCGACGGACCCAGCGACCGGGGCAGCGGTCGCCGCACCAGGTGACGCACCACGCGACCCACCCTGCTGACCCGAATCCGGATAGGCGCGCCGTCACCCGCACAGCCCGCCCGCAATGCCCCATTTGCCCGACATGCTTAGCGTGAGGGCATGACCGCCCCGATACCGAGGGACATCCCGGACCTCCCCGCGATCCCGGGCATGCCCGCACTGCTGCCCTCGCCGGTCCCCGCCACCGCGGTGGTACCCCCCGTACGCCGCCCCCTGACCGCCGCCTTCCGCCTCCTCACCGCACTGACGGCGGCGGCCGGCGTCACGATCTTCCTGGCACTCGGCAGCCCCCTGCGGGTACTGAGCTACTTCACGATCCAGAGCAGCATCCTGCTCGCCCTCGTCCTCACCGCATCGGCCCGCCGCGCCTGGACGGCCCGCCGCCCGCCGCGCTCCTCACTGACGGGCGCCGCGCTCCTGTACGTGGTCGTCGCGGCCCTGGTCCACCACCTGCTCCTGGCGAACGCGTCGAGCCCCTACCCGATGACCAGCACGATGACGGGTGACGCGGCCCCGGCGCTGCTCCAGACGATCGCCGATCACGCCCTCCATACGGCGGTCCCGATCGCGGCCGTCCTCGACTGGCTGCTCCTCACCCCCTCCGGCCGCCTGCACCTGCGCCAGGCCAGCGGCTGGCTCCTGTACCCCATGGCCTACCTGGCCTTCTCCCTCATCCGGGGCGAGTACCTGCTCCCCGGCACGCCGGGCCACTACCTCTACCCCTTCCTCGACGTCGACCAGCACGGCTACAAGAGCGTCCTGGGCAACGCCCTCCTCCTGGGCCTGTCCATCTACGCCCTGGCCGTCCTCCTGGTCGCCCTCGACCACGCCCGCCCGAACCCCGTCCGCCACCACGGGAAAACCGGATTTCGTCTCCAGCCACCAGTGGGCTAAAGTAAACGTCGTCGCCGCGACAGCAGCGGCATCGGGGTGTAGCGCAGCTTGGCAGCGCGCTTCGTTCGGGACGAAGAGGTCGTGGGTTCAAATCCCGCCACCCCGACAGCCAGAACAGCAGGTGAGGCGCCTACCGGATTCGGTAGGCGCCTCGCCTGTTTCTGTCTGCGGGTATGTCTGCGTGACTACCGCTCCAGGTCCCGCTTGGGGATCCCGCCCGTCCATGTCGAATGAGACTGCGTCCTGTATCCGCAGAGGTGATGCGCACCACTCTCTGGGTGCTTCGGGGCGGGCGAATGGACTCTCGTTTCCTTGGCATCGCTTAGCTGGTCGAAGCCCCGTCCGTGGCGGTCGTGGTCGACGTCATGCGTGCTCTCACCGTGGCTGCCTGGGCCTTTGCCCCAGGGGACGCAAGAGAACCGCGCCCGGGTTCGACGCCGTCAACTCGCCGGGTCTGCTGCGGTCTGTCGCTCTTGGCGGACGGACCGTTGTGTAGATGACCACGACGGGGACGGTCGGTGCTGTGCGCCAGCTCCGTGGTGGCGGAGGCGACGGCTCGGGCCTTGCGGACGCGCAGGGTGACAGCGTCACGTTCGTGGTCATTGGCGAAGACGGGCGGGCCTACGAAGTTCTGGCGTGTGCTCAGTACATCGCGCGGAAGTCAACGAGGCTGAGACGGATGCTGCTGAGTTCCTCCGCCGCGCTGCCGAGTCGCGCGCCGCTGCCGAGTTGGAGGAAGTCCTGGCCGGCTGACCCGAGGAGGCGCAGGCATGGCCGGTCATGATCTTCTTGAGCAGGCGTTGAGCAACGTCGTTCGGCGCCGGTCCCTCCCCACGTGGAGACCGGTGCCGAACGACGCGCGCGGTGGAACTCAGGCTCGGGTGGCGGGGCCATCGGCGCCGTCCGGTGACTTCGCGGAAGTTGTCCCAGAACATGCGGCGGCTTGAGGTGCCTCTTCGAGACTTGAGCTGGTGACCTGCCTGGGCGGCGTGCGGGTGGTGCCTTGCTGGGTCGTGATCCTGCCATTTTTGGGCCCCCGACGGGGAGGTTCCGGCACCCGGACGACGGCTAATCCGCAGGTCAGCCGGGTAGGGTGAGTTTTCCGGTCCGGATGGCCAGGTGCGGCGGAAGTAAGGGGTGGAGACCTTGGGCGCGGACTCAGGGGCACGCACAGCCTTCGCGGAACGTCTCGCGCTGCTGTACAAGGAGGCCGGCAACCCTCCCCTGAAGAGCGTGTCCGAGGCCGTCGTACGACTGAAGCGGGTGGACGAACGGGGGCGGCCCGTACGGGTCTCCGCACAGCGGATCAGCGACTGGCGCCGCGCGAAGAACGTACCGGCGCACTTCGCCGCGCTCGCCGCCGTGTTGCAGGTGCTGATTCCGCACGCGCGCCGCGAGCGCCCCGTGCCGGTCTCCGCCGGACTGTACGACATGGGGCAGTGGCAGCGGCTGTGGGGGCGCGCGGTCGCCGATCCGATCGCCGAGCGGGTGGCCGGCGGGGCGGCGGACGCGGAGGAGGACGGGACGCCGGCCGAGGGGACACCGGCCGTGCCGGGCGGGGTGTGCCCGTACCGGGGGCTGGCTTCCTACCGCCAGCAGGACGCGCGGTGGTTCTTCGGACGGGAGCGCAGCACCGACGCGCTGGCGGCCCAACTACGCGCCGCGGAACGGACGGGCGGTCTCGTCATGCTCGTCGGGGCCTCCGGGGCGGGGAAGTCCTCGCTGCTGAACGCCGGTCTGGTGCCCGCCCTCAGGGGCGGTCAGGGGCGGGAGGTGGTGCAGTTGGTGCCGGGGGCCGATCCGGTGGCCGTACTGACGCGCCGTATACCCGGGCTCGCGCGGGTCGCGGCCGAGGAGGAGCCCGGGACGCCGGAGTTCGCGGACGCCGTACGCGCGGCCGTCGCCGCGTGGGCGCCGGGCGGGGCCCGTCCGGTGGTCATCGTCGACCAGTTCGAGGAGACCTTCACCCTCTGCTGCGACGAGGCGGAACGGCGTACCTTCATCCAGATCCTGCACGCCGCGGCCTCGCCCGCGGGCCCCGGCGAACCGGCCCCCGTGCTCGTCGTCCTCGGCATCCGCGCCGACTTCTACGAGCAGTGCCTGGGCCATCCCGAACTGGCCGACGCCCTCCAGCACCGCCACATGGTGCTCGGACCGCTCACCGCCGCCGAGTTGCGCGAGGCGGTGACCGGCCCCGCCAAGGCCGTGGGGCTGGAGCTGGAACCGGGGCTGGCGGAGCTGATCGTCCGGGAGGTGAGCTCCGACGGGCCGCGCGGGGCGCACGACGCGGGCGCGCTGCCGCTGCTGTCGCACGCCCTGCTCGCCACCTGGCAGCGGCGCAAGGGGGGCCGGCTGACACTGGCCGGGTACCGCGCGGCGGGCGGCATCCAGGGGGCGGTGGCGGCGACCGCCGAACGGGCCTGGTCCAGGCTGGACCCGGCGGCGCGCACGGCGGCACGGCTGCTGCTGCTCCGGCTGGTCCGGCTCGGCGAGGACACCCAGGCGACCCGGCGGCGGGGTACGCGGCGGCAGCTGGCGGACGAGTCGGCGGATCCGGGCAGGACGGAGGAGTCGCTCGAAGAGCTGGTGCGCGCCCGGCTGGTGACGCTGGACGCGGAGACCGTGGAGATCACCCACGAGGCCCTGCTGCACGCCTGGCCCCGCCTGCGGGACTGGATCGACGAGGACCGGGGCGGCAACCTGCTGCGTCAGCGGCTGGAGGAGGACAGCCGGGCCTGGGAGGCGACCCACCGCGACACCTCCCTGCTGTACCGGGGATCGCGGCTGGAGCACGCCCGCACCTGGGCGCGGTCCGCCGGTGACACCTTCCTGACCCGCAGCGCGGTCGACTTCCTCGCCGCCTCGGCCCGGCTGCGGCGGCGCACGGTGTGGATGAGGCGGGGCGCGGTGGCGGCGCTGATGGCGCTGGCGGTACTGGCGGTCGGGTCGGCGGTGGTGGCCTGGCAGCAGCGGGACGACGCGGTGTTCGCGCAGGTGCTCGCCGAGGCCGACCGCGTCCAGTACACCGACCCGTCGCTGTCCGCACAGCTCGACCTGGTCGCCCATCGCCTGCGCCCGGACGACGAGGGCACGAACAACCGGCTGGTGTCGATCGTCAACGCGCCGCTGGCCACCCCGCTGCTCGGCCACACCGGTGCCGTCTACCTGACGACGTTCAGCCCCGACGGCAAGCTGCTGGCCACCGCCAGCTACGACCGCACGGTCCGCCTGTGGGACGTTGCCGACCCGCAGCGTCCCAAGCCCCTGGGCAAGCCCCTCGGCGCCCACACGAGCTGGGTGAGCACCGCCGTCTTCAGCCCGGACGGCCGCACCCTCGCCAGCGCCTCGGACGACGGCACGGTCCGGCTGTGGGACGTCCGCGACCCCCGTCGCCCGCGTCCGCTCGGCGCGCCGCTCACCGGCGACGACGGCACGGTCTACCTGCTCGCCTTCAGCCCTGACGGCCGTACGCTGGCCGCCGCGACCGAGGACCGCGTCGTACGGCTGTGGAACGTCGCCGACCCGGCCCGGCCCGGCGCGCTCGGCGCGCTCACCGGCCACACCGCCGCCGTGCGTTCGGTCGCCTTCAGCCCGGACGGACGGACCCTGGCGTCGGGTGGCGACGACACCACGGTGCGGCTGTGGGACATGGCCGATCCCCGTCGCCCCGAGCGGATCGGCGAGGCGCTCACCGGCCACCGGGCGCTCATCCACTCCGTCGCGTTCAGCCCCGACGGCCGCACCCTCGCCAGCGGCAGCGCCGACGACACGGTCCAGCTCTGGGACGTGGGCGACGTGGGGCAGGCCGACCCGATCGGCCGGCCGCTCACCGGTCACAGGGGCCCCGTGTGGTCGGTGGCGTTCAGTCCGGACGGTTCGATGCTCGCCGTCGCCAGCGCGGACAGCACGGCGAGCCTGTGGGACGTGAGCAATCCGGCGTTCCCGTCCCAGGTCGGCGAGCCGCTCGCGGGCAGCAGCGGCGAGATGTACGCCCTGGGCTTCAGCCCCGACGGCCGTACCCTCGCCACCGGAACCGGCGACAACAGGGTTCGTCTGTGGTCGCTGCCGACGTCGGACATGCTCGGGCGGATCGGGGCGTTCCGCCCGGACGGACGGGTGCTGGCCACGGCCGCGCGCGACCAGCGGATCCGGCTGTGGGACGTCCGGGCGCCCCGGCGGCCGGCGCTGCTGGGCAAGCCGTTCCTGCCCGCCGAGGGCGACGTCCGCGCGGTGGTGTTCTCGCCCGGCGGGCGCACGCTCGCGGTGCTGACCGGCAGCCGCGCGGTGCAACTGTGGAACGTCACCGACCTGTCCAGGCCGGTCCCTCACGGGCCGCCCCTACGGTTGCACACCCGGTACGCCGGCCCCGACGCGCTCGCGTACGGTCCCGACGGCCGCACCCTCGCCACCGCCTACGACGACCGCACCATCCAGCTCTGGGACATCGCCGACCCCTCGAAGCCGCGCCGCCTGGGCGGGCCGCTCACCGGGCACACCGGTTACGTCAACGCGCTCGTCTTCAGCCCCGACGGCCGCACCCTCGCCAGCGGCAGCGCCGACACCACCGTCCGCCTCTGGAACGTCTCGGACCCCGGCCGCGCCGCCCGGCTCGGCACCCCCCTGCGGGGCCACCTCGGCCCGGTCAACGCGCTCGCCTACAGTCCCGACGGCCGGACCCTGGCCAGCGGCAGCGACGACAACACGGTGGGACTCTGGGGCGTCGGCGACCCGCTGGAGGCCGAGCGGCTGGGCCCCGCCCTCGGCGGGCACACCGAGGCGGTGGTGTCCCTGACGTTCCGCCGGGACGGGCGCACGCTGGCCAGCGGCGGCAACGACGACACGGTCCGCCTCTGGGACGTCGGCCGCCCGTCCTCCGCGATGCCCATCGGGCAGTCGCTGAGCCCCAACGCCAAGACCGGCAACTTCCTCTCCTTCAGCCCCAACAGCCGGCTGCTCGGGGTGTCGAGCGGCGCCGGGACCGTACGGCTGTGGGATCTGAACGTCGAGGACGCGGTGCGGCAGATCTGTGCGAGCACGCGGGGTGTGCTGACGCCCGAGAAGTGGCACGAATACCTGCCGCGGCTGTCCTACGAACCCCCCTGCCCGGAGTGATCCGCGTCACAGCGACTCGACGCACCTCATCAGTCGGGTCCCGCGGCGCCATCCGCCTTGTTAGTCTTGGCCACAGCCCGATCGCTGGTGCATCCCCCGTCGCCAGCGATCGGGCGTTTTCGTTCACCGGAGCCCGCGCGTGCTCCCCCCGACTCCCCGGCCCTACGGCCGTTCCCGGTCAGCAAGACCTCTTGAGGAGCCGTACGCTGCGTCATATGCCGAAGGCGTACGAAGTGATCGCGGACGACATCCGCCGGTCCATCCGCGAGGGCGAACGCAAACCCGGCGCCCGGCTGCCGGCCGAGACGGAACTGGCCGAGCGGTACCGGCGCAGCGTGCCGACGGTCCAGAGCGCGCTGCGGCTGCTGAGCGAGGAAGGCCTGATCGACAAGCGGCACGGCCTCGGCAATTTCGTCCGCCGCCCCCGCACCCTCGCGGTCCGCGACAACAGGCGGCACCAGTGGGAGAAGGACCGCGCCCGTCAGCCGTTGCACCGGCGGGCGGCGACCGGCGCGACGGAACGCGAGACCGGGCTGGACGCGCGCGATCTGGTCTTCCACGCGAGCTACCGCGAGATCAAGGCGCCCAGGACGCTGGCGGAGGCGTTCGGCGTCCCCGCACGCACGCTCCTGCTGGAGCGCAGGTACCGCACCAGATGCGCGGCGGAGACCGCTCCCTTCAGCCTCGTCACGTCCTACCTGGTCCGCGACATGATCGCCGCCAACCCCGCCCTCCTGGACGAGGCCAACGAGCCCTGGCCCGGCGGCACCCAGCACCAACTGCACACCGTCGGCATCGAGGTGGACCGCGTCGAGGAGCGCTTCACGGCCCGTCCGCCGACGCCGGAGGAGGCGGCCGAGCTGGAACTGCCGCCGGGGACGTCGGTGATCCTGCTGCACAAGACGTCGTACGACGTCGAGGGCAGGGTGGTGGACATCTCCGACGTCACACTGCCGGGCGACCGCACCGAACTGCTCTTCACCACGTCACTGGAGAGGTGGTGAGCGCTTCGTGACCCGGCACCTCGTCGTCGTCACCGCCGTGCACCCCCCGTCGGCACACTTCCTGCCCGACGCCTACACGTCGCTGTGCCGGCAGCGCCTGCCGGAGGGCTGGGAGTGGCGTTGGGTGATCCAGGAGGACGGCGCGTCGCAGGACGTGAGGCCGTACGTGCCCGAGGACGACCGGGTGACGTTCCGTCAGGGGCGGCGCGGTGGTCCGGGCGTGGCGCGCACCATCGCCCTGGCGCGGGCGGAGGGCGAGTACGTCAAGGTCCTGGACGCCGACGACCAGCTGGCGCCCGGCGTGCTGGCCCGCGATCTGGCGGTGCTTGAGGCCGACCGGGGGATCGGGTGGGTGACGTCGCGGGTGCTGGACCTGTTCCCGGACGGCTCGACGGCCGGCTTCCCGGGCGATCCCGAGGACGGGCCGGTCGAGCGGGGCGCGGTGCTCGGCTTCTGGAAGGCGAACGACTACCGGGCCCAGGTCCACCCGGCGTCTCTGTGCGTGCGGCGGGACCTGCTGGTGGCTCTCGGCGGCTGGATGGCGCTGCCCGCGTCCGAGGACACGGGGCTGCTGCTGGCGCTGAACGCGGTGAGCCGGGGGTGGTTCTCGGCGGAGGTGGGGCTCCTCTACCGGAAGTGGGAGGGGCAGGTGACGGGCCAGGCCCCGCACGTCGACCCGGCCGAGCGCAAGGCCCGGATGGCGGTGGCGGAGGCACGGGCGCGGGCGCTGGCGCAGTTCGGCTGGCGGTACCCGGACGACGGGGCCGCGCGGTCACCTCTCACGCGGGACGGCCGATCCCCTGGGCGAAGGTGACGACGTTTCCGGCCGGGTCGTTGACCGCGGCGATCCGGAAACCGCCGCCCGGGGTGTCCTGGACGGTCCCCAGGTCCAGGCCCCGCTCCGCGGCGAGCCGGACCTCGCCCGCGACGTCGTCGACGCCCAGCGTCAGCATGGCGGCGCCCGCGCGGTCGGGTTCCAGGAGCAGCTGGATCGCGCCGCCCTCGATGACCTCCCATTCCGCCAGGCCGCTCATCGGCTCACGGTCGGCCGGGCGGCCCCAGAGGCGCTCGTACCAGGCGCGGGCGGCTTCGAAGTCGGCGACGGGAATGACGGCGTAGACGGTCCTGATGGCCACGATGGGTACCCCTTTCATCCGTTTCGCACCTTACTGAGTGCCCGTCGGATGTCCGTGGATGTCAGGGCAGCGCCTCGGCGTCCGTGCGCGAAAAGACCAGGTCGCTCTCCTCGGTGACCGGCGCCCGCCACCGCTGGGGCACCCGGCGGGGACCGGCGAGCGCGGCCGGATAGCTCGCGGGGTCGTAGTCGTTGTCGAGGCGGTAGACGTGGAAGCCGGCCCCGGCCATGGTCTCCAGCAACTCCTCGACACGGTCGCCCAGTGTGGCCATCCGCCCGGGCGTCACCTCCACCGTGATCTCGGCGTCGGGCCGCAGTCTGCCCAGCGCCGGCGCGAGGCCGCGCACGACGCCGCCCTCCGCCCCCTCGACGTCTATCTTGATCACCCGGGCGTGTTCGAGCTCGCCCGGTTCGAGCAGGTCGGGCAGCGGAGCGGCGTCGACCTCGAACACCGCCTCGGCGGGTCCGTCGTACGGGACGATGCTGTTCGCGCCGGTGTTGTGCGAGCTGGCGAGGGTGAAGGTCAGCCTCCCGGGCCGGTCGGACGCGGCGGCGTGGACGGCCCGGACGGCAGGGCAGCCGTTGAGCCGGGCGTGCAGGCCGAGACGGCGGTGGCAGGCGGGGGACGCCTCGATCGCCACGACCCGGCCCGCCGCTCCGACCAGTTGCGCGGCCAGGACGCTGAACACCCCGATGTTGGCGCCGACGTCGATGAAGCCGTCGCCGGGGCGCAGGCGGCTGCGCAGCCAGCCGGTCATATGGGGTTCCCAGGCGCCGAAGAGGTACAGGTAGCGCTGGATCAGGTCCTGGCTGTCGACCGCGAAACGGGCGCCCGAGCGGGTCTCGACGAGGCGCCTTCGCGGGTGGCCCCGCAGATACGGGTTCAGGACGCGCGCGGCGAGGGCGGCCTTGCCGAGGGTGCCGGGGGCGTGCCGTACGTAGCGGCTGCCCAGGGTGATCAGGGCTTCCGTGGCTGCCGTGCGGGCGCGGCTCATCCGGTCTGCGCGCCCCGCGCTACCCGGTGACGGTGATGGCCTGGGACGGGCACCCCTCGACCGCCTCCCGGACCTCGGGGTCGCCTCCGCTGTCCTCGCGCCCCGGCACGACCGCGCCGTACCCGTCCACCACCGTGAAGACGGACGGAACCCGGTACGCACAGTCGCCGGAGCCGTAGCAGCGCTCGGGGTCGACGGAGAGCTTCATTCCCACTCCAGACGCCTTCGGCCCCTGGGGGCGCCAGGCGGATCGGAACCGACACCTACGCCCCTTTCCCTGCCCGCCGGGCCCACCACCGAACCGGCGGGCCTCCAGTCGGCGGCGAGGTCCAGCCAGTGGGCGACCCTGCGGACCGTCGTCTCGTCGAGCCGGTCCACGACCGCCCGCACGGCCGCCTCGTCGTCCGGGGCGAGGTCGTACAGCCCGGCACGGTTCAGCGCGGCGACGAGCACCTGGTGCCGGCGGTCGGTCATGCGTTCCGTGAGTTTCGGGGGCGGGGCGGGGCTCGCGGCGGCGGGCCCCGGGGTGACGGCGGGGGCGGCGGCCGTAAGCGCGGGCGCGTCGATCCGCTGCCAGGCGCCGTCCTTGGGGCCCCACAGGGCCACGACCGGATCCTGGCCGCGGGCCCGCAGGGTCTGGGTCATCTCGCCGACGGCGTACTGCACGGGCATCCGGTACGGCGACTCCGCGCCGACCCGCCAGGACGCGCCGGACGGTTCGCAGAACAGCGCGACCCAGCGTGGAGCGCCCGCCGGCTGCGGGCTCTGAGGACGTGACGGCACGGGACATCACCCCTTCGGGAACGACAGTTCCGGACCATAACTGACGGAGCGTCAGATGGCCAGGGCGAGAGACCTGCAACCGCGGCGTCCGGGGGTCGTCCGCTGCGCTCAGCTGTTCCAGCTCTCGTCGTACGGATCAGCGGGCGCCCGTACCGGCACGGCAGCCGTCACCTCGATGAAGGGGATCGGGCCGCCGCCCACCGGGTCACGGGTGCGCTTCGGGGTGTAGGTGCCGGTGATCTCCAGCCAGGTGTCCGGCTGGAGCACCGGCGGGACCCTGCCCGCCAGACCGACCTTGACCGGCTGGGCGTCGGCGGCACAGCAGCTGAGCGTCATGCGGACGAGGTAGGGGGTGCCCGCCCGGTCCAGCGCCACGAACCCCGTGATCCTGACCCGGCGATCGCGCAGGGTGCGGCCGTCGTCGTACGCCGCCCGGCTCGCGTAGTCGACGACGCCCAGGCGGACGGGGTCACCGGCGGGCAGCGGGGCGTGGGCGGGGGGCCGTTGCAGGGCCGTACCGGCGCGCATCGCGCTGTAGGAGCCGAGGGCCGGCGGGGCGACGAGGACCAGCGCGAGGACCGGCAGGAGCAGCAGCCAGGAGACGCGCGGTTCATGGTGGCCGGACGCCCGCCGGGCCTCACCGTGCGGCTGCCCGCGGTGCGGTTCCGCGTCGTGCGGTTCCTCGTCGTGCGGTTCCGCGTCGTGCGGTTCCTCGTCGTGCGGCTCCTCACCGTGCGGCTCCTCGTCGTGCGGTTCCTCACCGTGCGGCTCCTCACCGTGCGGCTGCTCGCCCCTTACGGACGCCCGGTGCCTGCGCTCGTAGCGGAGCGTCGCGAGCGCCGTCGCGACCAGCACCGCACCGGCCACCAGCAGCAGCGGCCGCAGCCCGGCCTTGACGTACCGCAGCGACAGATCCGTGGCCCCCGCGTGCAGCAGCGACACACCGAGCAGGCACAGCACGGCCGCCTGCGTCTGCCGGTTCACAGCAGCACCGCCCCGGTCAGCGCGGACACACCGACGGCGACGGCGAAGGTCACCGGCGCGAAACGCAGCGCGAAGCCGCGGCCGAACGTGCCTGCCTGCATCGCGAACAGCTTCAGATCGACCATCGGCCCCACCACCAGGAACGCCAGCCGGGCCGTCGGCGAGAACTGCGTCAGCGACGCCGCCACGAACGCGTCGGCCTCCGAGCAGATCGACAGCAGCACGGCGAGCACGGCCAGCGCCAGGACCGACAGCACCGGGTTGCCGGCCGCCGCCTGGAGCCACCGCTCGGGCACGACCGCCTTCAGCGTCGCGGCCGCCATCGCGCCGATCACCAGGAACCCGCCGGCGTGCAGCACGTCGTGCCGCACGGACCCCCAGAAGGCCGCTCCCCTGCCCTGCCCCTCGTACGACGGGCGGGCCGGGGGGCGCGGCCACGCGGCGCGGCCGAGCCGCTGCCACAGCCACCCCATCAGGCACGCCACGCCCAGGCTCGCGGCGAACCGGGCCAGCACCATCCCGGGCTGTCCGGGGAAGGCGACCGCCGTCGCCGTCAGCACGATCGGATTGATCGCGGGCGCGGCGAGCAGGAACGCCAGTGCGGCCGCCGGGGCGACTCCCCGGCGCATGAGGGCACCCGCCACCGGCACCGACGCGCACTCGCAGCCCGGGACCACCGCGCCGGCCAGCCCCGCGACCGGTACCGCCGCGCCGGGCCGGGCCGGCAGGGCGCGGGCGAAGAGGGACGCCGGTACGAACACGGCGACCGCCGCCGACAGCAGCACCCCGAGCACCAGGAACGGCAGCGCCTGCACGACCACCGCGACGAACACCGTCGTCCAGCTCTGCATCACCGGCGCGGACAGCGCGCGGCGGATCGGGGCCTGGGCGAGCAGCAGCACAAGCAGGGTGACGGTGAGGACCAGAGGGGAGCTGAGGTGCCAGCCGTCGTCCCTGCCGGAGCTCGTGGGCGTGGCCGAGGGCGAGGGCGTGGCCGGGGCCGGGGGCGGTGACTTGGGGACGGTGACGGCCACGGGTCGGGTCCTCCGTTGCGCGGGGTGGCTTGCCTTCCATACGGCCGACGGGGAACGGACGTTCAAACAGTTGCTGGAACCATCCGCCTCGTTGGGGCAGTCTCTTCCCTCGTGGCGAGCGTTCCGAATCAGGGCCGGCCGGGCGACGCGCCCGCGCACATGGTGGTGTGCGGCGACGACGGGCTCGCGCAGCGGCTCGCGGCCGAACTCCGGGGTGTGTACGAGGAGCAGGTGACCCTCGTCGCACCGCCCTCCGAGCGCCCGGTCCCGCAGCCGGTCGCCGGGCGTGCCCGGGCCGCTTCGGCCGCGCTGCTGGACCGGATGGTGAACGCGGCCAGCCGGGCCGGGGGCAACGGCGCCCCGGTGAACGGCCGGAGCCCCGGCAACGTGCGGCTCGTGGAGGCCGCCGAGCCATCCGAGGCCGTGCTCGCCGAAGCCGGCGTGGAGCGGGCGACCGCGCTGGCGCTGGTGTACGACGACGACGAGACCAACATCCGCGCCGCCCTCACCGCCCGCCGCCTCAACCCCCGGCTGCGGATCGTGCTGCGCCTGTACAACCGCCGGCTGGGCCAGCACATCGAGGAACTCCTCGACCAGGCCGCCGCGTTGGCGACCGGCACCCCGCACGGGACGGGCACCGGCTTCGACGCGTCCACGACCGTGCTGTCCGACGCCGACACCGCCGCGCCCGCGCTGGCCGCGACCGCCCTGGTCGGCACCAGCAAGGTCGTGCAGACCGACGGGCTGCTGCTGCGCGCGGTGGAGCGGACGCCCCCGGCGCCGGGACAGGTCGCCGACCCGGGGCTGTGCACGCTGGCGCTGCTGTCGGCGACGAGCAGCGATCCCGCGGGTGCCGACGGGTCGGAGAGCAGCGGGGAGCGCGGGCCCCGGCTGCTGCCGGACGAGCAGGAGGTGGCGGCTGCCACCGGGCGCGGCACGGTCGTGCTGGAGCAGGTGTCCTACGCCGGCGCACCCCGGTCCGCCGGACGGTCGGCCGGTGTCGTACCGCCGATCTCCTCGCTGTTCTCCCGGCGGCTGCGCTGGTCGCTGGCCGGACTGGTGGGTGCCGTGGTGGCGCTGGCGATCGCGCTGACCGTGGTCACCGGCGACCATCCGCTGCACGCCACGTATCTCACGCTGCTCGACATCCTCGGCATCGACGACCCCGCCACCAACGCCTCCGTCGGGCGGCAGATCCTGCAACTCCTGTCCGCCGTGGTCGGGTTGCTGCTGCTGCCGGTGCTGCTGGCCGCCGTGCTGGAGGCCCTCGGCACCTTCCGGAGCGCGTCCGCGCTGCGCAGGCCGCCACGGGGGCTCGGCGGGCATGTCGTCCTGCTCGGCCTCGGCAAGATCGGCACGCGGGTGCTGACCCGGCTGCGGGAACTGCACATCCCCGTGGTCTGCGTCGAGGGAGACCCCGAGGCCCGGGGCATGGCGACAGCCCGTCGGCTGCGGGTGCCGGTGGTGCTCGGGGACGTCACGCAGGAGGGCGTCCTGGAGGCGGCGAAGATCCATCGCGCCCACACGCTGCTCGCGCTGACCAGCGTCGACACCACCAACCTGGAGGCCGTCCTCTACGCCCGCTCCGTCCGGCCCGACCTTCGGGTCGTGCTCCGGCTCTACGACGACGACTTCGCCGCCGCCGTCTACCGCACGCTGCGCGCCGCCCACCCACGGGCGCTCACCCGCAGCCGCAGCGTCACGCACCTCGCGGCGCCCGCCTTCGCCGGGGCGATGATGGGGCGCCAGGTGCTGGGGGCGATCCCCGTCGAGCGGCGGGTGCTGCTGTTCGCAGCCGTGGAGGTGCGGGGCATCCGGCAGCTGGAGGGCAGGACGGTCGCCGACGCCTTCCGGGCCGGTTCCTGGCGGGTGCTGGCCCTGGACACGGCGGACCCGGGGGAACGCCGCCCGGACCTGGCGACGAGCCCGGCGCCCACGGACCGCTCGGCGGCCTCGGACCTCGTCTGGGACCTGCCGCCCACCTATGTGCTGCGCGCCGAGGACCGCGTGGTCCTGGCGGCGACCCGCCGCGGGCTCGCCGAACTCCTCGGCCGCAGAAGCCGGGAACGAACGGGGGCGTAGGGGTCCGCTCGGCGATCGCCCGACTCGCCTCTCCAGGCCCGGCACGAGGGGGATCGTGGTCGCCGGGCCCGGGAGGGGAGGTCTCAGCCGGGGAACGTCACTTCCCGGCGGACGCCTTCAGGTGGCGCTCCGCGAAGTCCAGTTCGAGGCGCACCTGCTTGATCCGCTCGTCCACGACCAGGGAGCCGTGCCCCGCCTCGTACCGGTAGACCTCGTGGACCGCGCCGCGTGCCTGGAGGCGCTTGACGTAGTTCTCGATCTGGCGGATGGGGCAGCGCGGGTCGTTGACTCCGGCGGAGATGTAGACCGGCGCCTCGACCTGGTCGACGTACGTCAGCGGCGAGGACGCCTCGAAGCGCTCCGGGACCTCCTCCGGGGTGCCGCCGAGCAGGGTGCGGTCCATGGCCTTCAGCGCCTCCATCTCGTCGTGGTACGCGGTGACGTAGTCGGCCACCGGGACCGCGGCGATGCCCATCGTCCACGCGTCGGGCTGGACACCGAGACCGAGCAGCGTGAGGTACCCGCCCCAGGAGCCGCCGGTCAGGATCAGCCGGTCCGGATCCGCCAGGCCCGAGCTGATCGCCCACTGGCGGACCGCCGCGATGTCCTCCAGCTCGATCAGGCCGACCCGGTGCTTCAGGGCGTCCGTCCAGGCCCGCCCGTAGCCCGTCGAGCCCCGGTAGTTGACCCGGACGACCGCGTACCCGTGGTCGACCCAGGCCGCCGGGCCCGCGGCGAAGGAGTCGCTGTCGTGCCAGGTCGGACCGCCGTGGATGTCGAAGACCGTCGGCAGCGGCCCGGCGGCCCCCGCCGGCTTCTGCACCAGCGCGTGGATCCGGCCACCGGGGCCCTCCACCCACACGTCCTCCACCGGCACCGAGCCCGGGGACTTCATGCCCGGCGGGTCGAGCACCACGCCTCCGGCCGTGGAGCGCACGGACGACGGCTCGGCAGCGGACGACCACAGGTACTCCACGCTGCCGTCCGGCCGGGCCGTGGCGCCCGACACCGTGCCGGTCGGGGTGGGGACCTTCACCAGCTCGCGGGTGGCCAGGTCGTAGCGGAACAGCTCGCCGCGCGCCTCGTGGCTGTGCCCGATCAGCAGCCCCGAGCCGTCCGGATACCACTCGGCGCTCACGTCGCCCGGCAGGTCCAGCGCCAGGTCGGTCTCCTCGCCCGTGCCGACGTCCCACACCAGCGGCTCCCAGCGACCGCGCCGCTGGTGCCCGATGAGCAGCCGCGTGTCCCCGGCGACCGGCGCGAAGCCCAGCACCTCCAGACCCAGCTCGACCGTGCCGCCCTTGGTGTCGTCGAGTTCGGCGACCGGCGTGCCGTCGGGGCGCAGCACGCGCAGCGCGGAGTGCATGGCGTCGCCGTGCTCGGTGTGCTCGACGGCGATCAGCGAACCGTCGTGGGAGAGGTCGCCGACGCCCGCCGACTCGCGGTGCCGGTAGATCTCCACCGGCGCCTCGCCCACGCGCGCGAGATGGATCGTCGTGCCGTCCTCGTCGGTGGAGCGTCCCACCACCGCCGTGCGCCCGTCCCGCCCGAGGGCGAGGCCCGCCGGGTAGGACGGATCGAGACCGGGCACGGCCAGCTCGTCCTCCCCGCCGACGAAGGGCTGCCGTCGCCATACCCCGAACTCGTCGCCGTCCTTGTCGTCGAACCACCAGATCCACGCGCCGTCCGGGGAGAGCAGGCCGTCCGTCGTGCCGTTCGGCCGGTTCGTCACCTGGCGCTGCTCACCCGTCGCCCGGTCCCAGGCGTACAGCTCGTACGTCCCCGTCGCGTTCGACACGAACAGGGAGCGGTCGGGGGCGTCCTCCGCCCAGTCGGGCAGTGACACCCGCGGCGCCCGGAAGCGCTTCTCCCAGTCCGGCATTGCCTCGCGCCGCTCGGGCGAGGGGGACCCGTTGCTCTCAGTCATGACCCCATACTGCCCGCCCCGGCCGGCATCCCGCTCCCGAGGTCCCCAGCCTGTGGAAAACTTCGGCACCCCGCGCCCCGCGGCACCCCACGCCCCCCGTACCTTTGGAGGCGTGTACCGGTTTCTGCTGACCCCCCGATGGTGGGGCATCAACCTCTTCGTGCTGCTCGCCATCCCCTTCTGCGTCTTCATGGGGTCCTGGCAGCTGAGCCGGTTCGAGGCACGGGTCGAGGACCATCGAAGCGCCGAGGAGCGGGCCGCCTCGGACGGGAAGCAGGCCGCCAGGCCGCTGGACGAGCTGCTGCCCGTCGACAAGGAGACCTCCGGCGACCCGGCGACCGTGGTCGGCCGGTACGGCGAGCAGCTGCTCGTGCCGGACCGGGAGCTGGACGGCCGTCGCGGGTACTACGTGCTGACCCTGCTGCACACCGACGGCGGCAAGGCCCTGCCGGTCGTGCGGGGCTGGCTGCCCGGCGAGCCGGACGCCGCGAAGGTGCCCGCCCCGCCCCGTGGCGAGGTGACCGTCACCGGTGCGCTCCAGGCCTCGGAGAACCCCGGTGAGAACGGCGTCAGCGCGCGGGCCGGGCTGCCCGAGGGCCAGACCGGGGCGATCAGCGCGGCCTCGCTGGTGAACCTCGTGCCCTACGACCTGTACGACGCCTGGGTCACGCTCGACGAGGGCGACTCCGGGATGCGGACGGTGCCCGTGAGCGCGGCGCCGGACACCGGGCTCGACCTCAAGGCCTTCCAGAACCTCGGGTACACCGGGGAGTGGTTCGTCTTCGCCGGCTTCGTCGTCTTCATGTGGTTCCGGTTGTTCCGCCGTGAGGTGGAGTTCGTGCGGGACGGCGAGATGGGGCTCCTGGCCACCGGCACCGCCCCGGCCACCCCGGCGGCCACCTCCTCGCGAGCTCCGGAGGGCCCGGACACCGAGGGCGCCTACGAAACCGACAGCACGCCCGTCCGGTAGACCGTCCCCGCGCACGCGTTCGGCACCGTCACCGAGACCGTGGGCGAGCCCGCCTCCGCCGTGTAGGAGACGACGACGCTTCCGTCCTTCGTGCCGCCCTCGGTCATCAGCTGCGTCGTCGTACCCGTGTCGCCGCCCGTGGAGCTGCCCGTCGTCGTGGTGCCGGGGTTGTCCGTGGGCGAAGGGTCGGGCGACGGGCCTCCGGTCTCGCCGCCGTTGTCACCGCCGGGGTCGGCCGGGCACGTCTCCGAGGGCACCCAGGCGAACCGCACCTCGTACGCCGCGCCCGGCTCCAGCACCAGCTGCGGGACCTCGAGGGCCGGGTCGGGCAGGCCCGCCGCCGCGTCGCCCGCCGTGTGCGCGGCGACGCTCATCCTGGCCGCGTCCGCCGCGCCCTGCGCGAGCGGGGTCACCGCGCCGGCGCCGCCGACGGTACAGCCGGCGGTGGAGACGTTGGTGATCCGGAACGTGCCGTACACCGCCCCGGTCGCGTCCGGGACCCCGGTGGTCGCGGTGGCCGAGCCGAGCTGGGTCGCCGTGCAGACCGGGGCGGCGACCGCGCTGGTCGCCGAGGGGTAGACGCCGTCGGTGCGGTCGTCGACGACACCGCTGCTCGGGGTGGGACCGGCGCCCTCGTCGTCCTTCTCGGAGCCGCCCTTGCCCTTGTCCTCGGCCGAGCCCGTGGAGCCGGCCGAGGTGCTGCCCGTGCCTTCGGTGCTCCCGCCCTCGCTCGCGCCGCCCTGCGCCGCCGAGCCGTGGCCGGCGATCGAGGGGCTGGCGTCGGGGCCGGTGGAGCTGGAGACGTGCACCAGTGCGGGGACGGCGGTGCAGACGAACAGCGCCGCGGCCGCCATGCCGACGGCGGCCTGCCGCTTGCGGGCCCGGCGTGCGGGCACCGCCCGCCGCAGATGGTCCAGCGTTCCGTCGCGCGGCTCGATGTCCTGCACCGCCTGGTGCAGCATCCTGCGCAGTGCCAGCTCGTCCGGGTCGAGGCCCTCGAAGCCCTGGTCGTCGAGGCCGTGGTTCACAGTTCCGTTCCCAGCGTGCGGTTGCTTCGGCTCTTGCTCGTGCGCCTCGGTGGGCTCACGCAAGTCATCGGGCGAGGAGTCGCCGGACGCCTCGGGCGCCCGGTCCCACCGCGCGGGCTCCTCCCGCTCACGAGGCTCTTCCGTCATGCCGTCGCCTCCATGGCGATCCGCAGCGCGGCGATGCCGCGGGAGCCGTACGCCTTCACCGAACCCAGCGATATGCCGAGCGTCTCGGCGACCTGGGCCTCGGTCATGTCCGCGAAGTAGCGCAGCACCAGGACCTCGCGCTGCCGGCGCTGCAACCCCTTCATCGCCTTGATCAGCGAGGCCCGCTCCAGCAGGTCGTACGCCCCCTCCTCGGCGCTCGCCATGTCCGGCATCGGCTTGGACAGCAGCTTCAGGCCGAGGATGCGGCGGCGCAGCGCCGAGCGCGAGAGGTTCACGACGGTCTGGCGCAGATAGGCGAGGGTCTTCTCGGGGTCGCGGACGCGTTTGCGGGCGGAGTGGACGCGGATGAAGGCCTCCTGGACGACGTCCTCGCAGGAGGCCGTGTCGTCGAGCAGGAGCGCGGCGAGACCGAGCAGCGACCGGTAGTGCGTGCGGTAGGTCTCGGTGAGGTGGTCGACGGTGGTCCCGGCCGCCGCCTCTTCGGCGCCGTCACGCTGACCGGGGATGCGGGCGGGCCGCGCTGCGGGCATGGGCGCGATCACCGGCATGCCGCCGGGCATGCGGGTGCGCACGGGCCGCCGGGGCGGCCGCAGGGCCGTGCCGCCGGCCACCGCGGGGAAGTCGAGTACCTCTGCCACGCCAGTTGGACACGTTCACCCCCGCCAGGGTTGTACGTGCCGGACGTCACTCTCGTTCTCGCGCCAGGCAGCCCGACCGACGCCGCCCCATATGCACCCATGCGTCCCGCTCTTCCCTTGCATCCCATACGAGCGAGCGTCCCCACGCCCGCCCGCCGGCGTCCCCACGCCTCGGATCAACGCGCCCCCAACACCCAGGAAGGGCGACCGCAAAGACGCTCCCCGCCCTCCGCGCGGTTGCGGAGGACGGGGAGGAAAATCCTTACGTTGATCCTACAAATAGATCAGGACATCGCCAGGGACAATTTTTCTCTCACGTCATCTCGGCGGCGACCAGTTCGGCGATCTGCGCGGTGTTCAGCGCGGCCCCTTTGCGCAGGTTGTCCCCGCACACGAAGAGCTCCAGCGCGGTCGGGTCGTCCAGCGCCCGCCGCACCCTCCCCACCCACGTGGGATCGGTGCCCACCACGTCCGCCGGGGTCGGGAACTCGCCGGCCGCCGGGTCGTCGCACAGGACCACACCCGGCGCGGTGGCGAGGATCTCCCGCGCCCGGTCCACCGTCACCTCGCCCTCGAAGCGGGCGTGCACGGTCAGCGAGTGCGCGGTCACCACCGGCACCCGGACACAGGTGACGGCCACGGGCAGCCTCGGCAGGCCGAGGATCTTGCGGGACTCGTCCCGCACCCTCATCTCCTCCGAAGACCAGCCGTCCTCCCGCAGCGATCCGGCCCACGGCACGACGTTCAGCGCGACCGGCTCCGGGAACGGCCCGGTGTTGTCCCCGACGGCCCGCCGTACGTCGCCGGGTCCGGTCCCCAGCTCCGTACCGGCCACCAGGGACAGCTGCTGCCGCAGCGTCCGTACGCCCGCCTGCCCGGCGCCGCTGACCGCCTGGTACGACGAGACCACGAGCTCGCGCAGGCCGAACTCGGCGTGCAGCGCGCCCAGGGCGACGATCATCGACAGCGTGGTGCAGTTCGGGCTGGCGACGATGCCGCGCGGCCGGACGCGCACCGTGTGCGGATTGACCTCCGGCACGACCAGCGGCACCTCCGGGTCCATCCGGTGGGCGGCGGAGTTGTCCACGACCACCACGCCCTTGGCGGCGGCGATCGGCACCCAGTGCGCGGCGACCTCGTCGGGGACGTCGAACATGGCGATGTCGACCCCGTCGAAGGCCTCCTCGGACAGGGCCACCACCTCGACCTCCTCGCCGCGCACGGCCAGCTTGCGGCCGGCCGAGCGCGGCGAGGCGACGAGACGGATCTCGCCCCAGATGTCCGCGTGCTGGGACAGGATCTGGAGCATGACCGTGCCGACGGCTCCGGTCGCCCCCACGACCGCGAGCGCCGGTCGTCCGGTCATCGGCCGGTGCCTCCATAGACGACGGCCTCGTCGCTGTCGGAGTCGAGTCCGAAGGCGGTGTGCACGGCGCGCACGGCCTCGGCCACGTCGTCGGCGCGGGTGACGACCGAGATGCGGATCTCGGAGGTCGAGATCAGCTCGATGTTCACCCCGGCGTCGGACAGCGCGGTGAAGAAGTCCGCGGTGACCCCCGGGTTGGTCTTCATACCGGCGCCGACCAGCGAGATCTTGCCGATCTGGTCGTCGTAGCGCAGCGAGTCGAAGCCGATGCCCGGCTTGTTCTTCTCCAGCGCGTCGATGGCCTTGCGGCCCTCGGTCTTCGGCAGCGTGAAGGAGATGTCCGTCAGACCGGTGGAGGCGGCGGAGACGTTCTGCACGACCATGTCGATGTTGATCTCGGCATCGGCGATCGTGCGGAAGATCGCGGCGGCCTCGCCCGGCTTGTCCGGCACGCCGACGACCGTGACCTTGGCCTCGGAGGTGTCGTGCGCGACACCGGAGATGATGGCCTGCTCCACGTGCTTTTCCCCTTGCTCGATCGGCTCGCTGCTGACCCACGTGCCCTGAAGTCCGCTGAAGGACGACCGGACGTGGATCGGGATGTTGTAGCGGCGGGCGTACTCCACGCAGCGGTGGAGCAGCACCTTCGACCCGGACGCCGCCAGCTCCAGCATGTCCTCGAAGGAGATCCAGTCGATCTTCCGGGCCTTCTTCACCACGCGCGGGTCGGCGGTGAACACCCCGTCGACGTCCGTGTAGATCTCGCACACCTCGGCGTCCAGCGCCGCGGCCAGTGCGACCGCGGTGGTGTCGGAGCCGCCGCGGCCCAGCGTGGTGATGTCCTTGGTGTCCTGGCTGACGCCCTGGAAACCCGCCACGATGGCGATGTTGCCCTCGTTCAGCGAGTCCCGGATCCGGCCCGGCGTGACATCGATGATCCGGGCTTTGTTGTGGACCGAGTCGGTGATGACACCTGCCTGGCTACCGGTGAAGGACTGGGCCGAGTGGCCCAGGTTCTTGATCGCCATGGCCAGCAGTGCCATGGAGATCCGCTCTCCGGCCGTCAGCAGCATGTCGAGCTCGCGGCCGGCAGGAATCGGGGAAACCTGCTCGGCGAGATCGATCAGCTCGTCCGTCGTGTCGCCCATCGCGGAAACCACGGCGACCACCTGGTGGCCGTTCTTCTTGGCTTCCACGATTCGCTTGGCGACGCGCTTGATGCCCTCGGCATCGGCTACGGAGGAGCCTCCGTACTTCTGCACGACAAGGCCCACGTGCGCTCCTCGCTCAGTCCGTCGTATGTTCCGCGGTCCACAGATACGCATATGCACCGCGGTCGGCTCAGTTTAACGAGCGTCCGGAAATCACCCTCGCGATATCGCATGGTGAGATCTCCGCCGCCCGCTCCGGGGAAGCACCTGCCCGCACACCGGCCGGGCCACTCGGAAAGTGCCCCGCATCACAACGTCATGAGCCGGCCGTCCCGGCCACTACGTCACCCGCAGGCCGAGCGGACCCGCGATCTCCTGCTGCATGACCTTGCCGGCCTCGATCTCCAGGGTGTCGTCGCCCATCCCCTGGTCGGTGTCCAGACCGTCCAGTTCGGCGAGCGGCTGGTCCAGGCGGACGTGGATGAGTACCGACTGCAGGGCGCGCAGGGTGGCGGACGCCGTGGGCCCCCAGTTGGAGAAGTAGGAGAACTGCCACCACCACAGGGCCTCCGTGGTGCGGCCCGCGCGGTAGTGGGCCATGCCGTGGCGGAGGTCGGTGATGACGTCCGCGAGGTCGTCGGAGATCCGGGCCGGGACGGGGGCCTTGCGCGGCTCGTAGGGGTCGAAGACCTCGGAGTAGACGTCGATCGGCTCCAGCAGCCGGGCCAGGTTCTCGCGGAGTTCGTCGACGTCGGGCTCGGGGCCGGAGTCGGGCTCGTAGCGCTCGTCCGGGACGATGTCCTCGTGGGCGCCCAGACGGCCGCCGGCCAGCAGGAGCTGGGAGACCTCCAGCAGGAGGAAGGGCACGGCCGAGGCCGGCTCGTCGCCACGGGCCACCTCGGTGACGGCTACCAGAAAGCTCTCTACCTGGTCCGCGATCTGGACCGCGAAGTCGTCCGGGTCGCGGGTCGTGGAGTGCAGCGTGGCGTCAGACATCTAGGAGTCGTCTCCCCTCGAAGGCGCGGCCGAGGGTCACCTCGTCCGCGTATTCCAGGTCGCCGCCCACTGGGAGGCCGCTGGCCAGGCGGGTGACCTTCAGGCCCATGGGCTTGATCATGCGGGCGAGGTACGTCGCCGTGGCCTCGCCCTCGAGATTGGGGTCCGTGGCCAGGATCAGCTCGGTGACCGTGCCGTCGGCCAGGCGGGCCAGCAGTTCCCGTATCCGCAAGTCGTCCGGGCCGACGCCCTCGATCGGGCTGATCGCGCCGCCGAGCACGTGGTAGCGGCCCCGGAACTCGCGCGTGCGCTCGATGGCGACGACGTCCTTGGGTTCCTCGACCACACAGATCACCGCCGGGTCGCGGCGGCTGTCACGGCAGATCCCGCACAGCTCCTCCTGGGCGACGTTGCCACAGGTGGCGCAGAAGCGGACCTTCGCCTTGACCTCCAGGAGGGCGTGCGCGAGCCGGCGGACGTCCGCCGGCTCGGCCTGCAGCACGTGGAAGGCGATCCGCTGGGCGCTCTTGGGACCGACGCCGGGAAGCCGCCCCAGTTCGTCGATGAGGTCCTGAACCACGCCTTCGTACAACGGACTGCCGCCCTTCTCGGTGTTGTTCAGTACGTACGGTAGTTTCCCGCAGCCTGTCCTAGAAGGGCAGTCCGGGGATGCCACCGCCGCCCAGGCCCTGGGCCAGCGGGCCCAGCTTCTGCTGCTGGAGCGCCTGCGCGTTCTCGTTGGCCGCGTGCACGGCCGCCACGACCAGGTCGGCGAGGGTCTCGGTGTCCTCCGGGTCCACCGCCTTCGGGTCGATCCGCAGGGCGCGGAGCTCACCGGCGCCGGTCACCGTGGCCCGCACCAGACCGCCGCCCGCCTGGCCGTCGACCTCCGTCTGCGCCAGTTCCTCCTGCGCCTTCGCCAGGTCCTGCTGCATCTTCTGGGCCTGCTGCAGCAGCTGCTGCATGTTGGGCTGGCCACCACCGGGGATCACGATCAGCTCCTCTTCCGGGGCTCACGAGACGCGGGGTTTTCCCGCTCAGCACGAGCCTACGTGGTCCACGCGGCCGTCGCCCCAGCACTCTTTCGAGTGAGAGGACTGCATTTCCTATACCTGATCAAGACCCACTTCCGGGCGGAAAACAGGGGAAAGCAGGGCCTTCGCCACCCATTGGGAGGTAGGAAGGGTCACGGCGCATCGGCGTCACCATCAGGCGGGATGTCGTGACGACACCTGCGCCGTAACGAGGTGTCACGCACCGTGATCAGCTGTGGTCGATAGGGAGTGCCGGGTGGGTCAGCCGGAGATGCAGCCCGAGGGTCCGCCTCAGGACGGGCGGGGCGAGGGTGCGGCCGGTCTGCGGCCGGGCGATCTGGCCGGGCGGTCGTTTCCGCTCGGTGACTGGGCGGAGCCCGCCATGCGCCTGGACGAGCTGTACCGGTGGGTGGAGCGCGGGGCCCTGGACACGGCGGCCTGGTATCTCGCCGACCGGGTGTGGAAGCGGCGGCAGGCCAGGGGCCTGCGGTGCGGGGCGGCGGTGGGCGCCGTGACCGGGGCCGCGCTGCCGTTCCTCGACCTGACCGGGGTGGTGGGCGGTGTGGCGCCCTGGGGGTACCTGGCACTGCTGCTCGCGGTGTCGTGCGTGGCGGTGGACCGGTACTTCGGCGTGACGTCCGGGTGGATGAGGGACATGGCGACCGCGCAGGCCGTGCAGCGCAGGTTGCAGGCCCTGCAGTTCGACTGGGCGGCGGAGAGCGTGCGGGAGGTGCTCGGGCCCACGGAGGGGACGGCCGGGGAGGCGGCCGAGCGGTGCCTCGGGGTGCTGCGGAGGTTCACGGAGGACGTGACGGAGCTGGTGCGCACCGAGACGGCGGACTGGATGGTCGAGTTCCGGACCGGGCCGGCGCCGCTCGGGATCCAGTCGGCCCTGGTGCCGGGTGGCCGGCCGGAGGGTGCGGCCGGGCAGGGCAGGTTCCCGTTGCCCCCGGGAGCGGCGGCCCGCCCCAACATGCCGCGGCAGCGCCCGCCCGAGCCCCGGTGACCCGCCCGTGGCCGCCGCTGCCGCCGAACCCGCGGGGGCCTCAGCCGCACAGGCCCGGATCACGCAGGCACGGCAGGTGCCCCTTGTCGCGGATCACGTCCTGGCTGGTGGACTCGTCGACGTAGGCGAGGAAGCCGGCGGCCAGGGAGCCGGGCCGGGGCACGCCGTAGGTGTAGGCGTACTCGACGTCCTTGTACGGGTAGCGGCTGCCGCCCAGCTCGATCTGCCGGTCGTCGGGCTGGTCGCCGGCCAGGGCCACCCGGTTCACGTCGTCGCCCCGCGCCCTGGCGAGGCCGAGTTCGCTGTAGCCGATCGCGCCCGGCTGTTGCCCGACCTTGTCCAGCACGGCTGCGGTCGAGCCGAGTTCGCAGCGCGTGACGCTGTCACCGGCCCGGGCGGGCGGGCGGCAGTCCAGTGACGTGCTCGGCGCCTGCTCCCACCCGCGCAGCACCCGGTCCTGGAAGATCTGCCGCGTGCCGGACTCGTCACCCCGGCTGACCAGGACGATGGGCAGGTCGGCGATCTCCTTCGCACCGGGGACGACCTGCCCCCAGCGCTGGTACCGGCCCGCGTAGATCTCCCGCACCTCCTCCAGGGAGAGTCCGTGCGGGCCGAGTTCGACGTCAGGGTGGACGACGAGGGTGAAGACGGAGAGCGCGACCCGTTCCCCCGTCAGGTCCCAGCGTTCACCCATCGGGCCGTCCGAGAAGGCGATCACCGACCGGGCGGCGTTCCTCGACTCCGCGCCCAGCTCGGCGAGCTCGGCGACACCGTCCTCGCTGCCCCGCGCCTCGACCGTGATGTCGGCGCCCTCGCACTTGTTCTCGTACTGCTCGGCGAGCGTGCTGACGACGGGCTCGAAGGCGGTCGAGCCGGTCACCCTGAGCTCGCCCTGCTCGCACTCGATCGGGTTGCCGTCACGCAGCACGATGATGCCGGCGAGGAGGATCAGGGCGAGGGTGAGCGCGGCGCTGAGCAGCCGGGCCGCGGGACTGAACGTGCGCTGCTTCTCGTCCGGCTTCGGAGCGCTGTTGCGGTGCACCTTGCCGTCCCGGAGGCCACCGATCAGCTTGACCTCCCCTTCCGCCGGTCCGCCGGAGAGCAGCACGAGCAGCTTGAAGTGGTCGCCCGGGTTGAGCGGCACCCGGGGGATGGTCACCGTGCTGCCGACGTGCTCGAAGCCGTTGGCGTTCGTGAAGTGGCTGTTGAGATGGTCGATGCCGGACGGCTGGGTGACGGCGACGGCCTGGACCGTGCGTCCCGTGAAGTCGGCGGTCAGGCCGTGCACCTCGGACGAGGTGTAGTCGTTGTCGGCGACGCTCTGGGAGCCGTCGTTCTCGATGCGCAGCAGGACGAGCGAGGCGTCGGCCATGTTCGGCACGTCGAAGTCGCCGAGGCGGGGGTTGGACGCGCCGTCGCCTATCGGACTGTCCATCTGCACGCGGTAGCCGATCAGTTTGCGGCGCGGCACCCGGCGGTCGTAGAGGAACATCACGATCGGCACGAGGAGACCGAGGACGGACGTGCCGATGGCGATGACGTTCTCGATGTTCAGCCACTCCACTGGTGGTCCCCCGCCACTCCCAGAGCTCGGATCGTGGGGTCACCGTACGTCTGTCCGAACCGCCCGTCAGGGCCCCGTCGGCAATGTTCGCCGGCCGTTCAACTTCCCCACGGGGCGCGTGACTTCCGCCGTCTCCCGGCGCTCGTCACTGGCGCCGGTACGTCAGTTTCTCCCCGGTGGCCCCGTTCAGGCGCTGGAGGCTGCCGTCCGGCTGGAGGGTGACCTCGGTGGCCGCGCCCGGGGTGCAGGCGGTGGGCGGTTCGCCGGCCGTCACGGTGGACGGGCCGACCCGCACCGGGCCGTCCGCGCCCGGCTGCTCCGCCAACCGGGCCTGGAACACGCAGTGGTAGCCGCCGCCGTCCGCGGCGGGCCCGTCCGCCACCAGGGACAGGACGGTGTCGCCCACCTCGCCCTGCTGGAGGGTGAGCCGCCGGGTGTGCCGCCCGCTCGCGTTCTCGATCGTGGTCGTCCAGGTACCGAGGTAGCGGTCGGGTATCGGACCGCCGGGGGGCGTGGACGAGACCGGCGGTGAGGGCTCGGGCTCAGGGGTGGACGCCTCGGGGCCGCTCGGGGCGGAGGAACCGACGGGCGCGGAGGCGGTCGGACCGGCCTGCGGCTCCTCGCTGCCGTCCATCAGCGCGTACACCGTCCCGCCGGCGGCGAGCGCGACGACCAGTGCCATCGCCACCAGCGCCACGGTGGTGCGGCCGCTTCTGCCCGGCGGCTCCTCGGGGGCGCCGGTGGGAGGACTGCCGTAGGGCGGGGTGGCGCCGTACCCGGCCGTGTAAGGGCCGGTTCCGTAGGAGGAGTTCCCGTACGGGCCGTCGCCGTACGGGCCGTCGCCGTATAGGCCGGATGCGGGCGCGCCGCCGCTCCGGGGCCCGTAGGCGGGCACGTACGGCGGTGGCGGCGCCGCGCCCGGCGCCGCGCCGGGGCCCTGGGGCTGCTGGGGATGGCCGTGCCCCTGCTGCGGACGGCCGTACGCCGGGTGCGGCGGGGCCGGGGGCGCGGTGCCCTGGGCCGCGGCCACGGTGGGCATCCGGTCCAGCGGCTGCGGCCCGGCGCCCGGCGGTGCCGCCTCGTCGGCGGGGGACGCGTGCTCGGGCGACGCGCCCCGGTCGGCGTCGGTGCCCTCGGCCGCCTCCGGATCCTCCGTGTCCAGCAACTGCACCGCGTGCCGCCCGAGTTGGGCGACCAGCCCGCCCGGCAGCCAGGGGTCCCGGGACCGCCCGCCCGTGACGGTGTCCTCCGCGCCCGTGCGGCGCAGGATGTCGTCCAGCGAGGGCCGGGCGGCCGGTTCCTTGCGCAGACAGTCCCGCACGAGGTCGGCGATGCCCTCGGGCACCCCGTCCAGGTCCGGCTCCTCCTGGGCGATGCGGAACATCAGGGCGTGCACCCCGCTGTCCGCGCCGCCGAAGGGAAGTCTGCCGGTGGCGGCGTAGGCCAGCACGGAGCCGAGGCAGAAGACGTCGCAGGCGGGCGTGATGCGATCGCCGCGCACCTGCTCCGGCGCCATGAAACCGGGCGAGCCGACGAGCGCGCCGGTCCGCGTCAGGCCGCCGTCGGTCACGGTCTCCATCGCCCGCGCGATCCCGAAGTCGATGACCCGCGGCCCGTCGATGGTGACGAGCACGTTGGACGGCTTGAGGTCCCGGTGCACGATCCCGGTGGCGTGGATGTCCTTCAGCGCGTGCGTCAGCCCGGCCCCGAGGATCCGCACGGAGCGTTCGGGCAGCGCCCCGTGGTCCCGGCCCACGACCTGCTGCAGGCTCGGACCGGCGACATAGCCGGTGGCCACCCACGGCACGGCCGCCTCGGTGTCGGCGTCGAGCACGGGCGCGGTCCAGTGGCCGCCGACCTGCCGCGCCGCCCGCACCTCCTGCCGGAACCGCGCGCGGAACTCCTCCTGCGCCGCGAGCTCCTTGCGCACCAGCTTGACCGCGACGGTCCGCCCCCGGTCCGAGCGCGCCAGATACACGTGCCCCATACCGCCGGCACCGAGCCGCGCCAGCAGCCGGTAGGCACCGATCCGCGGTGGATCCCCAGGCCCCAGTCTGTCCACGGCGAACCCGCCTCCCCCATCCGCCCCTGTGCGTTGACCGAAGAATAATGCGGCGGCCCCAGGAGACGGCGGGTCCGGTTTCTGCGGTTCCGTAACGGCGATCCGGTGCGGCGGGCTCCGCCGGCGGGTTCGTGGCGACGGTTCCGCGAAGCCGCCTCCGTGCCGACGCCTCCGTGCCGACGCCTCCGTGCCGACGCCTCCGTGAGGGCGCCTCCGTGAGGGCGGCATCTCGCCCCTCTGCCCCGCGGCGCGGAGCCCCGCCGCTGCTACGGCTCCCCGGCGTCCGTCGGCTTCCCCACCTCGTCGAGCACCCGCGACAGCCGCTCCAGCACCCGTACGGTCTCCTCGAACTCCTCCTCGCCCAGCGCCCGGGCCAGCCGGTCGGCGAACTCCGCGTGCCCGGGGCCGATGCGGCGCACCGCCGCGACGCCCGCCTCGGTGGGGGCCAGGAGCTTGGCGCGCCGATGGGTGGGGTTGGGGCGGTACTCGGCGAGGCCCCGCTCGACCAGCAGGTCGGCGATGCGCTGGACGCTCTGCCGGGTGATGCCCATCTCCCGGGCGATCCCGGCGACGGGCAGCGGCTCGCCCAGCACCGCGCCGAGCACCTGCCACCAGGCCGCCGTGAGCCCGGCCGGGCGGGCCAGGTCCTCCGCCACCGCGAGGAACTGGCCGTTCAGCCGGAAGACGCCGAGCGCCCCCCGGCTGAACAGGTCCTGCCGCCGGTGGCTCACCGCGCACCCGCCTGTTCGAGAACGGCGTACGCCCCGGCGTCGGAGTCGTGGAACAGCCGGTACCAGGCGTCGAGCACCTCGCCTTCGTACACCCCGAGCAGCCCGAGGATCTCCCGCGCGAAGGCGACCGGCTCGGTCGGCCCGGCGGTGATCAGGCCGCCGTCGGTGACCGCGTCGGCCTCGACGTACCGGTCGCCGCCCTGGTAGCCGGTGGCGGCGAGGTAGAAGGAGACGGCGCTGGTGTGGTCCCGGTCGTCGAGCAGGCCCTCGCGGGCGAGCCCTGCGGTGGCCCCGCAGATCGCGGCGACGGGCACCCCGGCGGCCAGGAACTCGCGGGCCTTGCGGGCGACCGGGGCGAGATCGTCGCCCGCGTCCCAGAGGTCGGCGCCCGGGAGGATCAGCAGCGAGCTGTCCTCGGGCCGTACGGCGTCCAGGGCCAGGTCGGGCCGGATGCGCAGTCCGCCGAGGCTGGTGACCGGGTCGGCGGTGACGCCGACGGTGCGGATCTCGTGCCCGGCGCGGGCGAGGTACGCCGTCGCGTGGCCGGTCTCCCAGTCGGCCAGGGTGTCGTAGACGGCCAGGTGGACGGGCTTGCGAGCGCTGTTCATGACTCCTCCTCGGGCCATGCGGCAGGGTCGGATGACAGGATGCTGTCATTTTCGACAGCATCCTGTCAACTATCCTCACGAGCCACCGTCGACAACCTGTCGCGGAATGCGTGAGACCACAGACAGGACGCCGATGTCGCGTCCGCATCCCGGACATTTACGCTCGGCCGCATGACCCCTCAGCCCCATCCCGCCGCCGGCGCCGCCGTGAAGGCGGCGGACCGCGCGCACGTGTTCCACTCCTGGTCCGCGCAGGAGCTCATCGACCCGCTCGCCGTCGCCGGTGCGGAGGGGTCGTACTTCTGGGACTACGACGGCAACCGCTACCTGGACTTCACCAGCGGCCTCGTCTACACCAACATCGGCTACCAGCACCCGAAGGTCGTCGCCGCGATCCAGGAGCAGGCCGGGACCCTGTCCACCTTCGCGCCGGCCTTCGCCGTCGAGGCACGCTCCGAGGCGGCCCGTCTGATAGCCGAGCGCACCCCCGGCGACCTCGACAAGATCTTCTTCACCAACGGCGGCGCCGACGCCGTCGAGCACGCGGTGCGGATGGCACGGCTGCACACCGGCCGCCCGAAGGTGCTGTCGGCCTACCGCTCGTACCACGGCGGCACCCAGCAGGCCGTGAACATCACCGGCGACCCGCGCCGCTGGGCCAGCGACAGCGGCACCTCCGGCGTCGTGCGCTTCTGGGCGCCCTTCCTGTACCGCTCCCGCTTCTACGCCGAGACCGAGGAGCAGGAGTGCGCGCGGGCGCTGGAGCACCTGGAGACGACGATCGCCTTCGAGGGCCCGGCGACCGTCGCCGCGATCGTCCTGGAGACGATCCCGGGGACCGCCGGGATCATGGTGCCGCCGCCGGGGTATCTGGCGGGCGTCCGCGAGCTCTGCGACAAGTACGGGATCGTCCTCGTCCTCGACGAGGTGATGGCCGGGTTCGGGCGCACCGGTGAGTGGTTCGCGGCGGACCTGTTCGGCGTCGTACCGGACCTGATGACCTTCGCCAAGGGCGTGAACTCCGGCTATGTGCCGCTCGGCGGCGTCGCCGTCTCCGGGGAGATCGCCGCGACCTTCGGCAAGCGGCCCTACCCGGGCGGACTGACCTACTCCGGCCATCCCCTCGCCTGCGCCGCCGCCGTCGCGACGATCAACGTGATGGCCGAGGAAGGCGTCGTCGAGAACGCGGCGCGGCTCGGCGCCGACGTCGTCGGCCCGGCGCTGCGGGAGCTGGCGCGGCGGCACCCGTCCGTGGGCGAGGTGCGCGGCACCGGCATGTTCTGGGCGCTGGAGCTGGTGCGGAACAGGGAGACCCGCGAGCCGCTGGTGCCCTACAACGCGGCCGGTGAGGCCAACGCGCCGATGGCCGCGTTCGCGGCGGCGGCCAAGGCAAGCGGGGTGTGGCCTTTCGTGAACATGAACCGTACACACGTCGTCCCGCCGTGCAACGTGACCGAGGCCGAACTCAAGGAGGGTCTGGCGGCGCTGGACGCGGCCCTGTCGGTGGCCGACGAGCACACCGAGTAATCACGGCCGGGGATCCGACCGCGTATGGTGGCGTGCTCGTGGACCCGCACCACGAGCACGCCCCCACACGCGACGAGGAGACCGCCCGACCATGCCCGGCAACGGCGCCGTGACCCGCAGCACCCTGCGACAGCAGATCGCGGACGCGCTGCGCGACGAGGTGCTGGCCGGGCGGCTCCAGCCGGGTCAGGAGTTCACGGTCAAGGAGATCGCCGACCAGTACGGCGTCTCCGCGACGCCGGTGCGCGAGGCGCTGGTCGACCTGTCCGCGCAGGGCCTGCTCGACGCGCTCCAGCACCGGGGCTTCCGGGTGCGGGAGTACTCCTTCGCCGACTTCCGCGGACTGGTCGAGGCGCGCAGCCTGGTCATGGACGGCATGTTCCACGCCCTGGAGCGCGGCCGGGGCGGCCCGCCGCGGTTCCAGGACCCCGACGACCCGTACACGGCCGCCGCCCTCGCGGGTGTGCGGCGGCGTGGCGAGGAGGCGCAGCGCGCCGCCTGCGCCGGGGACCTCACCGTCCTGGTCGGCTACGACCTGCGCTTCTGGCGTGAGCTGGGCAGTCTGTTCGGCAACCCGTACCTGGTCGACTTCCTGCACCGGCTGCGCGTGCAGTCCTGGGTGTGCGCGGTGCAGCATCTGCGCCGGCTCCCCGATCTGCGCGGTCACCTGTGGACCGGCCACACCGAACTGATCGACGCGCTGTCGCGGCGCGACACCGACGCCGCACGCGCCCTCGTCGCCGAGCACAACGCGCACGCGCTGGCTCTGATCGAGCGGCTGGCCGACGTCTGACGTGGGTATGGGACCTGCACGCGGGGCCCCGCCCCGCGGCACACGGATTACCCTTCTTCGACCAACGTGCTATGCGCTGCCCGCGTCAACACCCGCGCCGCCTGCGTGAAGAGGAGCCCTCTTTTGGCCTGTGACCTGTGGCTGGTACCGCTCGTCGACGTGTTGTGCCACACCCCCGACAACCCGTTCGCCGAGGAACTCGCGCAATACAACAAGGTGCTCGCCGAGGCCGGGCTGCCGCCGGTGCCGGTGTACCAGTACATGCCGGGCCTGTCCGGCGAGGTCGCCCCCGTGGCCGGCTTCGACTACGACGCACTGCACTTCCTGCGCCGCGCGTATCTGCTCCAGGTGTGCGGCCTGCCGGTGACGCCGGTCGACGAACTGGGCGGCGACTACGAACAGCTTCTGGAGATGTTCGAGACGACGGCCCAGCAGTCCCATCTGGTCTGGCACTACGACCACGCCGGGGCGTACGTCCCCGTCGACTTCCCGCACCCGCTGGCGGACGACGAGCTCCTCGCGGGCGGCGGCCCGCTGGGCTCCTCGCAGGCGCTGCTGCGCGAGCTGGAGTTCGTGGCCCCGTCGATCGGCATCGACCCGGCCAACCCGCCTGCCGCCCCCCAAGCCCCTCCAGCTCCCACGGAGTTGGAGGAGCCCGCCGTTCCCGCACCGTACGACCCGAGCCCGTTCGCCCGTGAGCGCCACGTCTGGCTCGGCCTGCACGCGGCGGCGACGCGGAGCCTGGCGCAGGGGTCGATGATCGTGTTCAGCTGACCGGGCCGCCCTCCCGGGCCCCGCTTCAGGTCCGGCCGATGACGGTGACGGCAGGCGGCCACAGCACCCCGGCCGCCATCAGCAGGGACGGCCCGAGGTGGACCGGGCACACCTTCAGGGGCGCCCGGTTGTGGCGCGCGACCTCGAAGACCGCGGGGTCGGAGCACTCCGACCCCGCCGCGTCGGCCCCCTCTCCGCCGTACGGGCCATGGCACGGCACGATCCCGTGATTGCTCATACGCCGATTGCACCGCCCCCGACGGCCGCACGCCCGCCGGACGCACCCGGAGGGCGTAACGGCGGGCGTAACGGCGGGCGTGGGAAGGACGGCCGGACGGCCGGCTACAGGAACGAGTTGATCTCGATCGTCTCGTCCCGGCCCGGGCCCACGCCGATCGCGGAGACCGGGGCGCCGGACATCTCCTCCAGGGCCTTGACGTAGGCCTGCGCGTTCTTCGGCAGGTCGCCGAAGGACTTGGCCTTGCTGATGTCCTCCGACCAGCCGGGCAGCATCTCGTAGACGGGCTTCGCGTGGTGGAAGTCGGTCTGCGAGTACGGCAGCTCCTCGACCCGCTTGCCGTCGATTTCGTATGCCACGCAGACGGGGATCTGCTCCCAGCCGGTGAGGACGTCGAGCTTGGTGAGGAAGAAGTCCGTCAGGCCGTTCACGCGGGTCGCGTAGCGGGCGATCACCGCGTCGAACCAGCCGCAGCGGCGGTCACGGCCGGTGGTCACGCCCCGCTCACCGCCGATGCGGCGCAGCGCCTCGCCGTCCTCGTCGAAGAGCTCCGTCGGGAACGGGCCCGCGCCGACGCGGGTCGTGTACGCCTTGAGGATGCCGATGACGCGGCTGATCTTCGTGGGGCCGACACCGGCGCCCGTGCAGGCACCGCCCGCCGTGGGGTTGGACGACGTCACGAACGGATACGTGCCGTGGTCGATGTCCAGGAGGGTGCCCTGGCCGCCCTCGAAGAGGACCACCTTGTCCTCCTCCAGCGCCTGGTTCAGGACCAGGACGGTGTCGGAGACGAACGGGGCGAGCTTGTCCGCGTAGCCGAGCAGTTCCTCGACGACCTGGCCGACGGCGATCGCGCGGCGGTTGTAGAGCTTGGTGAGGATCTGGTTCTTGACGTCGAGCGCGGCCTCCACCTTCTGCGTGAGGATCGACTCGTCGTACAGGTCCTGGACCCGGATGCCGACGCGGTTGATCTTGTCGGCGTACGTCGGTCCGATGCCGCGGCCCGTGGTGCCGATCTTGCGCTTTCCGAGGAAGCGCTCCGTCACCTTGTCGACCGTCACGTTGTACGGCGTGATGATGTGCGCGTTACCGCTGAGCAGGAGCCTGGACGTGTCGACGCCACGCTCGTTCAGCCCGCTCAGCTCGGAGAGCAGGACAGACGGGTCGACGACGACGCCGTTGCCGATGACCGGCGTACAGCCGGGCGAGAGGATTCCGGAAGGGAGCAGGTGCAGTGCGTACTTCTGGTCGCCGACGACCACCGTGTGGCCGGCGTTGTTGCCGCCCTGGTAGCGCACTACGTAGTCGACCGACCCGCCTAGCAGGTCCGTCGCCTTTCCCTTGCCTTCGTCACCCCACTGAGCACCGAGCAGCACAAGTGCGGGCACGCGCGTACACCCCTTCCGGGCGGGGCATGTCCAAGGTCAGGGGCGAACGCGGTGGTCTTGCCGCCGCGTGCCCCGCGGCCGTCGTTGGCCGCGACCGTCGGACCGGATGCCCCGGAATAGACGAAGCCCCTGGCGCAATAGCGCAAGGGGCTCTTGCACAAAGATGCTACCCGAGGAAGCGAGGCATGACCGAGGTGGCGACTTCTCCGACGTCCGATCAGCTGCTGGTGATCATCGATCCGGTCGCTCGGAGGACGGACGGGGAGTCCGTCCGCATCGCGAAGGACGTGCTCAGCGCGGGTGCGGCCGCCAAGGTGTGCCTGCCGGACGGACCGGAGGAATTCGCCCGGGCGCTGGCCCGCAGGGGCTCACGGCGGCCGGTGGTGATCGGCGACGACCGCGCCCTGGTGCGGACGGTGGCCCTGCTGCACCGGCAGCGGGAGCTGGCCGGAAGTGTGCTGTCGGTCGTCCCGGTGGGGCCCTCCCTCGGGCTCATGGCGGCCCTGGGGGTGCCGGGGAGTGCGGTCTCGGCGGCGCGGACGGTGCTGGAGGGGGTCGAGCGGCGGCTGGACCTGCTCGTCGACGACAGCGACGGGGTGGTGCTGGGGGCGCTGCGGATCCCGCCGGTGCCGCTGGACGAGGACACGCCCTCGGCGCGGGCGCCCTGGCTGCGGACGTGCCAGTCCCTCGTACGCACCCTGGTGGCGGCCCGTCCTGCGCGGGTGCCGTCGGTGTCCGCGCCGGGGCCCGCGCGGCTGCGGATCGAGGTCGACGGATCGACGCTGGTCGATCTGGACCAGCCGGTCGAGGCAGTGTCCGTCGCCCCGGACGGCTCCGGCGCGGCGGAGATCGAGGTGCGCCCGCTGTCGGTGGGCGCGGAGGCGACGCCGCTGCGCGCGGAGGGACGGACGGTGACCGTCTCGGGAGCGGACTTCCGCTACCGCTCGGACGCGGGCGTGAGCGGCCCGGTACGGACACGGACGTGGCGGGTGCGGGAGGGGGCGTGGGGGCTGACGTTGCCGGGGCGGTGAGGAGATTGCGGTAAGGGGATTGCGGTAAGGGGCCGCCTCGCGCCGTCAGCCGCGGCCGAAGACCTTCTCGCGGTGCGCGCGCCAGCGTTCCATCAGCGCCTCCAGCTCCCCCTCCAGGTACTCGAAGAAGGCGAGCGTCTCGGCGAGCCGGCGGCCGGCCGGGGTGCCGGCGCCCAGGCTGTCGACGCCGTCCCGCAGGGCGTCCTCCCAGCGCTTGAGCACGGCCTCGCGGTTGGTGAGCGCCTCGTACCACTGGTCGCCGTGCACCCGGTACCGCTCCCGGCGCGAACCGGGCTCCCGCTCGCGCGAGACCATGTGGACCTGCGCCAGGTAGCGCACCGCGCCGGAGACCGCGGCGGGCGAGATCTGCAACTGTTCACCCAGCTCGGCGGAGGTGAGGGCACCGGCGTCGGAGGCGAGCAGGGCGGCGAAGACGCGCGACGGCATCCTCGGCATCCCGGCCTCCACGAGCTGCGCGGCGAAGTGCTCGACGAAACGGCCGACGGCCTCCGGATTCCGCCGATCCGCCCCGCTCACACCCGCTTCCGTCATCCCGGCATCATCTCCCCTGCTCAACGCCCTCCCCTGAGTGTACCGACGATTCATACGTTTCCTTAACTTCACAAATTTCTGAAGCCCGCGTACGTTCATGCCATGACCAAGGCAATCACCGTCTCCGGCCTGCACAAGTCGTTCGGCCGGACCCATGCGCTCGACGGCCTCGACCTCGACGTCGAGTCCGGTGAGGTACACGGCTTCCTCGGCCCGAACGGGTCGGGCAAGTCCACCACCATCCGCGTCCTGCTCGGCCTGCTCCGCGCCGACTCCGGCGCCGCCCAGGTCCTCGGCGGCAATCCCTGGACCGACGCGGTCGAACTGCACCGCCGGATCGCGTACGTCCCCGGCGACGTGACCCTGTGGCGCAACCTCTCCGGCGGCGAGGTCATCGACCTGTACGGCCGTCTGCGCGGCGGCCTGGACAAACGGCGCCGCGCGGAGCTGACGGAGCGGTTCGAGCTGGACCCGACCAAGAAGGGCCGCACGTACTCCAAGGGCAACCGGCAGAAGGTCGCCCTCGTCGCCGCCTTCGCCTCGGACGTCGACCTGCTGATCCTGGACGAGCCGACCTCGGGCCTCGACCCGCTGATGGAGGAGGTCTTCCGGCGCTGCGTCGCCGAGGAGCGGGAGCGCGGCCGGACGGTCCTGCTCTCCTCCCACATCCTGAGCGAGGTCGAGGAGCTGTGCGACCGGGTCAGCATCATCCGCAAGGGCCGCACGGTGGAGACCGGTTCGCTCGCCGACCTGCGCCATCTGACCCGCACCAGCGTGACCGCCGAGCTGGCCGGTCCGCCCAACGGGCTGTCGCATCTGCCCGGCGTGCACGACCTCGACGTACAGGGACGCAGGGTCCGCCTCCAGGTCGACACCGACAAGCTGAACGACGTACTGAAGTCCCTCAGCGCTTCCGGCGTACGGTCCCTGACCTCGACGCCGCCCACCCTGGAGGAGCTGTTCCTGCGGCACTACCAGCAGGAGACCGACGAGCACGCAGAGGTGGCCGCGCGATGACCGCCACGACCTTCGCGGTACGGGGCACCGGGTCACGTCAACTGGCGGGCACCGGCACTCTGTTGCGCTTCGCGCTGCGCCGCGACCGGGCCATGATCCCGATCTGGGTCGGTGTGAACGCCCTGATGGTGCTGTCCATGCCGAACACCCTCGAGGGCCTGTACGGCACCGCCGCCGAACGCGCCGGCCTGGTCCGCCAGATGGAGACCAACGCCTCCCTGCGCGCCATGATCGGCCCGGTCTTCGGCGACTCGCTCGGCGCGCTGACCGCGTGGCGGGCCGGTGTGTACGCCGGTGTGCTCGCCGCGGTGATGAGCCTGCTGATCGTCGTACGGCACACGCGGGACGAGGAGGAGAGCGGCCGGCAGGACATGATCTCGGCCGGGATGGTGGGCCGCCGGGCCCCGCTGACGGCGACGCTGCTGACCGCTCTCGTGGCGAACGGGGTGCTGGCGCTGCTGGTGGCCGGCGGCCTGGCCGGTCAGGGCACGAGCGGCGCCCTCGCCCTCGGACTCGGGATCGCGGGCGTCGGCATGTTCTTCGCGACGACGGCGGCGATCGTCGCCCAGTTCACGCACAGCGCGCGGCTGGCCCGCGGACTGGCGGCCGGGCTGCTCGGCGCGGCCTTCGCGCTGCGCGCGGCGGGCGACTCGGCGACGGACGACGGTTCCTCGCCGCTGACCTGGGCGTCGCCGCTCGGCTGGCTGGAGAACCTACGGCCGTTCGCGGCCGAACGCTGGTGGGTGCTGCTGCTGTTCGCCGGTGCGGCGGTGGCGCAGGGCGCGGTGGCGTACGGGCTCTCCGGTCGGCGGGACGTCGGCATGAGCTTCCTGCCGAGCCGGCCGGGTCCGGCCGAGGGGCGGCTCGGTACGGCCGGTGCGCTGGCCTGGCGGTTGCAGCGGGGCAGTGTGCTCGGCTGGAGCATCGGATTCCTCCTCGCCGGGGTGGTGTACGGCGGGATGGCCGAGGGCGCGGCTGACCTGGTCGGCGACAACGACAGCGCCCGGGAGATCTTCCAGCGGATGGGCGGCCGGTCCGGCCTGACGGACGCGTTCCTCGCGGCGATGGTGGGGATGCTCGGCCTGGTCGCCGCCCTGTACGTCGTGGCGTCGGTGCTGCGGCTGCACGGCGAGGAGACGTCGGGGCGGGCGGAGCCGGTGCTGGCGAACGCGGTCGGGCGGCTGCGGTGGGCGGCGGGGCACCTGGTCGTGGCCTTCGGCGGTTCCGTGCTGCTGATGCTGCTGGCGGGGCTGGGCCTCGCGGCCGGCCACGGCAGGTCGGCCGGCCCGATCCTGGGGGCCTGCCTGGTGCAGCTCCCGGCGATCTGGGTGATCGGCGGGGTGGCGGTACTGCTGCACGGGGTGTCGCCGCGGTCGGCGACGGCGGCGTGGGGTGCGGCCGGGGCGGTCGTGCTGATCGGCTGGATCGGTCCCGCGCTGGACGTCCCTCAGACGGTGCTGGATGTGTCACCGTTCGGGCATCTTCCGAAGATGCCGGGTGGGGAGATGGAGTGGGGGGCGGTGTCGGTGCTGACCGGGCTGGCGGTGGTGCTGGTCGCCGGGGGGCTGATGGGCTTGCGCCGGCGGGACGTGATCAGCAGCTGACGGTTCGGCCACGGTCGACGACTTCTTGAGGCCCTCGGTGTCGGGATCGATGCCGACGGGGGACGGGAGGCCGACCTCGGCGCCGATCGTCACCGTCTGGATGTCCCGTTACCTGCCCTGCGCCCGGTCGCCCCGACCGACGAAGCGATCGGCAGGAGCAGATCAGCCGACCTCCACGCTCAGCCCCTCCAGCCCCCGGATCACGAAGTTCGGCTTCCTCTTCGGCTCCGCCGCCGGCCGCAGGGCCGGGGCCCGCTCCAGCAGCGCCCGCATCGACGCCGCCAGCTCGATGCGGGCCAGCGGGGCCCCGATGCAGTAGTGGATGCCGGCGCTGAAGGAGATGTGGGGGTTGTCCCGGCGGGTGAGGTCCAGGCGTTCCGGCGCGGCGAAGACCTGGTCGTCGTGGTTCGCGGAGCCGAAGAGCATCGCGATCTCCGCGCCCCTCGGGATCATGGTGCCGTCGATCTCGATCTCGTCGAGGACCCAGCGCTCGAAGAGCTGGAGCGGGGTGTCGTAGCGCATCAGCTCCTCGACGGCGGAGGGGACGAGGGAGTGGTCGGCGCGCAGGGCGGCCAGCTGGCCGGGGTCGCGGAACAATGCCCACCAGCCGTTGACCGTGGCGTTCACCGTGGCTTCGTGACCCGCGTTCAGCAGCAGTACCGCCGTCGAGATCATCTCCTGCTCGGTGAGCCGGTCGCCCTCGTCGTGCGCCGCGATCAGCCCGGAGATGAGATCCTCGCCGGGGGCCTTGCGGCGCTGGGCGATCAACTCCCGGAGGTAGTCCGAGAACTCGACCGACGCCCGCACCGCGCGTGCCGCCGTCTCCTGCGACGGGTTCAGCTCGTACATCCCGCAGATGTCCGCCGACCAGGGGCGCAGTGGCGCCCGGTCCGGCTCGGGGATGCCGAGCATCTCGGCGATCACCGCGACCGGCAGCGGCTCCGCCACGTCCGTCAGCAGGTCCCCGCCGCCCGCCTCCGCCAGCGCCGCGACGAGTTCGCCGGCCAGCTTGTCCACGTACGGCTTCAGCCGCTCCACCGTGCGTGGTGTGAAGGCCTTCGACACCAGGCGCCGGATCCGCGTGTGGTCCGGCGGTTCCAGATCCAGCATCCCGTGGTCGTTCAGCGTGTGGAACGGCTCGTGCTCCGGCTCGGGCGCGGTGCGGCCGAAGTCCTCGTGCGTGAAGCGGTGCTGGTAGGTCCGGCCAAGGCGCCGGTCGCGCAGCAGCGCCGAGACGTCCGCGTGGTGCGGGACCAGCCACTGGTCCGTGGGCTCGAAGTAGAACACCCGGCCCCGGGCGCGCAGCTCCGCGTAGGCGGGGTACGGGTCGGCCAGGAACGCCGGGTCCCACGGGTCGAAGGCGAGGTCCGAAGCAGCTGCCATGGACGGACGCTAGCCCGGAAGCACGCTCGTTGACCAGGGTGTTCCAGCGAGGGACGCAAGGCATGCCACCGGCCGCCGATCGGCCCCCGCCACCGAACGGAACATCGGGAAGAGTGGGCATCTTGTACTTGGAGGAGTTGTCATGCAGGTGGCCGTGGTGCGCGCCGTCCACACGGGCGAGGCCGCACTGCACTGACGCCCACCCCCGGGCGCGGCGCCCTGCTCGACGCCGATGCGCGGCTCAGCCCGGCGTCACCAACCGCGCCTCGTACGCGAACACCGCCGCCTGCGTGCGGTCCCGCAGGCCCAGCTTCACCAGGATGCGGCTGACGTGGGTCTTGATCGTCGACTCGGCCACGACCAGCCGCTCGGCTATCTCCGAGTTCGACAGGCCCTGGGCGATCAGCACCAGCACCTCCGTCTCCCGCTCGGTCAGGTCCCCGTACGCCGCCTGCGCGGAGGCCGGGATGCCGGGGGCGTCGGACAGCTTCGAGAACTCCGTGATCAGCCGCCTGGTGACGGACGGGGCCAGCAGTGCCTCGCCCGCGGCCACCACCCGGACCCCGTCGGCGAGCTGCCGTGCCGAGGCGTCCTTGAGCAGGAAGCCCGACGCTCCCGCCCGCAGCGCCTGGTACACGTACTCGTCGAGGTCGAACGTCGTCAGCACCAGCACCTTCGCCGCGCCGTCCGCGGCGATGATCTCCCGGGTCGCCTCGATGCCGCTCAGCTCGGGCATCCGGATGTCCATCAGCACGACGTCCGGCGCCAGTTCACGGACCTTCTCGACCGCCTCCCGGCCGTTGACCGCCTCGCCGACGACCTCGAAGTCCGGCATCGCGTTCAGCAGGACCGAGAAGCCCTCGCGCACCATCATCTGGTCGTCTGCGATCAGCACGCGGATCGTCATGCGTCACCTTCGCTCACCGTGGCCACCGGCAGGAACACCGTCACCTCGTAGCCGCCCTCGTCGGTGCGGCCGGCCGTCATCTGGCCGTTCAGCATGGTGACGCGCTCGCGCATCCCCGTGATGCCGTGGCCCGCGCCGGGGGAGGGCTTGACCAGGGCGGGCGCCGGGGGCGAGCCGTTGACTATGCGCAGGCCCAGCCCGCCGAGGACATAGCCGATCTCGACCCGGGCGCTCGCTCCGGGCGCGTGCCGCAAGGTGTTGCTCAACGCTTCCTGGACTATTCGGTAGGCCGAGAGTTCCACGCCCTGGGGAAGCTCGCGCACCGCCCCGGTCACCGTCTTGTCGACGGTCAGGCCCGCGTCCCGCACGTTGGCCAGCAGCGCGTCCAGGTCGGCGAGGGCGGGCTGCGGGGCCTCGGGCGCCTCGTAGTCCTCGGCGCGCACGACGCCCAGGACACGGCGGAGCTCGGTCAGCGCCGCCACCGCGTTCTCCCGGATGGTGACGAAGGCGTGCTCCAGCTCCGGCGGCGGGTTCTCCACCCGGTAGGGCGCGGCCTCCGCCTGGATGGCGACGACCGACATGTGGTGGGCGACGACGTCGTGCAACTCGCGGGCGATCGTCGTGCGCTCCTCCAGCAGCGTGCGGCGGGAACGCTCGTGCTCGGTGACCGTCTGCTGGGCGGTCACCTCCTGCCTGGCCTCACGGCGTATGTGCAGCACGGAGACGAACAGCAGGATGAACGCCGACATCACCAGCATCGGGCCGCTGTTGCTGTCGTAGTAGCCGGAGCTGAGGAGGGAGTCCGCGAGGAACGCGTAGACCGCGGTCAGCGCCCACATCCACGCGGCCGTACGAGGCCGGGTGCGCACGGCGACGATCGTCAGCACGGTCAGATGGGCGACGAGGCTGCCGGGGGGCCAGGGCCACTCGTACCAGCCGCCGTAGAAAATTCCGGAGACCGGAGCCGCGGCCATGGACACCCAGAAGGCGCCGACGGGGCGGACGAGGGTCAGCAGGACCGGAGCGAGCGCGAGGAGGCCGACGAGTCCGTCGAGGCTCCCCCCGTGACTCGACTCGAACCCGACGAGCATCGCCAGCAGGCCCGCCGACGTCACCACCGCGTGCGGCGTCCACGCCGCGTACTGCCGCAGCCGGCCCTTCAGCCGGCGTGTCATCGGCCCGTCGAGGCTCATGCGGGGCAGCGGACGGTAGGCGAAGGCGTCGTGGAACAGATCCTGGCGCAGCCCCCGCAGGGCATCCAGGGCCAGCCGGTACTCGGGGCTGCGCGCCGCGGCACCGCTGGGCGGTGTCGGGGGCCTGTGCGTCTGGGTCGTCTCGGTCACGTTCAGAACGGTACGGCGAGGCCGGCGTCGCGGTCGTCACCAGTGAGAGGGGTCCTTCGGGGTCCCTCTCAGGTACTACGGGTCGGCCCTGACGGCCCGGCCGGTCGCGTCGGTCAGTAGCCGGTGGGCCTGACCAGGAACGCCGAGCACTCCGGCCCCACAGCTCAAGCGCCCCAGCACACACCGGTCCACGCGCGAGGCGCCTTCGCGCGAGGCGCCTTCGCGCGAGGCCGCCTTCACCAGGCCAGCTGCGCGATCTCCTCCGCCACCACCGCGCAGGCGTCCGCCGCCGGATCGATCAGCGGGAAGTGCCCGGCGCCCTCCAGGAGGGTCACCCCCACGACCTCCCCCGCCTTCGCCGCCGCGTCCGCGTACGACTCGGCGACGGCCTGCGGCACCACCACGTCGGAACGTCCCTGGACGAGCGTCGTCGCGATGCCGGTGGGCAGCAGCAGCGCCGGGTCGGCATACGGCTGCCGTTGCGCGAAGTGCTCCTGGCCGCCCAGGAGCTGAACCGCCGCGCCTCCGCAGACGTCGAGCTTCGCGGCCACGGCGAAGTCGGCGATCGGGGCCAGGGCCACGACACCCCGCAGCGGCGCGGGACGGTCCGTACGCCACGGCGCGTCCGCCGGGAGCAGGTGCCGGGCAGCCGCCCACAGTGCCAGCTGCCCGCCCGCCGAGTGCCCTGTGATCACCGTACGGCGGAGGTCGGCCTGCGGCACGGCCTCCCGTGCGAGGGCGGGCAGCGCGTCCAGTGCGGCGGCGATGTCGTCGAAGGTCTCCGGCCAGCGACCGGCGAGGGGCCCCTCGGAACCGCCGGACGCACCCGTATCCGCGTCGGCCCCCCTGCGGTACTCGACGCTCGCGACAGCGAACCCCCGTCGGGCGAGGAAGTCCGCGAACGGGCTGATGTGCCGGCGGTCGTACGGCGCCCGCCACGCGCCCCCGTGCAGCACCACGACGAGCGGGGCCACGGCCGCGGGCCCGGCGGCTTCCGCGCCGCGCGGGGCGTAGAAGTCGATCACCTGGTCGGGGTGGTCGCCGTAGGCCGCCGTGGCGTCGGGGTGGACGGCCGCGTGCGAGAAGGCGGATTCCTCCTCGGCGGCGGCCCGGGCTGCTGCGGCGTCGTCCGGCATGCTCCAACCTCTCAGCGGCGTAACGGGTTTGGCGGACCAGGGGTATGCGGCCGTTGGCCGGGACCGTATCAGGCCGGTGACGTGGGGCTGCACGCGGATGTCACGCTCGGTGAGGAGTCTGCAAACGGTTCCACGGTCGCCGAGCCGCGGAGCGCGCCGCACGGGCCGCGTACGCGGGGCCGCCGTGGCGGGGGTGTACGTCAGCGGGTGAGCAGCACTCGCACCCGCGACTAGGCGCCCAGCACCTCCCCCAGCACCCGCGCCGCCCGCTCCACGTCCCCGAAGCCCACGTACAGCGGCGTGAAGCCGAAGCGCAGGATGTCCGGGGCCCGGTAGTCGCCGACCACGCCGCGTCCGATCAGCCGCCTCATCACGTCCCCGGCGTCCGCGCACCGCAACGCCACCTGGCTGCCGCGCTGGTCGTGGGCGAGCGGAGTCACCGGCTCCACGCGCCCGGCCGGCACGTGCTCACCCACGCACTCCAGGAAGAAGTCCGTCAGGGCGAGGGACTTCTCACGCACCGCCTCGACCGGGACGCCGTCCCACACCTCCAGCGCGGCCTCCAGGGCCAGCATCGAGAGGATGTCCGGCGTGCCGACGCGACCGCGGACCGCGCCGGGCGCCGGTTCGTAGGCGCCGCGCATGCCGAAGGGCTCGGCGTGCGAGTTCCACCCCGGCAGCGGCGAGTCGAAGCGGTCCTGGAGATCGGCCCGTACATAGAGGTACGCCGGTGAACCCGGCCCCCCGTTCAGGTACTTGTACGTGCACCCGACCGCCAGATCCACCCCGTGGTCGTCCAGCCCCACGGGCAACGCGCCCGCGCTGTGGCACAGGTCCCAGACGGCCACCGCACCCGCCCCGTGCACCGCGGCCGTCAGCGAGGGCAGGTCGTGCAGCCGTCCCGTGCGGTAGTCGACGTGGTTGAGCAGCACCGCGGCGGTGCGACCCGACAGGGCGGCACCCACCTCGCCCGGCTCGACCGCCCGCAGCGCGCGGCCAGTCAAGCGTGCCGCCGACGCGGCGATGTACCCGTCCGTGGGGAAGGTGGTGGCGTCCACGAGGATCTCGTCCCGACCGTCACCGGCGATGCGGACCGCGGCCACCAGTGCCTTGAAGACGTTGACGCTGGTCGAGTCGCCCACGACGATCTGGCCGGGCGCCGCGCCGACCAGCGGGGCGATCCGGTCGCCGATCCGCTCCGGCGCCGTCCACCAGCCGCTCTCCTCCCAGGAGCGGATGCGCAGTTCACCCCACTGTCTGCGGACCACGTCCGCCACCCGGTCGGGGACGTGCGCGGGCAGCGCGCCGAGGGAGTTGCCGTCCAGGTAGACCACGTCGTCGAGGACGAAACGGGAGCGCAGCGGGGCCAGTTCGTCCGCCGCGTCCAGCTTCTGGGCCCGCAGGGCGAGTTCAGACATACGACCGCGCCGTCCACAGCTCGGGGAACACGTTCTTGCGGGCGCGCTTCTCCAGCCAGGCCACCCCGGCCGAGCCGCCCGTGCCGGCCTTCGCGCCCATCGCGCGGCGGGTGGCGACCAGGTGGTCGTTGCGCCAGCGCCACACCAGTTCCGCCACATCGGTCAGCGCCTCGCCGAGGCGCACGAGTTCGGCGTTCTGGTCACCGGTGTAGACGGCGGCCCACACCGCCTCGACCTCGTCCGACGGCTCGTAACGCCGTGACACGTCGCGCCGCAGCACGGACTCCGGGACGGCGTGGCCGCGCCGCGCGAGCAGCCGCAGCACCTCGTCGTAGAGGCTGGGCTCGTGCAGCGCCTTCTCCAGCTCGGCGTGCACGCGGGGCGCGCCCCGGTGCGGGACCAGCATGGACGCCGACTTGTCGCCGAGCAGGAACTCCATCCGCCGGTACATCGCGGACTGGAATCCGGAGCCCTCGCCGAGGGCCGAGCGGTACGAGTTGAACTGGGCGGGCGTCAGTTGCCCGAGCGGCGTCCAGGAGGCGTTCAGCGCCTCCAGCTCGCGGACGGAACGCTTCAGCGCCGAGACCGCCACCGGTACGTCGTCCTCGCGGAGCGCCTTCGCGGCGGTCTCCCACTCATGGACGATGACGGTGAACCACAGCTCCATCACCTGGGTGGTGACCAGGAAGACCATCTCTCCGGGATCGTCGGAGAGGGTGTGCTGGAGGTGGGTGAGCACGTCCGCCTTGACGTAGTCCTCGTACGGCGTCGTGCCCTCGAAATCGAGATGCGGGGTCTCGGGCTCCTGCGTTTCGTGAGCCTCATGGGACATCGCTGTCTCCTGTTGTTACTCCGGGTAGCGGTCCGCCCCTGCCGTTACCGACACGGGGGCCCCGGTCCCCACCCGCATCCTCAGGGATGCCCCGCAACATCGCAAGGCCGGTCTGGATCACAGACGGGCCTGCGAAAGGACGCCTGGCCCAGCGTCTGTGCCGCCGTGGGCGAGGAGCCCTTCAGGAACTGGGTGCAGTGTTCGTACTCCTGCTGCTCACCGATCGAACCAGCCGCACGGGCGAGCGCGTGCAGGCACGCAGAAGGTCGCGGTTCGGCTCGTGCCCGCACGGGCCCGGCTTCCGTCTGTCACCTGAGCACCGGCTCGATGTCCGCAGGATCAAAGATCGGCCCGTTCGAGGAGGGCTTGATGATGATCGCGCGGAAGACCTTGAGGACTGCGGCACGCTGCTGCTCGATCGTCAGCTCCTCCCACCGTTCCCGTATGTCAATGGGCCCGGCGGCAATGGTCGCGGCCTCGGCCCGGTGCACAGCGCGCTCCCTTTGCAGGTCCGCAATCTGCTTCTCCAAGTCCTCGGTGAGCGCGATGTAGCGGGCGGCCGACAGCCGCTTGGCCTGCCACGCCTGCTTGAACTCGGCCATATCCCTTTCCAGCGAGGCGAGATCCTCCTCCTTGGTCCACGCCGGCGCGCGCTCCGGAACGGTTGCCAGGGCCTTGTCCGAGCTGATGAAGACGGCGTTCCTGACGAGACGGTCGACCGGCTCCCCCGCCCTGGCCACGCCCCCGCATCCCCCGTCGTTCTTGCCGGGACACGCGTACCGGAACTGCGACGAGGTCTTCGACTTCCGGTACGACGGGAACGCGCGCATCTTCGTACCGCATCGTCCGCACCGTGCGATGCCGGAGAGCAGGTACTTGGTGGCGTAGTCCCGTGCCGCCCGCCCCTCCGACTCCTTGCGGATCTTCTCCATGAGCAGGTACCACTCCTGCGGAGTGATGACTGGCTCCCAGTCCCCGGCGACCGGGGCACCCTGCTCGTCCAGGAACAACTCCCCTCGGTGCATGCGGTAACCGCAGATCCGCGGGTTCATCAGCATCCGTTTGATCTTGGAGTCGTCGAAGAAGCCACCGCTGTGCGACCTGATCCCCTTGTCCCGCCACGCACGCGCGATCGACGCCCAACGGATGCCGTCCAGGAAGTCCTTCACCGCCTTGCGGAGGTTCTCGGCCTCTTCCGGCACCAGCGTCCTGCGGTCCTCGCGGTCCCATCCGTACGGCGCCCGACCACCAGGAAGCTTGCCCTTCGCCGCCAGCTCCAGGTGCTTGCGCTTCGTCCGCTTCGACGTGTCCGCCGAGGACTTGTCGGCGACGGTGACCTTGATCCGTGCGATGAACCGGCCGTTCTCCGTGGACAGGTCGATGTCCGACGCCGATACCGAGTCGAAGACGAGGTGGCGCTTCCGGCGCTCCGCATCCTCGTACTCGTCGATCCATGCCTCCAGTTCACGCGGCTGGCGCGTGAAGCGGTCGATGTCCCAGGCGACGACTCCGTCGATCCGCCCGGCCTTGAGGTCCTCCAGCATCCGACGGAACTCCGGGCGCACGGTCTTGCGCTTGTACGCCGAGAGGTCGTTGTCCTCGTAAACCCTGGCCACCTCCCAGCCCCTGGCGGCACAGTGCAGTCGGCAGTCCTCCTCCTGCCGCGCGACGCCCAGCCCCTCGGCCTCGTCGTCCTTGCTGATCCGGGTGTAGATGCCCACCTGTACGCCCCCGGAGGACCCCCGTCGTGCGGTCATGCGCCGGATCGTCGCATACGGCGAACAGGTACATCAACCGCCATTCTCATCTGTCCTCGATCCGCGGCCCTTCTCTCCCGTAGGTGTCCCGGATGCCTGGCCACAAGTGGCAGACTGGCGGCATGACGACCCACAAGAACTTGCTCGGCGGCCCAGATCCGACTCACCTCCCGGAGAACGAGGAGGCGTACCGCCTGCTGGGCGAGGAGTCCCTGTCACCGGCCGAGGTCGCGGCGAAGCACCCCACGTTCTCGCTCGCCTGGGCCATGCTCGCCGACGACGCCTTCGAGGGGGGACGAGTGGTCGAGTCGTACGCGTACGCGCGCACCGGCTATCACCGCGGCTTGGACGCGCTGCGCCGGGCCGGATGGAAGGGGCATGGGCCCATCCCTTGGGAGCACCGCGCCAATCGCGGGTTCCTGCGCTGCCTCGCCGCCCTCGCCCGCGCCGCCGGCGAGATCAACGAGAAGGACGAGGCGGAGCGTTGCTGGCAGTTCCTTCAGGACAGCAGCGCCGAGGCGTACGCCGAGCTGAAGCGCTAGCAGTCACCGCGGCTCGAAAGAATGTGCCGCCGCTTCTCAGTCTCACGCAGCGGCGGCACGCAGCGCACGACCACATGTAGCACCCTTCGCCGGCCGGCTGTGCCCAGGCCAGCGAGGACGACGTGGGGTACTGCGCCGCGACCCCGGCGGCGCCACACCTCAGCCGACCCCGCCCCGCTCCCCCGACGCTGGCCCTCCACCGACCCCGCCCCGCTCCCCCGACGCTGGCCCTCCACCGACCCCGCCCCGCTCCCCGGCGCCACACACCCGCCGCCCCGGCCCCCGCTGCCCGGCGGCACACACCAATCGACCCCGCCCGCTTCCCCGGCGCGAGCCCTCCCCCCGGCCCTCTCCAGCGGCGCTAGCCCTCCGCCGGTCCCGGCCTCTCCAGCGGCGGGGACATGACGTTGCCGTGCCTGCGGCATTCGGGGCGTTCGCAGCCGGGGGCCGGGCGGCGGACGTAGGTGACGGCCAGGAACGCGCCGGCCAGCAGGATCGCGGCGCAGACCACCATCGCCCGGCCGAACGCCGCGTCGAAGGCGTCCGGCGAGCGGTAGGCCTCCGGGCCCATCCCCGCCACCAGGGGCAGCGCGGCGACCGCCAACAGGCCCGCCGCCCGCGCCGCCGCGTTGTTGACGCCGCTCGCCAGCCCGGCCCGGGCCGGGTCGACGGAGGCGAGGACCGTGGCGGTGAGCGGGGCGACGAGGGTGACCATGCCCAGGCCCAGCACCAGCACGGCCGGCAGCACGTCCCGAGGGTACGAGGCGTTCTCACCCACCCGCGTCATCAGCAGCATCCCGGCCCCGGCCAGCAGCGGGCCGACGGTGAGCGGGATGCGGGGGCCGATCCGTTCGCCCAGCGCCCCGGAGCGGGCGGAGAACAGGAGCATCAGGGCCGTGGTCGGGAGCAGAGCCGTACCGGCCGCCAGGGGCGAGTAGCCGGAGACCACCTGGAGCTGGATCACGGCGAGGAAGAAGAATCCGCCGAAGGCCGCGTACACGCACAGCGTGACCAGGTTGACGGCGGTGAACTGGCGCGACGAGAAGATGTCCAGCGGCATCATCGGATCGGGCCGGTGCTTCTCGACGTACACGAAGGCGACGCCCGCCGCCACGCCCGCGACCGCCGTCACGGCGACCGCGAGGGAGCCGTCCGTGGCCTCGATCAGGGCGTACGTCACCAGTGCCAGCGACAGCGCGGCCAGTACCGCGCCGAGCGCGTCGAAGCGGCCGTGCGCCCGGCCGCCGGCGGACTCCGGCACGTGGCGCAGGGCAACGGGGACGCACACCAGGGCGAGCGGGACGTTGAGCAGGAAGACCCAGCGCCAGCCGGGGCCGTCCACCAGCCAGCCGCCGACGAACGGGCCGACGGCCGCGCCGATGCCGCCGAAGCCGGACCACAGGCCGACCGCCCGCGCCCGGTCGTCGGCGTGGAAGGACGCCTGGATGAGGGCCAGCGAGCCCGGCGTGAGCAGCGCGCCGCCGATGCCCTGAAGGGCCCGCGCGGCGATCAGCACTCCGGCGTCGGGAGCCAGCCCGCACAGCAGCGAGGCTACCGCGAACCACACCACGCCCACGATGAAGATCTTCCGGCGGCCGTAGGTGTCACCCAGCGAGCCACCCAGCAGGATCAGCCCCGCCAGCGTGAGCATGTACGCGTTGACCGTCCACTGGAGCACCGCCAGGTCGGCGTTCAGATCGGCGCCGATCCGCGGCAGGGCGACGTTGACGACGGTCGAGTCCAGCAGGGCCATGCCGGATCCGAGAACGGTGGTGAACAGGATCCACTTGCCCTGGGACGAGGACAGCCGGACATCGGGCATGCTCCCAGGTATACAGCGGGCCCGGCGCGCTCGCGCCGGGCCCTGCCGATGAGTCCTGGTACTACTTCAGCTTCGTACCGGCCGACCGCAGGTTCCGGCAGGCCTCGACGACACGGGTGGCCATGCCCGCCTCGGCGAGCTTGCCCCAGGTCCGCGGGTCGTAGGTCTTCTTCGAGCCGACCTCGCCGTCGACCTTCAGGACACCGTCGTAGTTCCTGAACATGTGGTCGGCGACCGGACGCGTGAAGGCGTACTGGGTGTCGGTGTCGATGTTCATCTTGACGACGCCGTTCTCCAGCGCGGTCTGGATCTCCTGCTCGGTGGAGCCGGAGCCGCCGTGGAAGACGAAGTCGAAGACCTTGGCGTCGGCGGGGCGGCCGTACTTGGCGGCGACGCCCTCGTTGAGCTCCTTCAGCAGCTCGGGACGCAGGACGACGTTGCCCGGCTTGTACACGCCGTGCACGTTGCCGAAGGACGCGGCCAGCAGGTAGCGGCCCTTCTCGCCCAGGCCCAGCGCCTCGGCGGTGCGGATCGCGTCGTCGACCGTGGTGTACAGCTTGTCGTTGATCTCGTGGGTGACGCCGTCCTCCTCGCCACCGGTCGGCGTGATCTCCACCTCGAGGATGATCTTCGCGGCGGCGGCGCGGGCGAGCAGCTCCTGACCGATGGCCAGGTTGTCGGCCAGGGTCTCGGCGGAGCCGTCCCACATGTGGGACTGGAAGAGCGGGTTATCGCCGCGCGCGACGCGCTCCTCGGAGACCGCGAGCAGCGGACGGACGTACCCGTCGAGCTTGTCCTTCGGGCAGTGGTCCGTGTGCAGGGCGACGGTCACGTCGTACTTCTGGGCCACGATGTGCGCGAACTCGGCCAGGGCGACCGCGCCGGTGACCATGTCCTTGCTGTGCTGGCCGCCCAGGAACTCGGCACCGCCCGTCGAGATCTGGATGATGCCGTCGCTCTCGGCCTCGGCGAAGCCGCGCAGAGCCGCGTGCAGGGTCTGGGACGAGGTGACGTTGATGGCCGGGTAGGCGAACTTGCCTGCCTTCGCCCGGTCGAGCATCTCGTTGTAGACCTCGGGGGTTGCGATGGGCATCTGTCCGCTCCTTGTATGTGCGGGTTGGCGTTCTGCGTACTTACGGCCCTGACCTAGACCTGGGGTGCGACGTCATCGTCGGCCCCATCCTTCCAGACGGAACGGGATGCTCCGAGAGGCCCGGCAGGGCTGCTCAGTCCAGACCCAGCTCGTCCTTCGAGTACGCGTACAGGTAGGGCACCCCGGCGCCCTCCTCGATCTTCTCGGCGGCGCCGGTCGCCCGGTCGACGATCGTGGCGACGGCGACCACCTCGGCGCCGGCCTCGCGCACCGCCTCGACGGCGGTGAGCGGGGAGCCGCCGGTGGTGGAGGTGTCCTCGACGACCAGCACGCGGCGGCCCGCGATGTCCGGTCCCTCGACCCGCCGCTGGAGGCCGTGCGCCTTCGCGGCCTTGCGCACGACGAACGCGTCCACCCGGCGGCCCCGCGCGGCGGCGGCGTGCAGCATGGCGGCGGCCACCGGGTCGGCGCCCATGGTGAGCCCGCCGACGGCGTCGAACTCGAGGTCCGCGGTCAGGTCGAGCAGCACCTCGCCGACCAGCGGGGCGGCCTCGCCGTCGAGCGTGATGCGGCGCAGGTCGACGTAGTAGTCCGCCTCCAGACCGGAGGAGAGGGTCACCTTGCCGTGCACCACGGCCTTGTCCTTGATCTGCTGCAGCAGCGCGCCTCGTACGTCCGTCATGGTGCCCAGCTTAGAGCCGCCTCCAGCGCCAGGTCGTCGTGGCCTCCAGTGGCTCCAGGGGGGTGACCAGGCGCGGGAGGGTGTTGAGCCCGTTGGGCGGGCCGGTCTGCGGCTCCACGCAGACGGCGGCCTCCTGCTCGTCGTAGACCACGACCCACTCCTCGGGGCTGGTGACCCTGAGCTCCAGCCGTCCCGGCCAGGTGACGGTGACGTCGACGCCGCCGGGCATGCCGAAACAGTCGTCCCAGGGGCCGGGCCCGGGGTCGAGACGCTTGCCGGTGGGGAGGTGGTCGTCGCCGCGTTCCTCCTGCCAGGCGGGGGCGAAGTCGAGCTGTGCGCCGGCCCCGCCGAGGTTCCGGTTGAACCAGGGGTGCCAGCCGATCTGCGCCGGGAAGGAGTCGTGGTACGTCTCGACGGCCATGGTCAGCGTCAGGGCGTCCGGCGTGAGCGCGACGGCGTGGGTGACGCGGCCGGGGTAGGGCCAGGGCTCCACCAGGTCGTACGTCAGCACCGCCTCGTCGGCCGTGACGCGGGCGGGGCTCCAGACACCGTCGCGGGCGGTGCCGTGGATGGCGTGCGGCGGGGCGTTCAGGGGCAGCTGGTGCAGGACGGCGCCGTTGTGGAAGCGGCCCTCGCGGGTCCGGCCGCACCAGGGGACCATCGGGAAACAGCCGAAGCGGTCGCCCTGGCGGAGCAGTTCGGTGCCGCCGACGCGGAGCCCCGCGACGCGGCCGCCGTTGTCCGGCCGCACGGTCACTTCCGCGTCGCCCGCGGTCAGCGTGATGGGTTCGTTACTCACGGGACGACCCTACTGGGGCGGATCAAGAGGGCCTGTCGGGGTCGTGGTCGTGGTCGGCTCAGTGGCGGCGGCGCAGGGCGCGGCCCAGGACGATGGCTCCCGCCACGACCAGCGCGGCGGCGGGTGCCGCCCAGCGCAGGGCGGGGTTCTGGGCGGTGGTCTGCGGCGCCGGTACCGGGGCGTAGCGGCCCCGGGGCGGGGCGTGGTCGACCTCTTCGGCGCTGCGGCCGATCATCGTGCGGCGCGCGTGCGCGGCTTCCGCGGGGGGCTCGTCGTCCCCGGTGAAGGTCTGGGCGGCGGCGGGCTCCGCGGACTCCTGCGCGTCGTCGCCCGCCGGGGCGGGCTCGTCGGCGGAGCGGTCGAGGGACGGGGGCGGGACCTCGGTGTCGAAGACGGACGGCTCCTCGGCGGGCGCCTGCCCGTCGGGTGCCCGCGGTGCGTCGTCCCGCTGCCGCGCCTCGGCGGAAGCCTCCTGCCCCGCGTCGGATGCCAGGTTCTCCGCCGTGCGGTCGAGCAGGCGGGTCACCGCGGAGTGGACCGTTTCGGCGGGCAGCTCGGTGATGCGGCCGTCGGCCGTGGCGCTGCCCTGGACGGTGAGGGTGGTGCCGCCGTCGGTCTCGCGGAGGCGGAGGGTGAGGGCGAGCCTGACCTCTCCCGTGCCGCGGGCCTCGGTGGCGTCGCCCTCGACGGCGTACGAACCGTCGTCCCGCGCGGTGACGCGTACGGTGCCGCGGTAGGTGATCGAGTGACTGCCGACCCGCACCTTGAGCCGCCCGGCGACGGGCTCGGCACCCGCCTCCTGCTGGAGCCCGGGAACCGCCCGGGCGACCCGGGCGGGGTCGGCCAGCGCCGCGTCCAGCCGAGCGGAGGGAACCGGAACGAACACCTCATGCTCCATGCCGACGGAGCCTACCCGGGGTGACCGAATGTACGCCCCCCTCGGGAACGACTCGTCCGGAGTCTCTCCCGTGCCCTCAGTACCTCGGATGCACCAGCGTCGACACAGGCAGCCCCGTCATCCGTGGCGCCGGGACGCGGACGGCCCTGTCCAGCGGCGGGGTGCCGCCGGGGGCGGCCAGGACGAAACCCCAGTCGTCCGGGGTGCGGCCGGGGCGGCCGGCGGTGGGCGCGGAGACGTGGCCCGGCACCCGGTGCGGTGCCGTGTGCAGGCCCGCCGCGCGGATCGTCGTCTCCACCGTCCAGAAGACGTCCGGGCGGGAGTCGACCGGGCCGGCGTGCACCGACAGCCGCCCACCGTCCGCCAGCACGCGCCGGGCGAGGCCGTAGAACTCCTGGGAGTACAGCTTGGTGCTGGCCGTGATGCCCGGGTCCGGCAGGTCAGCGATCACCACGTCGTACGACGCCGTGGGCGCTCCTCGCAGCCAGCGGAACGCGTCCGCCGTCGTGACATGGACGCGCGGGTCGTCGTAGGCGTGGCCGTTCAGTTCCGACAGCGCCGGATCCCGGTTCGCCAACTGCACGACCTCCGCGTCGAGTTCGACGACCTCGACGTGCCGCACGCCCGGATGCCGCAGCACCTCACGGGCCGCCAGCCCGTCCCCGCCGCCGAGGATCAGCACGCGCGCGTGCGGGCCGTTCATCGCGGGGCCCACCAGCCCCTGGTGGTAACGGCGTTCGTCCCGGCCGCTGACGCGGAGGCGGCCGTCGATGAAGAGGTCTAGCGGCCGGCCCTCGGTGCCTCCGGTCAGGACGATCTCCTGGACGTCCGTCCGCACCGCCACACGGACGTCCCTGCCGTAGACGGCGCTGCGGGCGGCACGCTCGAAGTCGTCGACGAGGGCGGCGGCCACGGCCAGGACGGTGAGGACGGCGACGTTGGCGGCGATCAGCAGCCGGCGGGCGCGGCGGGTGAGGTCGCGCCGGAACAGGCCGAGGACCAGGCAGCCGCCGGCCACGACGTTGACCGCGCCGGTGAGCAGGGCGCCGGTCAACTGGCCGAAGAAGGGCAGGAGAAGGAAGGGAAAGGCGAGACCACCGACCAGGGCGCCGACGTAGTCCGCGGCGAAGAGGTCGGCCACGGCGCCGCCCGCGTCCTGGCGGCGGATGCGCTGGATCAGCTCCATCAGCAGGGGGATCTCCGCGCCGATCAGCAGTCCGATGGCCAGGGAGAAGGCGACCAGCAGCCAGCGGGGGCCGTCGGCCCACAGGCCGCCCCAGTCGCCGGTCCAGGCGAAGACGGCGTACAGGGCCATCGCGCTGCAGCCGCCGAACAGGGCGAGGATCGCCTCGACGGCGCCGAAACCGGCGGCGGCGTGCCGGCGCAGCCGCTTGGCGGCGAGCGAGCCGATGCCCATCGCGAAGACCATGACGGACAGCACGACGGAGGCCTGGGTGACCGAGTCGCCGATCAAGTACGAGGCCAGGGCGATCAGTTCGAGTTCGTACACCAGTCCGCAGGCCGCGCAGACGAACACACCCGCGAGGACCAGGAACCGCCCGGTCGCCTGCCGCACGGGGATCCGGGCGGGAGCGCGCCAGGGCGGGGCGCCGGGTGGGGCCGGCGCGTGCGGGTCGATCACGACTGCGACGTTACGTCACGGGTGCAGGGGTATTCGTCACCCACACGTGTGGAACAGCGTGATGTCGGGGACCGACGCGTTTGGACCGGCCTCGTCCGGTTCGCGCCCCGGCCCGCCCCGGCCCGAACGGCGTGACGGCGGCATCCCGTTCTCACCCGGTGGCCGTACGCGTCACTTCCCGCCGTCGGTGCCCACCGCCGCTCCGACCCCCACTCTCGTCCGCGTCGCGACCAGCTGGCCGTCCTGGGGGTACGCGTGCCAGGTGCGCCAGTGGACCTGGCCCCCGTGGTGCTGGGCGAGCAGGGCGGTGAAGGCGTGCGGGCTGCCGGGGAAGACGCCGACCAGGCCGTTGGGGTGGTCGGAGACGAGGGCCAGCAACTCCTGGGCGCGGCCCGCGAAGGAGCCGGGCGACAGTGCCTCGACGCGCGCGGCGAACTCGTACTCCCAGTCCCCCACCCGCTTGGCGACCCCGAGCGGCAGGGGCGTACTGCTGCCCGGAATGCACGCCACCGTCTCCGAGCAGTTGCCCCGCTCCTCCTCCAGGAGCACTTGGTGGGACGCGCCGAGCAGGCGCAACTGGAGTTTCACCCCGCCCAGTTCGAGGTCGAGGACGGCGAGGGCGGGCAGTGGTTCACGGCCCAGCGCCCAGGCGAGGTCGGCCGCCCGCGTGTCGGTGTAGGAGGTGTTCAGGGTCGTGAGCATGGGTCGGCTCCGCTAGCACGCAAAGAAAGGCGGTGTGGGTCCGGCGCGCCCCGGTCGACACCGGGAGATCGGCCCGGCGGCCCTGTCAGGAGCCCGGTCGGTGGCGGGGTCCGCAGGACGTCCGAGGCCGCGTTGGTGATGTAGAGGGAATCATGAACTGTGGCAACGCCACAGCGTTTTTACCCAACTTCGTGGGGTTTCCATCCCTCAGAGGACTCCTCAGCTCAACTGTTCAACCAGGGCGTACGACTGAGCGAGGCCGGCGCCACGCCGGAGCGAGCGCGAACGGCGGCTGGACCGGCGCACGGACGGCGCCCGCCCGGAAGCGTCCCGGCGGGCGCCGCGGCGGCGGGGATGCGGTCCCCCCTCAGGAGCTCGGCTGCCCCGTGTCAGCTGCCTCCCCCGCATCCACCACCGCCGCCTCCGCCGCCGCAGGACGAGCCGCCGCCGCACGACGAGCCGCCGGACGAACCGCTCCCGCAGGAGGAGGACGAGCCCCCCGAGCCGCCTGCCCACCAGCTGTCGCCGCCCCCGCCGTACGAACGGCCGCGACGGCGGGACCGGCCGCCCACCGCGCTCCTGCCACTGCGGACCGAGGCCACGATGCACACGAGCACGAAGGCCGTGAACAGCGCCAGGATGATGCCGGAGATCATGGCGTCACCCTCCTTCCGTTTCCCCCGAAGCGGCCCCCCGTGGGCGCCTCGTTCTCTTGCGTGGCGAGGAGATGCCCGATCGCCGCGCGGCCCAAAGCAGAGTTGAGGAACTTCTGAGGGTCTTTCCGGAGAAATCGCCCGTGACCTGCGCAGAAAGGCAGCTCGGGGTGCGTCCCGGGCTGCCTGGGCCCCGGCCTCGACGGGCCGTCATGGCGGCCGGAGGGGGCGTGGGCCACGGCGGCGTCGTTGTCACAGGGCGGAGCATCATCCGGTCAATTGTCCGATAAGAGGCAAATGTGACGCTCGATGCCCCCATGGCGAGTCACCCCGTTGCTGGATGCCCACGCGGCCCATGCTCCAGCCATCCGAGGACGGAAAAGCCCGATGCCCAGGACCACGATCGCCGCCGACCGAGTCACACTCGGCGAGCAGATACACGCCTCCGACCTTTCCGACACGGCGTTCGCGCTGCTCGACGAGCAGGGGACCGTGGTCGCGTGGACGCGGGCCGCCGAGCACCTCGTCGGGCACTCCGCCCGGGAGATGGCCGGCCGGCCCGCCGCCCTCGTCCTGCCCTGCATGAGCGCGGCGCAGACCATGTCGGCGTACGTCGAGCAGTGCCGAGCCCGGAACGGCTGGTCGGGCGCGCCGGCAGTGCGTCACCGGGACGGCCGCGTGCTCCCCGCCGGTCTGCGGATCACGTCGGTGCGGGGGCAGGACGGGGCGGTGCGGTGGCTCGTCTCCGCGACCGACGTCGGCGTGCCCACCGCAGACCCCCTCGGCATGGTGCTGGGGATCACCTTCGAGGACATGGAGCTGGAACTGCCCGAGGGAACCCTGCTCGCCTTCTGCACCGACGGCATGGCCGAGACCCGCGGCCAGGACATCGGGGAGGGCATGCAGCGTCCGGCCATCGCCCCCGAACAACCGGATCTGCCGCCGGACGACCTCGCCACGCGCGCGATGGAGCCCGTCCAGGCTCAGGCGGCCTGCGACGACGCCGGTCTGCTCCTGGTCCGCACCCGCGCCCTCGCCCCGGTGCAGGTCGCCGGCTGGGCCCTGCCCCCCGACGAGACCGCTGCCCGCCGCGCCCGGGACCTGGCCGCCGGTCAGCTGGCCGCATGGGGCATGGAAGCCCTGGAGGACTCCACGAAGTCGATCATCAGCGAACTGGTCGCCAACGCCGTCCGCCACGGCACCGGCCCGATCGGCCTGCGTCTGATCCAGCACCAGGCCCTGACCATCGAGGTGTCCGACAGCGACCCCCGCTGCCCGCACCGGCGCAGCGCACGCACCACGGACGAGAACGGCCGCGGCCTCGCCATGGTCGCCCGGCTCTCCCGCCGATGGGGCTCCCGCCCGGTGCCCGGCGGCAAGGTCGTATGGGCCGAGGCGAGCCTCGCCTGATCATCCGGCCCTTGTTCGCCCGTGCCGCACACCGACGTGCCGACGCGCCGGTGCCAGGTTGAGGAACGCCACAGCCTGAGCGCAGGATGACCGCCATGACCTCCACCGAACGCCCCTTCCTCAACCGCCGCCTCGCCGAGTTCGGAACGACGATCTTCGCGGAGATGTCCGCGCTGGCCCTGAGCACGGGCTCGATCAATCTGGGCCAGGGGTTCCCCGACACCGACGGCCCCGAGGAGGTCCGTGAGGCGGCCGTACGGGCCCTGCGCGACGGGCGCGGCAACCAGTACCCGCCCGGCCCCGGCGTCCCCGAGCTGCGCACCGCCGTCGCCGCGCACCAGCGGCGCCGTTACGGCCTGTCCTACGACCCGGACACCGAGGTCCTGGTCACCGCGGGCGCCACCGAGGCGATCGCCGCCGCCCTGCTGGCACTGGTCGAGCCCGGCGACGAGGTGGTCGCCTTCGAGCCGTACTACGACTCGTACGCGGCCTGCATCGCCATGGCGGGCGGCACCCGGGTGCCGGTCACGCTGCGCCCCGACGAGGGTTCGTTCCGGCTGGACCTCGACGAACTGCGCGCCGCCGTCACCGACCGCACCCGCCTGCTGCTCATCAACACCCCGCACAACCCGACCGGCACCGTGCTCACGCGCGCGGAGCTGACCGCCATCGCGGAGCTGGCCGTCGAGCGGGATCTGCTGGTGGTGACGGACGAGGTGTACGAGCACCTGGTCTTCGACGACGCCGAGCATGTGCCGCTGGCGGCCTTCCCAGGCATGCGCGAACGGACGGTGACGATCTCGTCCGCGGGCAAGACGTTCTCGTTCACCGGCTGGAAGGTCGGCTGGGTCACGGCGAACAGCCCGCTCGTCTCCGCCGTCCGGACGGCAAAGCAGTACCTGACATACGTCAGCGCGGGCCCGTTCCAGTACGCGATTGCCGAAGCTCTGCGGCTGCCGGACTCGTACTTCGACGGCTTCCGTGCCGATCTCCGCCGCAAGCGCGATCTGCTCGGCGACGGACTGCGGGCAGCCGGGTTCGAGGTCTACCAGCCCCAGGGCACGTACTTCATCACCACCGACATCACCCCCTTCGGCGAGAAGGACGCCTACGCCTTCTGCCGCACGCTACCCGAGCGCTGCGGCGTCGTCGCCATTCCCAACTCCGTCTTCTACGACAACCCCGACGCCGGCCGCAGCCAGGTCCGCTTCACCTTCTGCAAGAGGGACGACGTTCTCGACGAGGCTGCCAGTCGGCTGCGACACCTGGCGTCCTGAAGTCACGCCCCCTCAGGCCGCGCCGCGCGCAGGGCGTGATCTCCGGCCTGAGTGAGCCATCGGGGGCGACACCGTCCGCTGCACGTCAGGGAGAGGCTGGATCTCGCCAACGGTGAGGACAGCCGCGATCAGCGGCACTACTCTCCGTGTGGTGACAGCTGCACAGGGGATGACAGAAGACGAGACATGCCGGGCACTGGTCATACCTGCCCTCGTGGATTCCGGGTGGACCAGTGATCAGATTCGCCCGCAGTTCCGCATCAACGACGGGCGGCTCACACCCACGCCGAAGCGGCACGTCTACGGCGACCCTCTGGTTGCCGACTATGTGCTGGAGTACACGCCGGACGTTCCCATCGGTGTCGTCGAGGCCAAGCGCTATCGCGTCGATGCCAACGACGGCGTGGAGCAGGCTCGTCGGTACGCCGCGAAGCTCGGGCTGTCCTTCGCCTACGCCACCAACGGTCGGCAGATCGTGGAGATCGACTACAGCGGTACTGCACCCACAATCCGGGAGATCGACCGTTTCCCCACCCCCGAGGAGCTGTGGAGCCGCTATCTGGCCGACCAGCAGGCGGACTCCAGCGTAGGGCGCGAACTCCTGGCCGCCCCCTACGATCACACGCTGCGAAATTCGGACAACACCGCCAAGCGACCCCGCTACTATCAGCGCGTCGCGGTAGCACGCACTCTCGCGGCCATCGCCGCAGAGCAGAAGCGGATCCTCCTCGTGCTGGCCACCGGTACGGGGAAGACCATGGTGGCCCTTCAGACGGTCGCCAAGCTCTACAGGTCCCAGTGGATCCCTGGCCGCAAACCCAGGGTTCTGTACCTGTCGGACCGCTCGATGCTTGTCGACGACCCCAAGGACAAGTACTTCCTCCCTGTCTTCGGCCAGGACGACGTCCACAAGATCAGCGGCGAGCCGGTGCGAGGCCGGAAGATCTACTTCGCTCTGTACCAGGCGCTGGAGAAGGGCGACGAGGAAGAACTTTTCCGTCGCTACGAACCCGACTACTTCGATCTTGTCATCGTGGACGAGTGCCATCGGGGCAGCGCCCGGGACAACTCGCAGTGGCGTCGCGTGCTGGAGCACTTCTCACCTGCGACCCAACTCGGTCTGACCGCCACCCCGATCAGCAAGAAGGAGGCCGACACCTTCGACTACTTCGGCGAGCCCGTCTACACCTACTCGCTGGCCGACGGCATCGAGGACGGCTTCCTGGCCCCGTACCGGGTGCGCCGGGTCCGGCTCAACGTGGACATGGAGGGCTACCAGACCGAGCCAGGGCAGCGGGACAAGTACGGCAACGAGATCCCGGAGGGCGTTTATGGCCCGAAGGATTTCGAGCGGGTCATGGTGATCCTGGAGCGCACGGAGGCGGCGGCGCAGTACGTCATCGACTACCTGCGCTCCACCGCGGAGGACGGCAAGCACGGCAAGACCATCGTGTTCTGCGAGGACAACAACCACGCCGCACGCATGCGCACGGCCCTCTTCAACGCGGCCTCGGCGGAGGTGCAGGCGCACCACGACTATGTTGTGCGGATCACCGACGCCGACGGCCCCCATGGCCGGGCTCTGCTGGATGACTTCCGCAAGGACGACTCCGACGAACCAGTGATCGCCGTGACGTCGAAGCTGCTCAACACCGGCATCGACCTGCCGGCCGTACGCAACATCGTCCTGTTCCGGCGCATCGGCTCAATGTCCGAGTTCAAACAGACCATCGGTCGGGGCACCCGTCTGTGCCCGGAGATCGGCAAGGGGTCCTTCGACATCATCGACTTCGTCGAGGCCACCCGGCTCTTCAACGACCCCGGGTTCGACGGTCCTCCGCTCCGCGTCGTACGCGATACCGCCGACGAGCAAGGGCATGTGGTCGGGAGCGCACCGGAGACCCCCGAGGGCGATGAGATCGACTCGGAGAGCGTGGCCGAGTCCGAGGCCGCGTACGACCAGACGGACGGCGGCAGCTTCGGCGAGCGCCGTGCCGATGACAGGGTGGACGACCCTGACGAGGTGGACCGCATCCAATCCCGTGGCAGGCGCTACGTGGTCAACGGGGTACACGTCTATAAGTGGGGCGAGCGGCGCTACCAGCTCGACACGGACGGCCGGACGATGAGGCTGGTGACCATCCAGCAGTGGGTACACGACCGCGTACTCGAACTCGACCTCGCACCGGACAAGCTGCGCTCCCAGTGGGCCGTCGCCAAGAGCCGGCGCGAACTCATGGCCATCCTGCACGCCGCCGACGTCGAGGCGGAGGAACTGCCTGAAGAGTTCGGCAGCCCGGATGTCGATCCGGTCGACCTGCTCCTCAACGTCGCCTGGGGACTGCCGCTGGTCAGCCGGGAGGAACGGCTGTACCGGTTCCTGCACGAGCACCGGAACTTCTTGGAGTCCTTCCAGCCTCAAGCCCGACAGGTGCTGGAGGAGATGCTGCTGAAGTTCGCCGAGCATGGCTCTCCCCAGCTCAAACCGGAAACCCTGGGGGTGCGGCCCTTCACCGAGATGGGTTCGGTGGTCGAGCTGGCGAACCGCTTCGGCGGCGCGAAGCCTCTGCACGAGGCCATTGACGAGCTGAGCAAGCGACTATTGGAAGCTTCGTAAGTAAAATAAAACTGTAGTTTGATGTAGACGGGCATCGGCAAACTAAAAGCGACTGCTAGGTATTCGTCCCTGGTAGGCTGGAAAAGTGCTCAGGGACCGTACGGACACCAGGGATGCCCTCTGGCGCATCGCCAGCGGGCAGCGTGGTTACTTCACAGCAGCTCAAGCGCTTGAGGTTGGGTACTCGTATCAAGCCCAGCGGTACCACGCCCAGCGTGGCAACTGGACCGCCGTCGACCGTGGTATCTACCGCTTCCGTGAGTTTGACGTCCTGCCCGGCGGTGAGGACGACCATCTGGTCCGCTGGTCCCTGTGGAGCAGGGGGCGCGCGATCGTTTCCCACACCACTGCCCTGTCTGTCCACGACCTGGGGACGGCCAACCCCTCACAGATCCACCTCACAGTCCCTCCCGGCTTTCGGCAGAAGGACGATGCCGTGATCCTTCACCGGGCCGAACTCGCCCAGGACGAGATCGAGGAGCGTGACGGCTACCGCGTGACGACACCGGTGCGGGCGATCATCGAGTGCGCGGCCGCGCAGGTGGACCAGGACGTAGTGGACTCCGCCGTCGCCGAGGCTCTGGAACGGGGGCTGGCCACCCGGCGACGCCTCCTGCACACGGCCCAGCGGCTGGGCGCGCGAGCGGAACTCGGTATCGAGCGGGCGCTTCAGGAGACGCAGTGACCGATCGCTATCGTGACGCCACCGCGCTCCGGCGGGCCCTTGAGGTCCGGCTCAAGCAACAGGCAGCCGATACCGGTACAGACCTAGCTAGGCGGCGCCGTCTCGTCGTCTTCGACCGAGTCGCAGCCCGCCTCTCCGCTGACCCGGCAGCGGGCTGGGTCCTCAAGGGCGGGGCAGTGATGGAGTTCCGTCTGCGTGGCAGAGCGCGCACAACCAAGGACATGGACCTCGCTGCCCGCCCGGACGGCGAACCAGAGCTTGACGGCCCAGCAGTGCGTGAACTCCTCATCGACGTACTCGCAGTGGACGAGGACAAGGATGGCTTCCTGTTCCAGGTGTCCCCTCCCATCGAGCTCAAGGCGGACACGGCAGGGCGGGGCGGCTGGCGTTTCTCCGTCGAGTCCCGACTGGCAGGCAGGATCTTCGCGACCGTACGCGTCGATGTCGTCGCACGGGGAGAGGAGATCGCCCTGACCGAGAGGCTTCCGCTGCCCAACACCCTGGGCTTCGCCGGAACTCCGCCCCGGGACATCGAGGCTGTGGATCGCCGCCAGCACTTTGCCGAGAAGCTGCATGCCTTCACCCGCGACTACGGCGACCGACCCAACACCCGAGTCAAGGACCTGGTGGACCTGGTACTACTCATCGAGAGCGACCTGGTCCCGGACACATCCGTAGTCGATGCCGTACGGCATGTATTCGCCGTACGGGCGACACATGAGGTGCCGGCGGTGCTCCCGGAACCACCTCCGAACTGGGCCCAGATCTACCCCGAACTGGCCGAGGGTCTCACTGACACTCCCCCTCGACTCGACGCCGCGCTCGACCTGGTGCGCGGTTTCTGGTGCGAGGCATCTGACAACAGCGAAGCCGAACCGAAGCAGAAAGACTGAGATGGCGTCCACCAAGAAGAAGGCGGCTGTGGCCACCACGTCAAGGGCGCGACTCGCGTCCGTCATCAAATCGGCACGCGACACCATGCGCAAGGACGCCGGACTTAATGGTGACCTCGACCGCCTCCCCCAGCTCTCCTGGCTGCTGTTCCTCAAGGCGTTCGACCAGCGCGTCGAGCAGGTAGGGCCGTTGCTTGACCCCGACTACCGTCCGGCGATCGAGAAGCCGTACCGGTGGGAGGACTGGGCGACGAAGCCGGACTTCAGCGGCAACGAACTGAAGACCTTCGTCAACGACGAACTCATCCCGCATCTTGCCGAACTGAAGGGCGCCGACGGCGACGCCGAGGACCCGCGGAACGTTCTGTCGACCATCTTCAAGGACGTCAACAACCGCATGCAGTCCGGGACCCTCCTACGGGACCTGGTAAACCTGGTGGACGAGATCCACTTCGACTCCTCGGACGACATCCACACGATGGCGTTCCTCTACGAGTCGATCCTCAAGGAGATGCGAGACGCAGCCGGCGACTCCGGCGAGTTCTACACCCCTCGCCCCGTCAACCGCTTCATGGTGCAGCAGTCGTTCCTCAAACTCGGGGAGTCGATCCTCGATCCGGCCTGCGGTACCGGTGGCTTCCTTGTCCAGGCATACGAGGACCTGGTGCAGGGAGTGGAGACCGACACCCAGCGCAGGCAGCTGCACGACGACATCCGCGGCATTGAGAAGAAGTCCCTCCCGTACCTCCTGGCCAGCATGAACCTGCTGCTGCACGGCATCGGTGCGCCGCGGTTGGTCCGAGAGAACGCCCTGCTGCAGATGCGGGACGCTACGGCGGCGGACCGGGTGGACGTGGTACTGACGAACCCGCCGTTCGGGGGTGAGGAAGAACGGTCGGTGGTCGAGAAGTTCCCGAAGGGCTACCAGACCCAGGAGACGTCCTGGCTCTTCCTGCACGCCATCCTTGACCAGCTGAAGAAGGGTGGACGCTGCGCGATTGTCCTGCCGAACGGCAGCCTCTTCGCAAGCGGCGAGAACAGCATCGGTGCTCGCATCAAGCAGAAGCTGATGAAGGAGTGCAACCTGCACACCATCGTCCGCCTGCCCCAGGGCGTCTTCGCGCCGTACACACAGATTCCGTCGAACCTGCTGTTCTTCGAGAAGGGCAAGCCAACGGAGGAGGTCTGGTTCTACGAGCTCCCCCTTCCGGACGGCCGCCGCAGCTATACCAAGACCAAGCCGATGCGGTTCGAGGAGTTCGAGCCGTGCGTGGATTGGTGGGGCGGTGCAAAACGGGAGGGCCGCGAAGAGGGCGGCAACGCGTGGAAGGTAACGGCTACTGAGATCGAAAAGGCGGGCTTCAACCTCGACATCCCGAATCCCCATGGTGGGGAGGACCTGGCGCATCGATCGCCGGAGGATCTTGTGAATGAGCTCATTAAGACGGAGAACGAGATTCTGGGGCTTCTGAAGGAGCTGCGCGACGAGGTAGGGGTCAGCTGTGGAGGTGAATGAAGTTCAGCTTGGTGACGTCCTGACGTTGGAACGTATCCCCGTCGACGTCGATCCCGATGCCGAGTACAGGCAGATCGGCATCAAGTCTTTCGGCAACGGGATCTTTCATCGTGATCCCTGCTTGGGTTGTGATCTGAGTAAGCTCAAATATTTCGAGGTCCATCCTGGTCGGCTTATCGTCAGCAACATCATGGCCTGGGAGGGCGCCATCGGAATCTCGACGGAGAGCGAGGAGGGTTTCGTCGGGTCGGCTAGGTTTCTGAGCTATCGCCCTACTAGTGACGTCGATATTCGATATCTGAACTACTATTTCCAGAGCTCGGACGGACTCTCATTGATCCGTTCAGCTTCGACGGGGACTGTAGCCCGTAACCAGACCCTCTCGCCGAAGAATTTCGAGAAGGCTACGGTGTCTCTTCCTGCCCCGGACGAGCAGCGCCGGGTCTCCGACAAGCTCGATAAGCTCATGTCGAAACTTGGCACAACGGTCGCAGTCTCTCCTGGCGCGGAAGATGCCCGCCAGCTTGCGGTATCTGGGCTCGATCAGGTACTTGCCCGCTGGGCAACCGGCACCGTTAGGGTGGACGATGCCTGCACACTGGTGAGCGACACTGTCCATCCTGGTGACGACCCAAGCCCGGCCAAAGAGTTCGTGGGCCTGGAACACATTGCACCACACCTCGGCACGCGAATCGGATCACGCCCGCTCGGTGATGAGAAGGGACGTAAGTTCAGGTTCGCAGCTGGGGATGTTCTCTATGGTTATCTGCGCCCGTATCTAAACAAGGTGTGGCTTTCCGACCGGGCTGGGCTGTGCAGCGTGGAGCAGTATGTACTGCGTCCTAACGGCATCATGCCTGGCGAGCTTCTTGCGGCTGGCCTGCGGAGCAAATCCACTCTGAACAAGGTCCTAAACGCCACTCATAATCTCCAACTTCCGCGCCTTCGCTCTGGTCTTCTCATGGCCATGGAGATTCCCAGCATTCCGCGCGACCGCCACAAGCAGGCGACAGCCGATGTTAATGCATTCATGCAGAAAGTTCGGACCCTTGATAACCGCCAGCGCCACCGCGATGAACTTCTAACCGCTGTCCGCCCCGCCCTCCTCAACGCCGCGTTCTCCGGACAGCTGTAGTCGGCCCAGGGCCGACTCTCAGCCGGAGATAGCCTCCACCCGACGCCATTCCCGGTCCGTGACCACCACATGGTCCAGGAACCGGAGCCCGACCGCCTCTGCTCCCGCCGCCAGGCGGGCTGTCGCGCGGCGGTCGGGCTCGCTGGGCTCCACGTGGCCTGTGGGGTGGTTGTGGGCTACGCCGAAGGCCGTGCCGCTCGTGGCCAGGACCAGGGCCAGCACATCGCGGACAGGAAGAAGAGAGCGGTCAACAGCACCCTCGGTCAGCGTCGCCTTCCGCAGGACCGCGCCAGCCGCGTCGCACACCACGACCACGACCCGCTCGTGCCTCAGGCCCCTCAGCAGCGGTGCTGCGATCCTGGCCAGGTCGGCGGATCCGCGAACGTATTGCCGACTCTGGACCTCGGCTGGTGCTGCCCGTTGCGCCAGCTGAAAGGCGGCCGCGACGCGCGCCGCCTTCGCCGGCCCCATCCCTGGTAGCCCCGCCATAAGCTCGTGTGCCGGTGTCCGGGAGAGTTCGTACAGCCCGCCGTGCCGGGCGATGAGCTGCCCCGCCAGTTCCACCGCATCGCAACCGCCTGTGCCTGAGCCAATCAGCAGGGCAAGGAGTTCGCGATCGGAGAGCGCTTCCGCTCCTCGGTCCAGCAACCGCTCCCGGGGCCGGTCAGCAACCGGTACATCCGCCATCCGCATTCCGGCCCCACCTCATCCCTCAGTCTGCAGAATCGCGGTCGATCGGTTCGTCCAGGAGGGAGTCGGAGTCCGTTTCCTCCTCCAGCCCCTCGTCATCGGGCAATGACTGCGCCTCACCCCTCGCGGCGGGACTCACCGGTCCCGCCGCTCCACCGATCAACTGCATCAACCGCCGGTGCAAGGTCTCTGACCTCACGCGCAGAAATGTGTCGTAGTCGTCCCGCAGCGCCGCCTGGTAGGCGTCTTCCTCTACCAGGCAGGTGCTCAACCGCTCACGTAGCGGTCCCTCGCCCTCGATATCGGCCAGGTCCCGCAGATACTGCGAGGGCGGCCGGTCGGTCACCCAGATGTTGCTGTGGGAGGTCAGCATGATCAGATTGCCGCAGACGTTCGCCCCGGCGCTGCTCACCCCGCGCGACCGCAGAAACGCCTTGGGAAAGAAGTGGTGAAACTCCTTGTCGTTCTGCCACGACAAGGCCCTGCCCACGTCGATCCGTTGCCCGGTGAGCAGGTCCAGCGGGTCCTCGTACGCAAGGAGGAGAGCGAGAAGCTTGCTCGGTGCGTTCCGTTTGGAGAAAGCGCTCCGCCGCCACACGGCGCTCCGCGGGAGTGCCGCTCCCGTCTCGATCTCTTGGGCCTCGCCCTTAGCGAAGGAAGTGATCGCCTGCAGGTCGGGACCCATCTGGGCCTCGCTCCAGCCCTTGAAGTACTCACCGCTCGCGGTCAGCCAGAACCAGCGGCGCAACGCGTCGTACTGCGCGGACGAAGGCTTCGGTAGCTGCCGGAACACTTCGACGAGCACCGCGAACTGGTTGTAGTAGGGCAGCGCATCGGCCTTCGGTGTACGGATCTGGGTGCTGAGGAAGTCCACCGCCCGCTCGGCCGCCTTCGCCGCCTCGGCCACAGCCTCCCGCAACCGCTCCTTGTCGAGTTCTCTCAGACGGTTGATGTCCTTGGTGGAGAACCCGAATCCGGAGGCAACCGCGATCGTGCGAAGCATGGTCTTGGTGTCGACCCGGCCGTAGCGCTTCGCGTCGAGGACCTGGAGCAGCGATTCGATCTCCTCCTTGAGGTCGAAGTCGGGGCTCCATGTGCCAGCCCGCGCCACGTCGACAATGTTCATCGTCGTGCCCGTGCTGTTGATCCGTACGAAGACCTCCGCCGACTCCTCCGCCGACATGTGGTCCAAGGTCACCACTGGCACCAGGTAATTGGCGAACTGCTCGTACAGCTCGGTCGCGCGCTCGCGCAGCTCGGGGGACAACTCAGCCACTTGCCCGAAGAGGGATCCCGCCGAGCTCACCTTCCGCATGGGAATGATGTGCGGTCCGGTCGGACTCTCCGGGGTGCGCTGGAAGAAGCGCTCCTCTTCCAGGTCGTAGGCGATGTCCCAGGAGCCGGTGCCGCCGTGAAGTGCGCCGATGATGCTGGCGAGCCTCTGCTGGCCGTCGAGAATGTACTTGACGGGGCGACCTGGACGCGGCGGGTCCACGTCCAAGCCCGCGACGGTCTCCTCGCTGGCGAGTTGCTCCGTGGTGTCCCACAACAGCAGGCTACCGATGGGGTAGTTGCGCAGGACCGAATCCAGGAGGTGGAGGATCTGGTGCGGCCCCCACACGAACGCCCGCTGGTACTTCGGCAGCACGATCTCGCCGGTCAGCACACGGTCGGCGAGCCGGGAGACCGGCACGATCGTCGGTTCCGGGCTGGCGGACTGGCGCCTGCGGCCTGTTGCGCTCACTGAGCATGCCCCCCGTATGCCGTGATCCTTGGATGAGTGTTCACTGTGCATCCTAGGGAGCAGCACTGACAGACAGACGTGCTCGAGACCGGATCGGCACAGATGCATCGGCACTGTCGTGGCCAGCAGAGCTCACTCGCGCGGCGGCCGGACGCCGGCAGCCTTCGGTCGACCTGAACACCCTTTGCGGGTACGGCAGATGGTGTTTACTGCCTGCCAGGTGGGCTGGTCACGTGGCGTGAGAATGAGCGGGAGGCAGCAGTGGAGCAAGTAGGGGGCGGAGAGGGCGCCTCCCCGGAACCGTCTGATGTCAGAAACGACCTCTCTGGGCAGGTGGCTGGCCCGGCCATCCAAGCAGGGGCGATCCACGGCGACGTGAATATCACGATGCCGGGCCCGCTGCCGGTAGCCGAGCATACCGACGAGGCCCTCGCCGAGGAATTGCGCAGGTCGTCACAGATCTGGCGAGCCCGGTTTTCCAGTGTCGACTTGGTCAACCTGCCACGGGTGGCGATGCTCACGCAGGGCAACGCGGTGGCGGCTGCGGCAAGGAGAGCCGGACTCGACAGCACGAGACCGTTTGGCGGGCAGGGGATGGCGCCAGGGGAGTTCGTCCGGATCGTTCGCCCCTTGTTCGAGACATGGGACGCGGAGGCGGTTACGCTCTGCGAGCGCACGGCAGAGAAGGTGCATCGTGGCCTTCTGGTCTCCTTCGAAAGCGCTGTGCGCTGCAACAACCCGCCCGAGGTTCCGCTGAAGGAGCCGACTGGAGTCCTGACCAAGGATCCCCACCTCGTCTTCCCTGTCGGGGCAAGGAAGGTGATCATCACCTTCGACCCGCGTTGGCTTACGACGGCGACGGCGAATACAACGCTCCATGAAGCTGCTCGGGAGCCGCTGGTCGTCTCGGGTATCGGAACTGTGGCGTCGGTATCAGAAGAGGGGAACATTCGAATCTCGGCGCTTGTGTTCGGGCAGCCGGAAACCCTGGCGCAGGCTCAGTTTGATTATGCAAAGAGATCTGTTCTGCCGGATCCGCCCGGTTTGACGTGGGCTGACTTTCGTAACGAACTGTCAAGGTCGGAGCTGTCGCAGCTCTATGGTGATCAACTGCAGGGAAGGGAAACCGTGAGCCGAAAGAGTATCGCTCTACTATTTGATGAAGGTAAGGTGTTTCCCGGGCAGATCGACCGAGATGTGCTGACCCAGGTCTCGCGGGTCGTCCCCGAGTATCGGCGTGATGTGGGTATGGCCGTCGCGAGTCTACTCTTCGACAGTAACGGTGTGGCGGCCGCTGACCTCGCTGCTCATTTCCTTGCTCGGGAACCCGCACTCTTGAAGTCCCTCACAGTGCCTGGGCTTACTACTCTGATCCGGTCCTGTAACCTCGCCGTCGCCACCGTTTCTGGGCTCAGTGAAGGGCAGACGGTGGACCTGCACGAGGCGATGCGTGAAGCGGTTACCAGTTACCTCGGATACGTCGAGGTAGACAGGAAATTGCCCCTGCATGAGCGGCTTCTTCCGGTACACGATGAATACCATGTCGTCGGTGCCGAATTGCGGTTGGTCTACAGCGCGGCAAAGCGCGCTCTCGACGAGGCTAATGGTGAGGACCTCGAAGCTCCGTTGGATGAATGGCGGCAGAGAGGGCTGTTTAGCTGCGTGGAATGGGAAGAAGATCTAGAGCAGTCTGCGGCCGAGCAAAAGGAGGCGTCGATGATTATGGAGGCTTGGCTGAACGCGCAGTCTGAGTGATTCCCCCGGTAGATCGATCAGGAACCCCCTGCTGTGACGTTCGGATTCCGGGACCTGAGGGGAGCCGACACCGGCATCGACACCGGCTTCAAGAAGGGCACCCTCGTGCTTCCGGCGACATCTGTGCAGCAAGTCGAGCGTGTGATCGGCCGCCGTGGCAGCCACCCGGACAAGGAAGGGGCCGAGTTTCAGGCAGCAGCTGACTGACACGCTCATGGCGTTCCAGGCGGCATGCGTCGGCTGACTCGCCCAGGTCGCCCGACCTGGTGACGCGCCGCTGCGAGCTTTGCCCAGCCTCCTTCCGATCAGTCCCCTTCGGAGGAGGCTGTGTTGCGCGTCACGTTGAAGGTGAGACTTGAGAAGTCCCGGCCTTGGAGCACTGGGCCATTCTGGGTGCCGCCGCTGATGCTGTTGTGCACGTCGCCGCCCGAGGAGCTGGCCTGTGCCTGCTGCCACCACTCATCGAGCAGTACGCGGAACTCTCCATCCAGGGCCGCTCGTACGCCGAGGGCGGTGGCCAGCGCCTGGGCACGCATCGGGTCGGCAGGGTCACCCGCCAGCGCGGCGACTTCGAGTTCGCCGGAGCTGACCTGGGGTGTCCCGTCGTCTTGTGTTCCCTGTGTCGCGGCTCGCCCGAACGGGCGCCGCACCAGCGCGGTTAGTCCTTGCCATGCCTGACGTCCGGCTTCGCCGCCGAGACCGCCGGCCAGCGCGGCGAGGGCCGCTGCGGTAATCGGGTCCATGCTGGAACTCCCTCGTTCGGCGACGGATCCCACCTTAGCTTCCTCAATGTCATTGCACCGTCGACGTGTTCGCGGCCCCGATGGCCCGGCCCATTCCAAGCGGTGCGTGAACCCTCCATCATTTTTTGATCATCTTCTGCGGCATCTGGGTTGTCAGCGCCGGGTGACAGAAACACCGGGCGCGCCGTCCCGGCGAGCCTCCTGAAGACGCCAAGCGACGCAAGGCTCCACTCCCAGACCTTCGCCCAGGGCTCGACAAGGTTCGGCCCTCACATCGCGCCGGGCGCGAGCGACGTGCGCACGGGAATCTCCTCGGCCACCAGCCGCGGAGAGAGCCCGGCTTCTATCAGCGCCATGCCGGTCGTGAGGCCCGAGGCGCCTGCGCCCACGACGACGACTGTCATGACTCTCCTCACGCCCCAGCTCTCTGCTCAGCCCCGATGCTCACTGATTGACCCGTTGGCGATCTCGCTGACCAGCGCGCGCATCGCCGCCTTCGAAAACAGCAACGGCAGGCGGCCGATGTCCTTGGAGTCGCGCACTGCGGCGTGGTCGCCCATTGCAGCGACTTCCACGCAGTCGTTCGCACCCCCGCTGTACGAGCTCTTCCGCCACCGCGCGTGCGCGAGATCGACGTCGTACGGAGCTGTCGTGACATCGTGCGGGGCGGCCATGCTGGGCGTGCTCACTCTTCGAGCTCCTTGCTGATGCGTGCGATGCGGGTGCGGGTCTCCGACGGGTCGAGGGCGGTGTTCCTCAACTGGTCGAAGATGTCCGTGTAGTTCTCCACATCCTGTGGGGACTCGAGATATACGGAGTTCTTGGGATTCTCCAGCCACACCAAGTTCGGCGTGGGGTGTGGGAACGTCAGGATGACGAACGGGCCGTATAGCCCCGGATGCGCGCCGAGCGAGAACGGCAGGAGCTGCACGGTGACGTTAGGCCGCTCGCTCGATTCCGCCAGCTTCCGCATCTGGTCGCGCATCACCTCAACGGAGCCGACCGTCCTGCGCAGCACGGCTTCGTCGAGGATCGCCCAGAGTCTGGCGGGGGTCTCGCCGCCGAGGCGGCTGTTCTGCCGCTCCATGCGGACCCTGACCAGGGACTCGACCTGCGGCGGGGACAGGTCCTTCCTCATCTGGGAGATCACGGCGCGCGCGTAGTCCTCGGTCTGGAGCAGCCCCGGTACGAGCATCGGCTGGTAGTTGGCCTGGTGTGTCGCGCCGGCCTCCAGCGCGAGGTACCCGTCGTAGCGCGTCGGGGTGAGCACCGTCGAGTACTTCCGCCACCAGGGCTTCTGCTGTTCCTTGTCCGCTCGCACGAGGTCGAGCACGTCGGCGCGCCGGTCCTCGTCCTTGACGCCGTACAGGTCCAGCAGTGCCCGGACGAGGACCGGCGTCGTGCCGCGTTCGCCGTTCTCGATCCGGCTCAGCGACCCCTGGTTGACCTCCAGTTGGTCGGCGACCTCGGTGAGGGTGAGCCCGGTCGCGTCACGCAGCTCCTTCAGCCGTGCCGCGAGCTGTCGCCGGTACACCGACTGCGGGACCAGGATTCTCTTCAAGGCCATGCCGGAAGTCTCTCCGTACCAGCGACACCTCTACAACCCATACGGGTCAACTTCACTAGACATATTGCCTAGTTGCTGGTTGCGTCGGCATGCTGTCAGGAGTCACGGCGCGCGTTCGTACGGGCATGCGCCGCAGCCGACCGATGGGCAAGCAGGCCACGACCTCGCTACCTGCACGCGCCTTCGCGTCGGTCCTGCACGCCGCACCAGGAGGGTGGGCCATGCCACGGACAACGCTGCTTCGGCAGCTGCTCCAGCAACGGCACCTGACGACGCACGAGGCTTTCGCCGCCCAGTACGAGCGGGCCGCCGCCCGGCTGGCAGAGCTCGACCGAGACCCCCGCCTGGCGTCCCTCCAGGTCTCTCCACGTCAGTTCGACCGCTGGTACGGCGGGGAGTTGCTGACTCTGCCCCGTCCTGACGCCTGCCGGGTGCTGGAGCACATGCTGGGCAGGCCCGTGTCCGAGCTGTTCTCCACGGCGTACGACGGCGACTCGGCGCACGACCGCGACGAGGAGTCGAGCACGGGCCAGCAGGCGACGAGTGCGCCTCCACCTCGCGAAGGCGACGAGAACCCACTGGACATCGTCACCCGCACCCGGCAGCTCACGGCCAGCAACGCCGACGACGCGACGCTCGCGTTCCTCGACTCCTCCCTGGAGGGCATCGCCAGCCGGTACGAACAGGACGGGCCGTACGTCCTCCGCCCCCAGGCCCGCCAGGTGCGGCAGCTCGCCCACACCCTCCTCGACGGCCGCCAGCCCCCACGCACACGCCGGGAGCTCTTCCGCCTCGCTGCCCGCGCCTCCGGCCTGCTCGGCTACATGGCGGTGAACACGGGCGACTTCGCGCTCTCGGAGGCGTACTGCACCGAGGCCCGGGATCTCAGCCGTGAGATCGGCGACCTGGACACCGACCTCTGGGCGTGCGGCACCCTCTCCTTCAGCCTCTACTACGCCGGCCGGTACGACGAGGCGGATGCCTGCGCCGCTACGGCTGTCGAGCGGGCCCCGCGCCACGCACAGTCCATCCGCCTGCTCGCCAACGGCCGGGCCCGGGCCCTCGGCAAGACCGGCGAACGGCGTGCCGTCGAGCAGGCCATCGGACAGGCACTCCGCCTCTCCGACCTCCACGAGGTACCCGTCGGGCTGACCTCCTGCATCTCCTTCGAGCCGTACGGACGGGCGCGGACGCTGGCCAACGCCGTCACGTCACAGGTGGCGCTGCGCAACGCGGCGCAGGTACTGCGCGATGCCGAGCACATCGACGATCTGGTGGAGCACTCGGCCTCCTCCTGGAGTCGTTCGCTCGTACGCCTCGACGTCGCCACCGCGTTGCTGCAGCAGCGCACGCCGGACATCGATCACGCGATGGCGCTGGGCCGTGAGGCCCTGCGGTTGTGCGGAGGCACACCAATCAGCTCCGTCTACCAACGCTCCCGTGACCTGCATGAGCAGGCCGGGTCGTGGCGTGATCATTCGGCGGTACGCGATTATGGCGAGGAGTTCCGGACCTGGAGCTCGCAGCCAGCGGCCCTGGCCATGGCGTCATCCGCGTCGTAGGCGCCGTGGGTGTCGTCGTGCTCCGGGGCAGTGTGAAGCCGAAGGAGTACGTCGGGTGCCCCTGCTCAGTGCCGATCCCGCCGCGTTCCCCGCCGAGCCTCCCGCCGACACGCACGATCCGGCGGTCACCGCGGCCCACGACTGGGCGGCGTTCAGCGCACTCGACGAGATGACCGACCACTGGGCACGCCCCGGCTGGTCGGACGGCAGCCGTGCGTACTACTGGATGCTGACCTTCCCGGACGATCAGCGGCTCGCGACTCTCGCTGGGCATTGCCAGGAGGAGCTGGCGCCCCTCGGCCTCGACCCGGTGCCGACGGACGGATTGCACATCACCCTCGCCCGAGTGGGAACGCCGGGCGTCGTCACCCCGGGTCAGCTGGACAACCTGGCGCGGGACACCGAGGCGCTGCTGCCCTCCGCGTTCTCCGTACGCGCCATGCCGCTGGCCGGCTCCCGCGGCGCCGTCCGGCTGTCCCTCGGCCCCTGGGAACCCCTGCTTCGGCTGCACCACGCGCTCGCCAAGGCAGGGAGCAGCGTCGGTCTGGCCCCTAAGAAGCCGACGTCCGCTTTCCGGCCGCACCTGAGCCTCGCGTACAACAACCGTCGGCGCCCCGCCGCGCCCGTTGTGGAGGCGGTCTCAGGGCTTCGCGCTCTACCGGCTGTCGAACTCTCCGTGTCCGTTGTCCAGTTGGTGGAGCTCCGCCGTGAGGGGCGGACGTACCGCTGGGATGTGCGGAGGCACGTCACGCTCGGGTAGCCCGCTGGCGTCCAGCGCGAGAATTACGACCACTTCCTTGCCGATCGCGGTCGGCCGGACGGACCACGTGGAGGCCAACTCCCCGACGAGCAGCAGTCCGAGACCACTGCCCGTCAACTCCTCCACCGCCTCCTCCGCGGAGCGTGCCCGGACCCTGGAGACATCCCGTCCCGCGTCATGGACTCGCAGTACCGCCATGTCCCGGTAGACCTCCACGCACATGCAGTCCGGTCCGCCGGCTGTGTGCCTGAGCGCGTTGCCCACGAGCTCCGAGGCGATCAGAACAGCGTCGTCGACCCGCTCCGGCGCGGCACGCCCCTTGAGGAGCTCTCGTACGTGTCTGCGCGCGAGGCCCGAAGGCTCGGTGCAATCGGCCAGCTTCACCCAATGACGCCGTACTGGCGTCCGCCTGCAGAGGCGCTCTTCGTCCACCGCGTCCATCGCCGCTTCTCGTTTCCGCTTGGCACTGGACCGGTCAGCCTCGCCACGCGTGAGCCGCGGCGGTACGCCGCGCCTCCGCCTCTTCGCGCGCCGCCGGACGGCGGACGAACGGCGTGCTGACGGCGTACCGCCGCCGACTGCCCCCGGCGAGGCTCTACGTCGAGGCGCCGGACCCTTGGCGTCTCGGCTCACCTGGCTGGAGGTAACGCGGAATGAGCGGCAGTGCGAGGCAGACCGCACCACACGAGGTGCCCCCGGGCACGCGCCTGGTGTTGTACGCCTGCCTGCCCGCGTCGCTCGGTGAGGCCGCCGACCACAGCGTGGCCAGCGCACGGCGGTACATCTCCGGTTCCGGCTGGGAGGCGGTCGAGACGCACGTGGACCGGGCGGCACCGTTCGAGAGCCGCGCCCTGTGCGAGGGCTGGCACAACGCTTTGGCCGCGGTCGAGCAGGGGAAGGCGGCCGGGATCGTCACCCCTCTGCTCGTGATGCTGGGGCATCTGGAGGAGGACAGGGCGAACCTTGCTGCTTGGCAGGCTCGGACCGGAGCGCTGATCACGACGCCGTGGGCGGTCGTCGATGCCGCCGGCTCCACGGGCGCACGGAGGTCGGCAGCGTGATGGCCCGGATGCGGCAACGGCCGCTCCTGCGGCTGCTCGACCAGGTCGGATGGGTGCTGCGGCATCCGGCGACGTACGTCGGTCGGTTCGGCTTCGGCACCTTCCAGGTTCTGTTCCTGCCCGTCCTGGTGACCGGCACAACGTTGACCACGCTCTACGCGGGCCAGGCCCGGTAGACCCGGCCCGTGTCCTCGACCCCCCTCTCCGGATGTTCCGAATCCACTTCCCCCACGGAATCCGGTCAACCGGAGAGGGGCCGCACCCAAGGTGCGAACGCAGAAACTCGGCCCTGCGGCAATCCATACGCAGGCCGGGCAGCACGACGAACCGTTCGGATCCTTCCGACAGAAGAGGAAGTGCGATGACCACAACCATGCTCAGCCCGATCATGACGGCCACCACCGGGGCGTCCGCTGCGACGGCCGCCCCCGAGGCGCCCGCCGACCCGTTCGACGTCGACCTGACCATCGTCACGGAGATCGGCTCCGACCTGCTCCCCAAGGCATGCGGCACCGGTGACGGGTGCGCGGCCTCCTGCGCCTCGTCCTGCGCCAGCGCCGTCTGACGACGGCCCGTGCACGGGGTCGGGGGCGCTGCCGCCCCCGACCCCGCTCGTTCACAGCACTGACGGCGGAGGCATGGGGATGGGAAGCGACGGAAAGCTCTACCAGCACACAGGCGCGGCGCTGCTCCGGGCCGCCGCGATGTCGCTGACGGGTCTGCCGACATGGTGGCCTGACCCGTCCGACACGGAGGCGTGCGGCAGGTGGCTGAGGCAGGTGTGGGCCGATGCGCGGTTCGCCGACGCAGTCCGGCAGGCGAGCGGCGATCTCGCCACGCGGGTCGACGCGATCTGCGCCGGGCAGCCGACACGCTCCAAGCAGGTCCGGCGCGCCGCCATGGCCACTGTCCGCTACTTGTTGCGCGCCACCGGGCGACCGACCCCGTTCGGCCTCTTCGCGGGAGTCACCGCGGCCAGCGTGGGTTCGACGCCACACGTGAGGTGGGGAGACGCACACCGGGCCGTGGCACGGGTGGACACCGAGTGGCTGGACGACGTCATCGTCCGCTTGGAGGCGTGCCCGGCCCTGCTGGAGCGCCTGGATGTCGTCCTGAACAATCTGGCGGCGCGCCGCGGCGGACGCCTTCACGTCCCGCATGGCGGACCAATGGGCGCCACCGTCCGGCGCACCAGCGCGGTACGCGTGATCGAGGACCTGGCACGCCGGCCGGTCCACTTCGCCGCCCTTGCCGAGAAGTTGGCCGCCTCCTTCCCCCGAACCGAGCCACAGAACATCCGCACACTGCTCGGCGCACTGGTGCGTGAGAAGTTCCTCATCACCGGTTTGCGCGCGCCGATGACCAACACCGATCCGCTGTCCCACCTGATCGAGCGGCTGCACGGCGCGGACGCGGGCACAGTGCCGCAGGTCGCGCAGGTTCTGCACGAGCTGGAAGCGGTGCAACGCGCCGTACACGAGCACAACCGGCGCCCGACGAACGCGCAAGGGCTATCTCGGGAGGAACTCACGGGTCGGCTGCGTCGGCTCTCCGACGCGGGTCGAAGCCCGCTGGCCGTCGACCTGGGGCTGGATGCCGAGGTACGGATCCCCGAGAGCGTCGCGCTCGAGATGGAGAGGGCGGCGGACGCCTTACTGCGGCTCACGCGCCGACCGGCAGGCCAGGGTGTGTGGAAGGAGTACCAGGTCGCGTTCTGGGAGCGGTACGGCACCGGCACGCTCGTGCCGGTGAAGGAGGTCGTCGACCCGGCGTCCGGGCTCGGCTACCCAGCCGAGTACCCCGGCAGCCGCATGACCGTACCGCCCCCGACAGTCTCCGAGCGTGACGAGCGGCTGCTGGCCCTGGCCTGGCAGGCTCTGGCCGACGGCAGCAGAGAGATCGTCCTCACCGACGACCTGATCGACCGCCTGGCCGGCGAGGCGCCGACCGGGCAGGAGGCACCACCCCACGTGGAAATGTGCGGGCGCCTGCACGCCGCCAGCCTGTCCGCCTTGGAGCACGGGGACTTCACGCTCACGGTGACACCGGCACGCGCCGCGGGAACACTCACGTCCCGGTTCACTCCGGTCGCCACCGGCACGGGACTCGATGAGATCTACCGCCAAGTTCCCACGGGCGTCGAGAACGCGCTGACCGCGCAGCTCTCCTTCCCGCCCCTTTACCCGCACACAGAGAACGTCGCCCGCATCCCCGCTTATCTCCCACACGTGATCCCGTTGGGCGAGCACCGCAGCCCCGACGACACCTCGACGACGCTCATCGACGTCGACGACCTCGCGGTCACGGCCACGCACACCCGCCTGTACCTTGTCAGCATCTCCCGCCGTCGCCTGATGGACCCGCAGGTCTTCCACGCCATGGCTCTGGACAAGCAACCCCCGCCCCTGGCCCGATTCCTGGCGCACCTGACCCGCTCCTTCGGCCCTGCCTGGACCAGCTTCGACTGGGGGCCGCACGGCGCACGGCTGCCGTTCCTGCCGCGCGTCCGCTACGGGCGCGTGATCCTCTCTCCCAGTCGCTGGAACCTGACCGCCGACGACCTTCCAAGCCGCAGCGCGGACATGCGGGAGTGGACTGACGCCCTCGGCCGGTGGCGGAAGCGGTGGCACTGCCACGGTGCCGTCGAGCTGCGGGAGGACGACCGGACACGTCGGCTCCAACTCGACGTGCCCGCCCACGCCACCGTCCTACGCGCCCACCTGGACCGGGAAGGCCATGCCGTGCTGACGGAGGCGCCGGCCGAGGAGACCTACGGCTGGATCGGCGGCCACGTCCACGAGATCGCCCTGCCGATGACCAGCACCCGCCGGCCGATACCCGACCCGCTCTCCGGCTTCCTCCCCGTGCTCACCAACAGCACCCTCGGGCCCGTACCGGGGGCGGTACAGGCACCCTGGCTGAACGCCAAGATCTACAGCCACCCCGAACAGCTCGATGAGCTGATCGGCACCCACCTCGCGCGGCTCGTGCTCCAACTCCCAGGTACGCCCGAGTGGTGGTTCGTCCGCTACCGCACCCCGCACGACCTCGACCACCTCCGCTTGCGCATCCGCACCCGCAGCACCGGACAGTACGCCGCCTGCACCGAGCTCGTCGCCGGATGGGCCACCGGGCTGCGCCGCGAGGGGCTCAGCAGCAGGCTCGTGTTCGACACGTACACCCCCGAGATCGGCCGTTACGGCCCAGGCGCCGCCCTGCGCTGTGCCGAGGCGGTGTTCACGGCCGATTCGGCCTACGCCTTCGCCGCCCTGCAGGGCCCCGGAGTCGACGGCGTCGACGGACGCGCGCTGGCCGCGGTCGGCATGGTGGACACCGCCTGCGGCTTGCTCGGCCCCGACGAGGGAATGCGGTGGCTGGCGAACCGGCCCGCGCCTCCGGCTCGCGTCGAGCGAGGCGTCAGCGACCAGGCCATCGAACTCGTTCGCCGCACTACGCCTCGTGCCCGAAGCTGGGGCGAAGAGCTCGCCCAAGCGTGGCACCGTCGAGCCGTGGCCCTGGCGCTGTATCGCGAGGGCCTCGCCGAGAGCATGGACCTCGACTCCGTCCTGGAATCCTTGCTGCACATGCACCACAACCGCCTGCGTGGCCTGGACCGGGAGGACGAGAGGATCTGCCGCCGCCTTGCCCGTCAGTCCGCCGTCGCATGGGCCGCCTGGCCGGGGGAGAGCCGCTGATGAACTACGACGCGCCGCCCACACCCACCGGGCCCGGCTGGGGGCAGTCGCTGTACTCCGGCGCGGCGGGAGTCGCCCTGCTGCACGCCGTCAGAGCCCACACTCGCGAGGACAACAGGGACGCGCTCCGGCCATGGGCCGCCGCCATGCTCAAGGGCCCGATCCAGGCCGCCCCCGAGGCATGCGGTCTGTACGAGGGCGCCCCGGCCGTCGCGTACGTCCTCAGCTTCACGCACACGAACACCTCCACTCGCGCCCTGGCGACCCTGGACACACACCTCGCCGACGTCACACGCCAACGACTCAAGCGGGCACACGCCCGCATCGATCACGGCGCGTTGCCCACCCTGGGCGAGTACGACCTCATCAGCGGACTGACCGGGCTGGGCGTGTACCACCTGCACCGCGGCCACAAGACGGAGCTTCGTGACGTCCTCGCCTACCTGGTGCGGCTGACGGAACCGATCACCATCGAAGCGCAAAGTCTGCCCGGCTGGTGGACGGGAGACAGCCCCGATCTGCGACCGACGCCACGATGGCCCGGCGGACACGGCAACTTCGGCCTCGCCCACGGCATTGCCGGACCGCTGGCGCTGCTGGCCACGGCACTGCGACACGGCCACACGATGCCCGGACAGACGCAAGCCATCACCCGAATCTGCGACTGGCTCGACCGGTGGCGCAACAACACCGGCTCGCGCGCCTGGTGGCCGGACCTGATCACCCGAGCCGAACACCGACTCGGCGAACTCCAGCGCCCAGGGCCGAGACGCCCGTCCTGGTGCTACGGCGCCCCCGGCATCGCCCGCGCCCAGCAACTCGCCGGCATCGCCCTCGGCGACCGTGACCGGCAACGGCAAGCTGAGCAGGCCCTGGCCGGATGCCTGGCCGACGACCAGCAGCTCGCCCAGCTCACCGACGCATCCCTCTGCCACGGTTGGGCGGGGCTCATACAGACCGTCTTGCGTGCCGCCGCCGACGCCCTCGACGACGAACTCGCGTCGCATCTACGCCGCCTGAACGCCCGGCTCGACAAGCACTTGGACCACCACGGACTGCCGGACGGCGCCGGCCTGATGGACGGCACGGCAGGTATCCACCTGGTCCGTCTCACCGACCCCGTCAACACGGCGATCAGCGCCCCCTGGGACCGCTGCCTGCTTCTGACAGAGTGACGCCGCGAACCGCATCCGCACACCAGAACAAACGAGAACGATCTACCCCTCCCGTACGCACAGCCTGGCACCTTCCGAAAGGACGCGATGAACACCACCACTGGCGCCTCCCCCGAGGACCTGCGCAACCGCCTGGTCGACGCCGTCCTGAAAGAGGACCTCTCCGGCCTCCGCGACGCACGCGTCGAAGGCACCATGCGGACCGTACCCCGCCACGCCTTCCTCCCCGACGCACCCATCGAGGAGGCGTACGCCAACAAGAGCGTGACAATCAAGGAGAACCCCGACGAGGACGCACTCCCGCTGAGCTGCGCCTCCCAGCCCGACGTCGTGCACTTCATGCTGGCCCAGCTCGCCGTCCGCGAAGGCGACAACATCTTCGAGATCGGGGCCGGCACCGGCTACAACGCCGCCCTTCTCAAGCACCTCACCGGGAAGTCCGGACAGGTCACCACGTGCGACATCGACGCCGACGTGACCGCCTACGCCCGCCGGATGCTGGACGCGAACGGATACGAAGACGTTCGCGTCGTCACGAGGGACGGCGCCCTCGGCGCCCCGGAGTTCAGCCCGTACGACCGAATGATCGCCACGGTCGGCATGTGGGACCTCCCCGGCGCCTGGTGGGACCAGCTGGCCGTCGGCGGACGCCTCGTGGTCCCGCTGCGGTGGCGCGGGCTCTCCAGGGCCGTGGCCTTCCAACGTGAGGAGAGGCGGATGCGGTCCGACTCCGTCAAGATGTGCGGCTTCCTCCCGGTGATCGGCCAGGACGGAGAGCGGAACGATTACATCGACGACGACCGGCTCGTCCGGCTCTACTGGGACGAGGATCAGTCCATCGCCCCGGAACTTCTTCGCGACGCGCTCACCCGACCGAAGTCGGTCGTCTGGACCGGTGTGACGATCGGGCCCGTCGAGTCGTTCGACGGCGTCTGGCTGCGGCTGAGCGCCACCGAGCGAGCGACCTGCCGCATCACTGCGAAGCCCGCAGCGGTGGAGGCCGGCCTTCACCGCCCCGCCTCACCCGCCCTGAGCCCCGCCCTCGTCGAGGGAGACTCCATCGCGTACCTCACTCTGGAGCGGACCGCCGAAGACTCCGAGACAGAACCCCGGTTCCGGCTGGGAGCCGTCGGCTATGGCCCGGCCGGCGCCAATCTCGCCGAGCGGATCTGCGCGCAGATCCGCGCCTGGAGCCCGGCCCGGACCGCCGAACCCGTGGTCACGGCCTACCCCGTGGAGACACCGGACAGCGACCTCGCCGACGGAGCCGTGATCGACCGGCCCTCCGTGCGGCTCGTCATCAGCTACTGATCTTGACGCAGGCGGGCGTGGCCGTTGCCAGGTGCGGCCGCGCCCACGGAACGAGAACAGGGCGGCGTGGGAGCACAGTGGTCAGCCCTGCGCGAGGTTCGCCTCACGTCGGTGCACCGCCGCACGGCCCGTCGCCTCGGATTGCCCGCGGTGGCGGTCGCTGAAGAAGCACTGCTCAACCGCTCCCAGAGCCCAGGTGGAGGATTCGGGATCCACCCCCAGCGCGGGGGCCGTACGTCGTCCTCGGTCATGTGGTCGCACCATCCGGGCCTGTGCGCGACCTGCTTCGGGGAGATCAGGATCGTGTCATCCGGGTGAGTACGCCACTCCCTCTGCACGAACGTGCCTACGGAACGCGTGGGCGCCGACGCCGACGAGCCCGGCGAACACTCACATCCGAGCCCGATGACGATCTTGCCGCCGCACTCGTCGCAGCGCTCTACTTCCACTGGCCTCGTACCACCCTCACGCCTTGCTGGAGTCGACCCGGTAGACGATCTTCCCGTCGGACTCGGTGAACCCGCGCGACTCGTAGAAGGCCCGTGCGCCTGGGTTGTCGCGGTCGGCCATCCATTCCACCCGGCTGCAGCCGGGGCGCGCGGCGGCCAAGGCGCGGAGTTCGTCCATGAGGCGAGCACCGATGCCCTGCCGACGCAGGGTGTCGCGGACGTAGAGCTCCTTCAGGAACAGGGAATGCGAGGAACCGGCGGCCGGCCAGAGGAAGGAATACGCGGCGAGGCCCATAATGCCCCCGGTCTCGTCCTCGACGAGCAGGGCGGAAGCCAGCGGTGGCACGCCGAAGAGGGCTTCTTCCACCTGGAGGCGGCGCTCCTCGATCGGCTGGATATCTGTGTCGGTCGCCCCGTAGAACCGCTCGATCTCCTCGATCAGCTCGGCCACGGCCGAGACGTCCCGCTTCTCCGCCGGGCGAATCATCACGCTCATCGGCGCCTCCTGTCGTTCCTCGGTAGCTTCGGTCGCTGCTGCACTCGTTCGTTCCAACGCGTGATCCCCTCCTGGCGGTACGGCACACGCGTCTACGGCGACGAGGCGGCCTGCGCGTAGGGGCTCCAGCCGTGCTGCCGCAGGGAGCTCTGAACGTGTCGGATGAGGTACTCCAGGTCCGCGCAGTAGACAGACGGGTTCCGATAGCCCTGGGCTTCGCTGAAGCGGTGCGGGAGGTAGCCACCGCCGCACACGTCCACGAGTGGGCAGGCGCGGCACTGCTCGGCGAGCGCCTCTTTGCCGTGCTGCCGGTGCAGCAGCTTCGGGTGCGACAGCGCTTCGTCGAAGGAGTGTCGAAGGACGTCGAGCCCGAGCCAGGAGGCGCCCTCCCCGACCGACCGCAGGGTATCCACGGCCTCGATGGAGCCGTCGGACTCGATCACGACGCTCGTCGGCGGGGCCAGGCCGAGTGTCTCCACCGAGCCGCGCACGCCAGAGCTGAGGGCCACGATGTCCTCCAGCATCCGGACGCTGTGCCGATACTCGGGCCGGGCGAGCCAGGCGTCGTACACCCTGCTCATCCACAGCCCGTACTCGGGCACGCTCGGGTCGGAGCGGTGCGGCGGGTCGTCGTGGGTCGCGTGCGGCAGGCCGAAGTCGATCACCGGCGGTTCGAACGCCGCCAGGTAGTCGTGGACCTCCACAGGGTCGTTGGCCAGGTCCACGACGGCGAGCAGCCCCGCGAACTGGTGTGGCCGCGACCGCAGGAGTTCGATACCGCGCACGGCGGAGGCGGCACTCGACCGCCCGGCGTGGGTCAGCCGGTGCCGGTCATTCGCAGGTGGCGGCCCGTCGAGGCTGACGCCGACCGCGACCTCGTACCGCTCGAAGAGGTCCAGCCAGGCACCGGACAGAAGCGTCCCGTTGGTCTGGAGCTCGAAGAGGACCCGGGTCCCGGACGGCGCGGCGTCCCGGACGGCCTCCAGCAGACCGGCCATGTGCCCGACGCCAACGAGAAGCGGCTCTCCACCGTGCAGTACGACGTGGATGGTCCGAAGGCGGTGTGCGGAGGCGTGCTCACCGATCCGCCGGGCCGCAGCCTGGGCCACAGCGAGGTCCATTCGGGCGGGCAGGCGCCGCGCCGCCTGGTCCTTGGAGTTGAAGACGAAGCAGTAGTCGCAGTCGATGTTGCAGCGGTTGGCGACCTTGAGGATGAACGTCCGGAAAGGAACGGGGACTTCGGGTTCTGTCATCGAGCGGACGCGCTCACAGCGGCCAGGGCCAGATGAGCGAGGCCGCGTGGGCACCGTCGCCGACCCGGCCCGTCGCGCCCTCCTCTGCCTCCAGCCGTTGCCGGACGCGGGCGGCCACGCGGTCCAGGACGGCGGTTCCGGCCGCCGTCGGCTCCGTGGACGCCGGCCCGGCGGGCGTGATGGTGCGTGGCTCGGTGACGGACGTGGGTGACGGCATCCAACGCTCCTCGTGAGGTACGTGCCAGAGGTGGCACGGTGCGACGGGGTTGAAGCGACAGATCAGCCGGAAATGTAGCATCCTCAACCACCCACCTGGCACGGGAAATTCGGCCACATGGTCGGCGTCAACCGGACCGCTACACCAGCAACCGTTCGATGTCGTCCACGGACGCGCTCACTCCCAACCGCCGGTACACGGTCACGGCGGCCCGCAGCGAATCCACGCCGTGACCTGGCCCGTCAACCGTCCAGTCACAGCGGCCGATGCCCTCCAGCGCCCGCGCCTCCTCCAGCGGGCAGCGGATGTCCCGCGCGAGCGTGAGCGCCTGACCAAAGTGCCCGCGGGCGGCCGTCGGCTCATCGGAGGTGAACAGCAGCATCCCCCAGTGGTTCAGTACCTCTGCCTCGCCGCACCGGTCGCCCAGGCCTCTCAGGATCTCCAAGCCGCGTTGGAACGCCTCGATCGCGCCGTCGCGCTCACCGACGATGCCGCGCGCCACGCCCAGCTCGCTCAGCGAGGCGGCCTCACCCCCGCGGCTGCCGAGCTCGCGGTAGGCGTCCAGGGCCTCCACCAGAAGCCGGATCGCCTCTGCCGCATCCCCAGTCACACGCTCCACGACGCCAAGGTGACGGACGCTGGTCGCACAGCCGAACCGCTCACCGAGCTCGGTGAAGTGCGTCAGAGCCTGGCTGTGTGCCGTCCGCGCTGCCTCGGTGTCTCCGGTCAGCCGTCGGACGACGCCCAACTCGTTCAGCGCGTAAGCCTGGTGCACGCGGTCGTCCAGCTCCAGGTAGATGTCGAACGCTTCCTGGTGATGCCGCGCGGCCAGGCCGTACGCGCCCATAAGGCTGTGCACGACACCCAGATCCCGCAGGGAGTTCGCCTCCCCGTACCGGTCACCGAGTTCTCGGTAGATCGCCAGCGCCTCGGTCTGGGCCTCCACCGCAGCGTCGAACCGGCTCATCTGCCGGTGTGTCATGCCGAGATCGGCAAGCGCGTTCGCCTGTCCGAGCCGGTTGCCCAGCTCACGGTAGAGGGCGAGGGCCTCGGTCTGGGCGCGGGCCGCGTCCTCGTTGTCCGCGGTCAGGTACCAAACGATGCCGAGCTGGTTGAGTGCGTCCGCCTTGCCGCGCCGGTGGTCGACCGCTTCGTACGCCGTCACGGCGTCATTGAGGGCCTCGATCGCCTGTGGGTAGGCGGCCATGAAGCGGCGTACGACACCCAGCTCGGCGAGAGCATCGCCCCGCGCCCGCTGGTCGCCGGTGTGGCGGGCGGCCTCGGCGGCGGTCCGGTGGAGCCCGACGGCCTGGTCCCAGGGGCCGGCCTGGCGCAGGAAGGGCGCCATGGCCGCGGCGAGCCGGACCACGAGGTCGTACAGGGCGAGGCCGTTCGCCCGCCGGACGCAGGCCAGGATGTTGGCCCGCTCGGTCTCCAGCCAGCTCAGGGCATCCGCCCGCCCCTCCAGGGCCGGGGTCTCCACCCGCGAGGCGTCGTCCGGAGCCGGTGGCACCGCGGCGCCGCTGCGCACGATGTGCCCGTTCGCGACGACGAGAGCGGCCAGGTAGTAGGTGCACACACGCTGGACGGCCTGTACGTGATCCATGCTGTCTCCCTCGCCAGCGAGACCGCGAGCGTAGTCGCGCAAGAGATCGTGCAGCCGGTAGCGACTCCCCGGTTGCTCGTCGATCAGGTGGTCGTCGTAGAGCGCCTCAAGGTGCCGACGGGCCACCACGACCGAGACGTCACCAAGAGCCGCACCGACGTGCGGGTCGAGATCGGTTCCGGGGAAGAAGCCGACTTGTCGGAAGAAGCCCTGCCGGTCCGGCGCGAGATCCCGGTAGGAGAGATCGAAGGTCGCGGTGACGGCTCGTTCCCCGGCTCGCAGCTCTCCCAGCCGGTCCCGCGCCGCCACCAGCCGCCCGCGCAGGTCCTCGGCGGTCCAGGACGGATGGTGCCGCAGCCGTGCCGCGAGAAGCGACACGCCCAGCGGCAGGCACCCGGCCAGCCGCACCAACTCGTCCACCACATCCCGGCCGAGAGCGTCGGCCGGCCGCCCGCTGAGCCGTACGAAGAGTTCGACCGCGTGATCCGGCGGCAGTGCGTCCACCGACATGACCACCTCCTCGTTCGCCACCAGCCGCTTGCGACTGGTCACCAACACCAGACACCCACTCCCACCGGGGAGCAGTGGCTCCAACTGTCGGTAGCTGGCAGCGTTGTCGAGAATCAGCAGCGCCTTCTTGCCCGCGAGCCTGCTCCGCCACATGGCGGCCCGAGCCTCCGTGACCGCTCCGACGTCGTCACCGACGGGAATCTGCTGCGTCGGCACGCCGGCAGCCGCGAGAAGCGAGGCAAGCGCCTCGCCGGCCTGCACCGGAGTACGCCCCGGCGTGTGCCCGTTGAGGTTCACGAAGAGCTGTCCGTCTGGGAACCGCTCGGAGAGCAGGTGGCCGGCGTGCACGGCGAAGGTGGTCTTCCCGACGCCGGGCATGCCGTCGATCACGTGAACGGGCAGCCCCTCGCCACTCTCCTGTGAGGCCCGCACCGAGCCCACCAGTCGCTCCAGCTCCGCGGCACGGTCGGTGAACGCGGCGGTGTCGCGAGGCAACGAACGCAGCACCTGGGCGGCCCCTGGCCCTGCTCCATCCTCCGGTCGGCCCGGAGGGGTGGGAGGCCGCGTCTCGGAGAGCCCGGCGAGCAGGGCCGTCAGCCCCGCCATCGTCACGCCCAACACGACGAACGAGAACCAGGCGTGCTCCTGTAACCACCCCAGCCAGCCCGGCCACCGCGACTCATCGGACACGGCGTTCGTGACGAGCCCGACCAGCATGGTGGTCACAGCGCCGCCTCCGGCGACGACGGCGATCGCGATCCCGCGCCGGAGTCTCATACGGAGGCCCCAACAGCAGCCAGGGGAGCGGCCGATTCCACCCTGGTGCCGCTGACGAGACACCACGCACTGCCAACCGACCTGGTCACGAAGGCAACCCCCGAGTAGAACTCCCCAACTTCCCTAACGGAACAATCCTCCGTAGACCTTGGTCAAGGGCGCGTCTGAGCCACGGCGTGCACCAGTTGCCGCAAGGCGCGCGGGCCCACGGCCACCGCACCATCTTCAGAAGTCCACGCAACCCTTGATGATCACGCAGTGGCTGCTTCCCTATCGGCCCCAGCCACGAACTGGTCAATCGGCTTGGGGCCTACTCGGCATCGCACGTCGTGGCCTCGGATCCAGTCGGTTCGGTAGACCTCGTGCCAGCACTCTCGCTCTTCTTGCCCGCCTCGATGGGGGCGTAGCGCCGCCGTTGCAGCTCATCGCGTTCAACGTTCGGGATTGTCATCGACTCGGCAAGCACGGCGGCAAGCGCGCCCACTTGAGTGTTGTCGATGTCAGTGTGGAAGAGCCACCGGATGTTCTCGTCGCGCGTGATGAGGTCGATCGCCAAGCGCGCGCTTCTGTCCTGTGTGGTCGTTGCTCGGACGTATCGCACTTGATCAATCGGGATGTCCTGACGGATCTCGGCTTGCTCAAGGAATGCGTTCGTCTTGGCCGTGATGATGCGGCGATCCGTGACGGTGACCAGTGTCTTCGCCGCAGCCTTGTCCCTGGCTGCCGCCAATTTCTCCTTCGCTCCGCCGACGATCGCAGAAATGGGACCAAGGGCATCGAGCTGGTCGGGAAAGCCGAGGACACGCAGGGTCTCACCGTCCTCGAGGAGCCATCGCAGGATGCGAAGGTACGGCTCTGGATCCAGCGATTCGGGTGCGCAGACGACGCCCGGAGCCTCGAGCGGAGGGGCCGGCGGATGGAGAGCGTCGGCAAGAGGCTCGATCGCCTTCAGAAGACGGGCGGAGGTTTCCCGGGCCGCCTTCACGTCCTTCCGCTTCCCCGGCAGCGGCCATGCGTCCGGTCCGGGGAGCTCGGCGGTGATCCGCAGCTCCCGCGTCAGCGCGTCGACGAGGCTCGTCGACTCGGCGAGAGCGGAGTCGAACTCCGCGCGGGTGTCGCGCGCGATGACCTCGGCGTACTGCGCCTCGGCGGCGTCTTCGCGTCCAGCGGCTCTCGCCCTCGCGGCGCGGAGCGCGTGGTACCCGGTCCATGCCTTGAGGGAGGACAGGAGAGCGTAGGCGTCGAAGGCGATCGCCTCGGTGTTCGTCTGCAGATACTCACGGTGGCCGCGTGCGTCGGCCCGACCGATCTGCCTGACGTGGTCGCGGACGTTCCCCTGGTAGAGCTCAAGCTGCTTCTGCAGCAGCGCTCCACTGCCCGCGACGTCCTCCCACAAGGACGTCGGGACCGATTCGATCTCTCGCGCCTGGTCGACCGCGCGATCGACGGCGGCGACGAGCCCCGTCAGTTCGGCCCACTGATCCTTGCGGATGGTGGTGAGGACCTGGCTTGTCACCGCGAGGTTGGTCCTGACGAGGCCCGAGACCTCACTCAGCATCATCTGAAGGCCGACCATGGCCAGCGCCGGCCCGATCGAGGCCGCGGTCTGCGCCTTGCTCACCGCATTCACGGAGTAGAAGCGGGCCTGACGCAGGATGCGGCCAGGAACCATCACCGCTCCGAGGTTCCCGCCATCCTTGACGGCGAGCGTCGCGCCGCTGTTCAGCAGGGCCTGTGCCGTGGCGTCGATCCTGTAGAGCCCCTGCACACTGGCGAACGCGTTTCCGAGATTGCCGACCACGGTTGCCGCGTTCCCGATAGAGGCGAGGATCGCTGAGATCTGCTTGCGGTCGGCAGCCGGGACGATCCCGAAGTCGATCAGATCGGGCTTCAGCTCCGGCGGGACCTCACCGGCGACGACAGCCACCCCTGGGAGCACCTCCACCAGGACCGTCGACGCCGTCGTCGAGTCGATGTCCGAGTTGGACGTCGGATCGTCCACAACAGGTGAGTCGGCGGTATTGCTCCGGCCGTTCTCCTCAGGATCGGCGATCTCCGTCGAGTCCGAAGAGTCCTGCATGCGATCTCCTCCCCCGCAGTCGCGCGCAACAGCCGGACCTCGTCGGCGTTGACTGCCGAAGTCTACGGCTCAACGCCCTGCGGTTCAGCCCGAATCCGCCGGGTTGATTCCGGACTGGCTGTCGCCGGGCATGGGTGCACCCGGCGGCGCGGAATCGCTCCCGGCGGCGCTTGTCGGTCACTCCAAGCAGGGCTACCACCAGCCGAAATTCCTTCACTCGCCCGTTTCACGACAGATTGTCGATCTTTGTCAGCTGTGCGGGCGGTTGCCCGGGGGTGATCAGGACCGCCGAAGTGCGCGTCGGCCGGATGCTGGCCCGCACGCCCTCGGGGCGCAGGTTCGGCCGTTCCGGGCTGGGAGTGCGCTCCCGGGCGATCCATGTGCGCCAGTCGGCGCCCCACGCTGCGGCTGGGCGGGGCGCCCACGTCGCCCGGTAGGTGCGCCACTTCTCGTCGGCCGCCCGCAGGCCGTGCTCGCCGAGTCGGGCGAGGTGCCCGTCGTGGCCCAGCCAGGCCCAGGTGGCGTCGTCGATCTCCCACTGGGCGGCGGTGATGAGGGAAGCAGAGCTGCCACCGCGAGGCGGGCGCCCCCTTCGTCCGTTTCGCCTTCTGCAAACGCACTGAGGTGTTGGCGGACGCGGCGGAACAGCTCCGCAAGGCGTTCGCGCACTGACCGCCGCCCTATGGGACGGCCGCCGCATCCCTCTTCGCCTGCCGTCCCGCCACGGAACTCTCGTGCCCGGAACCGCCCGGTGACGGCCGTCAGTCTGCCGCTTGCCACACCACAGGCACCGACGTACAGTTTCTTGTACGTCAAGGAGGGTTGATCGTGAAGACCATGACCTATTCCGAGTCGCGCGCACGGTACGCCGAGGTGCTCAACTCCGTCACCGACGACCGCGAAGAGGTCGTCATCACCCGGGCCGGACGCGAGCCGGTCGTCATAGTCTCCCTTGAGGACTACGAGTCCCTGAAGGAGACGGCGTACCTGCTGCGGAGCCCGGTCAACGCGCGACGCCTGCTCGCGTCCATCGACGAGCTGGAAAGCGGCGGCGGCACCGTACGCGAGCTGGCGACCGACGAATAAGGGCCGCAAGTTGAAGATCACCTTCTCCTCCCGCGCCTGGGAGGACTATCTGTGGTGGCAGCTTCAGGACCGGAAGATCCTGAAGCGCATCAACACGCTCATCGCGGACATCGCCCGGAACGGCAACGAGGGGATCGGCAAACCGGAACCGCTCAAGCACGGATTCCAGGGCTACTGGTCGCGCCGTATCAACGACGAGCACCGGCTGATCTACAAGGCCACCGAGGACGGTGTCCTGATCGCACAGTGCCGCTACCACTACGAAAGCTGACCTGCCGTGCGCTGCCGGAGCGCTGCACTGGCCGCTGACAGCCACAGACGTACCGGTATATGCACCGGGCACTCGGCCTCGTTGCTTCGAGCCTCCGCGCACCGCTCTCGGCTGCCGCCTGGTCGACCGGGACACCGGTGATCGACGGTCATCACGCAGCCCGCCTGTCGGCGGACACGCTTCACTCGGCGATCAACCGGCGCCGCCAGGCCCGGTGACAGCGCCCCGGATTATCCAGGCCAGAGGCAGCAAAGAGTCATACCGGCCCCGAAGGATTCGAACCCGAGCTGGGCTCCACGAGGAAGGTGACGTGCGGGCAGTCGCCCTCCTCGGCCAGCCAGGCGCGGGTCCGGCCGCGCTGTCGCTCATCGCGGAACCGGTGGTACGGGCTCCAGGAGCGCTCGTCACCGGCGAGGACGTCCTTGAAGCGCCGGAAGGCTCCCCGCCCACCGATGGCGATCCGCAGCCGGTCGGCAAGGGCGGCGTCCTCGACCTCTTCGATGAACAGCTCCATGTCCCGGTAACCGGCCCGGGACCCCACAGCCGGCACGTACAGCCAGCGCTCGGGATCGTCGTCTTCCTCGGCCTCGAACCCAGGCCCCAGCTCATCGGTAAACGCGGGCCGGCACTCCCCGGTGGACAGATCGATCCGGCCACCGGACTCGGCCGGGTCGCCCTCCAGCAGCATGGCGAGCATCTCCAGATCGACCGCGAGCGGGCGCAGGACGCCGCGTCTCCCGTGGCCGCGCGTCGGAACCCGGCCTCGAAGACAGCGAAGCCCGGCCCGGGCACCCGGCCGTGCGGCCGGTGTCCTGACCGGGCTCTCGGGGCCCCGGGCCGCCCTACTCCTCGTCCTCGGGCTTGTCCGAGTCGTTGATCTCCTTCTCCAGGCCGAGCTGCTCGACCAGCCAGCGGTCGAACTCGATCGCCGCGCGCACCCAGCTGACCGTCGAGGAGACGAAGAACTCCAGGTTGACGCCGGTGCCGATCAGCATCTGGGCCTCACCGATGAGGCGGACGGTGCCGTCGTCGTGGGTGTGGCTGTAGAGCTTCGGCCACAGGGTCCGCCGGTTCCAGTCGTCGATGGACTCCAGAAGCTGCGGCTTCTCGTCGATCGGGTGGGGGCGGTCGTAGAAGGTCCGCACCGAGAAGACCTGCTGGTCACCCTCGCCGCGGAACATGAAGTACGTACGGAACTGCTCCCACGGCGCCGCGAGGTCACCCTCTTCGTCGACGACGTACTTCAGCTCCATCTGGTCGAGGAGCTGCTTCACAAGGTCCTGATCCGGGACGACGGGGCCCGCCGGTCCTTGGGGCTCGGGCTGGGGCTTGCCCCCGAAGTTCGGAATCGAGGACGGGTCGATGGTCACCGTGAATTTCCCTTCGTACGGATTCCGCCATCCTCCCCCATGCGGGGAGGGGGGTGGCAAGCCCCGCCGTAGTCTGTCCGCCGTCGGCGGACTTGATCCGGCCGGTCGGCCGGTGCGGGCAGGGGGCGGGGACCGTGACAGAGGTACGGGACGACGCGGCGACGGGGCGGGATGAGGCCCGGGGCCGCGCCTGGCGGGGAATCTTCGCGGCCGTCGCGGCCGTGCCGGTGCTGATCGTGGGCGTCCTCGTCGTGGGCGTGCCGGCCTTGCTCCTGACCGACGACGAGGAGGTCGGCAGGTACGTCGCCGAGAAGGCCGGCTGCGCCGAGGCGCTGGCCTTCGGCGGGGCCGCGCTGCCGGAGGGCGCCCGCATCGAGTCGTGCACGGTGACGCACGGGACCGACCCGGGTTACCGGGCCGTCTTCCGGATGCCGCGCGCGAACGTGCGCGGCTGGCTGGCCGGCAGCTACCCAGACGCCCCGGAGCCCCGACGGGCCTGCGCGAGCTCCGACGCCGACCTGTGTCTCGGCCTCCGCCGCTCGGACGCCCTGCCGGGGGACGCCGGCGCGCACGGGGTCCAGGTGGAGATCGCGCACCAGGACGCCGAGACCGCGCTGGTGAGCTTCTCGGCGTTCACGATCTGCCCCGGCTGTCAGCACGGCCCGCCGAGAAGCTCACCGGCCGGCGGCTAGGTGCGCTGTCCGGACAGCACACCCAGGGCTCACCTAGAGCGTCTTGCCCGTCGCCGGTCCCACGATCAGGCCCTCGCCGAAGGTGTCCACGCGGACCGTGTCGCCGTCCTTGATCTCGCCGGAGAGGATCTCCCTGGCGAGCCGGTCGCCGATGGCGGTCTGGACGAGGCGGCGCAGCGGGCGGGCCCCGTAGGCCGGGTCCATGCCCTCGTCGGCGAGCCAGGCCAGCGCCTCGTCGGTGATCTCCAGGGTGAGCCGGCGTTCGGCGAGCCGCTTCGCCAGCCGGTCGATCTGGAGGCGGGCGATCCGGCTCAGCTCCTCCTTGTTCAGCGCGGAGAAGACGACCAGGTCGTCGAGGCGGTTGAGGAACTCGGGCTTGAACGACGACCGGACCACCTCCAGCACCTGTTCCCTCTTCTCCTCCTCGCTGCTGATCGGGTCCACAAGGAACTGGCTTCCCAGGTTGGAGGTCAGCACCAGGATGGCGTTGCGGAAGTCCACCGTCCGCCCCTGACCGTCCGTCAGCCTGCCGTCGTCCAGCACCTGGAGGAGGATGTCGAAGACCTCCGGGTGCGCCTTCTCCACCTCGTCGAGGAGTACGACGCTGTACGGGCGGCGCCGCACCGCCTCCGTCAGCTGGCCGCCCTCCTCGTAGCCGACGTATCCGGGCGGGGCGCCGACGAGGCGGGCGACGCTGTGCTTCTCGCCGTACTCGCTCATGTCGATGCGGACCATGGCCCGCTCGTCGTCGAAGAGGAAGTCGGCGAGCGCCTTGGCGAGTTCGGTCTTGCCGACGCCGGTGGGGCCGAGGAAGAGGAAGGAGCCGGTGGGCCGGTCCGGGTCGGCGATGCCGGCGCGGGAGCGCCGCACGGCGTCGGACACGGCACGCACGGCCTCGCTCTGGCCGATGAGCCGCCTGCCGATCTCCTCCTCCATGCGCAGCAGCTTCTGCGTCTCGCCCTCCAGCAGCCGGCCGGCCGGGATGCCGGTCCAGGAGGCCACGACGTCCGCGATGTCGTCGGAGCCGACCTCCTCCTTGACCATGGTGTCCTTGGCGACCTCCTCCTCGGCCTCCGAGGCCGCCTCCAGGTCCCGCTCCACGCCCGGGATCTCGCCGTACAGCAGCTTGCTCGCGGTGTCGAAGTCGCCGTCACGCTGGGCGCGTTCGGCCTGCCCGCGCAGTTCGTCGAGCTTCTCCTTCAGCTCACCGACCCGGTTGAGGGACTGCTTCTCCTTCTCCCAGCGGGCGTTCAGGCCGCGCAGCTCCTCCTCCTTGTCGGCGAGGTCGCGGCGCAGCTTGTCCAGTCGCTCGCGGGAGGCCGCGTCGGTCTCCTTGCTGAGGGCGAGCTCCTCCATCTTCAGCCGGTCGACGGCCCGCTGGAGTTCGTCGATCTCGACGGGCGAGGAGTCGATCTCCATGCGGAGCCGGGAGGCGGCCTCGTCGACGAGGTCGATGGCCTTGTCGGGCAGGAAGCGGGAGGTGATGTACCGGTCGGACAGGGTCGCGGCGGCGACCAGCGCGCTGTCCGCGATCTGCACCTTGTGGTGGGCCTCGTAGCGGCCCTTGAGTCCGCGCAGGATGGCGATGGTGTCCTCGACGCTGGGCTCGGCGACCAGCACCTGCTGGAAGCGCCGCTCCAGCGCCGGGTCCTTCTCGATCCGCTCGCGGTACTCGTCGAGCGTGGTCGCGCCGACCATGCGCAGTTCCCCGCGGGCCAGCATGGGCTTGAGCATGTTTCCGGCGTCCATGGCCGAATCACCGCCGGCGCCGGCGCCCACGACGGTGTGCAGTTCGTCGATGAAGGTGATGATCTGCCCGTCGGAGTCCTTGATCTCGGCGAGCACGGTCTTCAGCCGCTCCTCGAACTCGCCGCGGTACTTCGCCCCGGCGACCATGGCGCCGAGGTCCAGCGCGACGAGCCGCTTGTTGCGCAGGGACTCGGGCACGTCGCCCTTGACGATCCGCTGGGCGAGCCCTTCGACGACGGCGGTCTTGCCCACGCCCGGTTCGCCGATCAGAACGGGGTTGTTCTTGGTGCGCCGGGACAGCACCTGCACCACGCGCCGGATCTCCTGGTCCCGCCCGATGACGGGGTCGAGCTTGCCCTCGCGGGCGGCGGCGGTGAAGTCGGTCCCGAACTTCTCCAGGGCCTTGTACGAACCCTCGGGGTCGGCGTTCGTGACCCGGCGGCCGCCGCGTGCCTTGCGGAATGCCTCCAGCAGCTTCCTCGCGTCGGCGCCCTGCCGGCTCAGCACCTCTCCGGCGGCCCCGCCCTTGGCGGCCACGCCGATCAGCAGGTGCTCCGTCGAGACGTACTCGTCCCCGAGGTCCTGGGCCCTGGCCTGGGCGTCGGCGATCACGGCGAGCAACTCGCGGTTCGGCTGCGGGGGCGCGACGGTGGATCCGGTCACGCTGGGCAGCTGGGCGAGGACCTTCTCGGTGCCGGCGCGTACGGCCGCCTGGTCGGCCTCCACGGCGGCGAGCAGGTCGGTGACGTTCTCGTTCTCCCGCCCCTGGAGCAGAGCCAGGAGCAGGTGCGCGGGGGTGAGGTCGGGGTGTCCCCCGGTCACGGCCCGGTTGCCGGCCGCGTTGATCGCGTCCCGGCTCCGGTTGGTCAGCTCGGCGTCCACGTGTCCGTTCTCCTCCTTGCGTGAGCGACTGACTCAGGCAACTTCCACAAAGTTGAGTCTATTCCACTCAAGGGAATGGGTGGGAACGACTCGGGGCCTTTATGGGGTACCCGGAGGAAGCCCTGAACGCGCCAACGCCGGCGAGTGGCACTTTTCGGCCACACTCGAACGCGTGCCGATAACCCGGGATAGCGGGAAAAATCCGCAAAAAACTGCAGCGGCGTCACCGTGTTCAGGTCACGGTGACGCCGCTGCGGGGGGAAGCACCTGAGCGATCTGTTACGACGGGGGAATCGCGTCAGGCACTGCGGGGGGTGGCCGAGATGGTCATGGGGCCGGACGGCTCCGGCTCCGCGAGACGATGGTCCCGCTGGTCCAGGTTCACAAAGATCATTCCGTACCGGATGGCACACCGTACCGGCTGCGGCGCCCCCCGAGGCCGCCGCAGACACCGGTACGCCCGTACGTCTCCGTCGTCGTCACGGGTGACGACGACGGGCTCGCCGAACACGGTCACCATCAACGAGTCACCGCTGTGGGGGATGGCGGTGGCCAGGTCGATGAAGTGCCAGCCGGAGCGGTAGGCGGTGGCCATCTCTCTACGGAATGAGCGGTCGTCGGGTGGAGTGGCCATGGTCAGTCCCACGTGGTGTCAGCCGGGAACGCCAGAGCGTCTCCATCACCGGACACCACTGATGCTGACCGCGCAACGTCCGTCACCGCGTCACTGCTCGCGCCCGAGAGGCCATTCAGTGCTCCGAAGGCCACAACGGCGGAGAAGGCGGCGACAAGCACCGAGCGAAGCATTCTCTTACGCATAGTCGGCTTCGTCCTCACTTGAAGGTCCCCTCTTCCCCCGTCGGATAAGACGATGGCTCATTCAGGCACGTCATGGCCACACAATCGATGCATCATGTTCCTGCATGTTCAGGACCCTGGGGGGTGGAGATTTGGCATCGAATGGGACGAAGGCGACGCATCCTCACGCGGTGACCGAGCTGTGTGACGAAGGCGGTCGTCTCTATGCCAACGCCCTCCGTACAGGACGTATCGCCCGTACGGAGGTGGAAGCCGCGCCCTGCCTCATGGAGTTCGCCCTGCTCCACCCCGACCCGGACGACCCGAACTGGCTGGTGCCGCTGCCGCCGTCCGTCGCCCTGGCCCAGCGGCTCAATCCCATTGAGCGCGAGATCACCGAGCGCAGGCGGACGTCGATCGAACTGGCGGACGCCTTCGAGCCGTTCATGGCCCTCAGCGCCCAGCAGATCACGCCCGCGCACTCGATCACCGTGCTGGAGGGCCTGGACCGGATCAACGACGCGCTCGACCTGGCCACCGCCCAGTGCCGGTCCGAGGTGCTCACGGTGCAGCCGAGCCGGGGCAAGCGCCCCGAGAACCGGCTCATCGAGGCGATGGAACGCGACCGCACGCTCATCGAGCGCGGGGTGCGGATCCGGACGCTCTATCAGCACACCGCCCGCTACAGCCCCGAACGACTGGCCTACATGGAGCAGTTCGCCGACGGGAAGGCGGAGTACCGCACCATCGACGAACTGGTCGAGCGGCTCATCATCTGCGACGAGAGCGTGGCCTTCATCCCGGTCCGCGACGACCGCCAGGTCGCTCTGGAACTGCGTCATCCCGGCCTGGTCAGCTACCTGGTCAAGGTGTTCGAGTTCATGTGGAGCCGCGCGGTGCCGCTCAGCGCCGGCGCCCCCTACGAGACCGCCCCCGACGGCATCTCCGAGATCCAGTACTCCATCGCCAAGCTGCTCGTGGAGGGCCACGTGGACGAGGCCATCGCACGGCGCCTGGGCATGAACGTCCGCACCTGCCGGGCCCACATCGCCAAGCTGGCCACCGCCCTGGGCAGCGGCAGCCGCGCCCAGCTCGGCTACCTCATCGCGCAGTCGGGGATGCTGGAGCGCGACCACTGAGACCTGGGAGCGCGACCACTGAGACCCGGAGCGGGACCACTGCGGCCCGGAGCGGGCCCGCTGAGGCCCTGGGAGCGGGGCCATCCCCCGCTCCCAGGGCCTCAGCGGGCCGTCGGAGAACCCTGATTCGCCGAGCCCTGCTCAGGAACGCCGAGTTCTGCGGCCGAGAGCGGACGGGCCTGGCCGTCGAGGCCGACCTGCGCTATCCGCACGCCCAGTTGCGTCCGGCTCGCCGCCCCGAGCGTCTCGGAGAGGCGGGCGATATGGGCCCGGCAGGTGCGGACGCTGATCCCCAGCCGCTCCGCGATCACCGCGTCCTGGTGCCCCTCCGCCAGCAGTGCCGCGATCGACTGCTCGCGGTGGGAGATGCCCTCGATGCCGGTGTCCGGCAGCGCCGCGGTGAGCGGGATCGCCAGGCGCCACAGCCGCTCGAAGACCGTCACCAGGTACTCCACCAGCGCCGGGTGACGCAGTTCCAGAGCCATCGTGCGGTCGGCGTTCGCGGGGATGAAGGCCACCGTGCGGTCGAAGAGGATCAGGCGGTCGATGACCTCGTCCAGGGTGCGGGCCTCGACCGCCTCCCCCATCAGCTCCAGGTAGTTCAGCAGGCCCTGCCCGTGCCGCGCGACGTGGTTGTACAGGTCGCGCATCCGCACGCCCCGCCCTCGTAGCTCCAGCGCCCGGTGCAGGCCCTCCGACAGCTCGTGCTCGCGCCGGATGCCTCCGGGCTGCACGGTGAGCACCTCGGTGGTGCACGCCGCCGTCGCCTCGTCCAGCGCCGCCTGGATACGCGAGGGCCCGTCCAGCACGCGGATCGCCACACCCTCGGAGGAGGACGCCTGACCGCCCAGACCGGCGTACCACTCGAAGGCCGCCACCGCCGAGCCCATCCGCCGCTGACTGGCGCTCATCTCGTCGTACACCCCGCGCAGCAGCCGGGTCATGACCTCCTGCGGGGAGGTCGGGACGAGCCAGTCCATGTCGTCGGGGTCGGGGTGCAGCAGGGCGAGTTCCAGCAGACAGGGCACCGGTTCCGCGTCGCGGCGCGCCACACGGCCCCGCCGTACGGCCCGGGAATACACGCGATCCCCGGCCTCGCACAGTCGGTCAGCACCATGCGGATGCTCGTCCGTCCCGTGCCCGGCCATGGCCCATTCCACCCCCGGTTCCAGCGTCTTCCGCAGCGCAACTATGCGCGGACCGGACCTGCTCCGCAACACGGCTCGCTCCAGGGTGACCGTGGGAAACCGCCGCTATGGCCAGTTTTCTCCCTCCCCCCGCCTGTCGCCTCGCAACAAGCCGGCGGGGGTGTGCTCCGGCCCCCGCCAGGGTGGCCGCCGCCGGGCCACCGCGCCCGGGTCCGGCCCGGAAGAATGACCGAAGGGGCGGCGCGCCGCAGGCGCGAACCACCCCTTCACCCGTGCGCGGAAGCGGGCGCCGCTACCTGAGCCCGATCGCCGCGCAGGCTTCCTTGTACTCGGCCGTGCAGATGTCCGACACCTTGTGGATGCCGTCCGCGACGACGGTGTCCTTGATGTTCTCCCGGGTCAGCGCGACCACCGACACCAGCTGGGCCGGGATGCCCTTGTGGGTCGGGCTGTCGACCCGGTCGCGGGCGAGGGCGTCGAACTGGATGTCCCTGCTCTGCACCTTGGCCACGGCCATCTCGGCGGCGGCCTCGGCCTCCTGCGGGTAGGACTTGTAGACGCTCATGTACTGCTCGCCGGAGACGATCCGCTGCACGCCCGCGAGTTCCGCGTCCTGCCCGGTGATCGGCGGCAGTTCGGTCACGCCGGCCGCCTCCATCGCCTTGATGACGCCGCCCGCCATGCCGTCGTTGGCGGAGTAGACGGCGACGATGTTGTCCTTGCCGATCTTCTGGATCGCCTCGGCCATGTTGGCCTCGGCGTTCTCCGGCTTCCAGTCCTTGGTGTCGAAGGACTGGGCGATCGTCACCTTGCCGCTCAGCTCGGACAGCGCGCCCTGCTTGAACTGCTTGGCGTTCGGGTCGGTGGGCGAGCCGTTCATCATGACGATCTTGTCGGAGCTGTCGATCTCGCTGCCCAGCGCGTCGATCAGGGACCGGCCCTGGACCTCGCCTACGAGTTCGTTGTCGAAGGAGATGTAGGCGTCGATGGGGCCCTCGGCGAGCCGGTCGTAGGCGATGACCGGGATGCCCGCCTCCTTGGCCTTCTCCACACCGCCCGCGATGGCGTGCGCGTCCACGGCGTCCAGCAGGATGACGTCGACCTGTTCGTCGATCATCTGCTGCATCTGGCTGGCCTGCTTGTTGGCGTCCGCGTCGGCGTTGGCGTACCGGACCTCGCCCTGGTTCTTGGTGAGGACGGCCACCCGCTCCTTGATGATGGGGTAGTCGAACTTGTCGTAGCGCGTGTTCGCCGTCTCGGGCAGCAGCAGGCCCACGGTGATGTCGTTGCCCTTGGTGGGGCTCGCGTCGCTGCTTTCCCCCGTCGCCCCCAGCACGCCACAGCCTGTCAGCGACAGGGTCAACGACGAGGCGACCACGGATATGGCGATACGACGACGCATGGATGAGCCCACTTCTGCTGCTTCCGGAGGTGGCCGCGGCGTTGCGGCCCGGATGACTGAAAAGCCAACGCGTCGGCGCCCCTCAGCGTCAAGGGGAATCACTTAACGAGATGGCAACATCACGTTCCGCTTAGCTCGTGGACACACCGCGAAACCCTCTCCCGAGAGCCTTCACCAGCCCTCCACCCACGAGGAGTTGGGACGCTCCGCTCGATGCCCGCAGCGAGCACCGGGGCGTGGCCCGGGGCCGGGCACCGAGGTCGCCGGACGGGCAGAACGCGTTCACGGCGGACCGGCCCGCTGACCGTGCGGTTGCCGGACCAGCCCCCGAACTCCGCCTCACGGCCGGCCGGAACAGGAAGAAGGGGCCCGGAGGTTCGCCCTCCCGGCCCCTTCGTCGTCGGTGTCGCGCCACGTCGGTCAGTCCGACGGCTGCTGCCGCTTCGGCCGCCACACCACCAGCGCGCTGGTCTGCTGCACCTCCTGGTACGGCACCAGGTCGCGCCGGTAGGAGGCGTGCACCGCGGCCTCACGCTGCTGCATGGCCGCCGCCGCGCCGTCCAGCGCGGCCTGCATCTCCGCGACGCGGGACTGGAGCGCCGCGACCTGGTTCTCCAGTTCGATGATGCGTTTGATGCCGGCCAGGTTGATGCCCTCGTCCTGCGACAACTGCTGCACCTGGCGCAGCAGTTCGATGTCACGGGCCGAGTAGCGGCGGCCGCGCCCGGCCGTGCGGTCCGGAGACACCAGCCCCAGCCGGTCGTACTGGCGCAGGGTCTGCGGGTGCAGGCCGGACAGCTGGGCCGCCACCGAGATGACGTAGACCGGGGTCTCCTCGGTCAGCTCATAGGGGTTGCGTCGACGGCCGTTGATGTCCATGGCTTCACTCATGCTCCCTTCGCGGCCTGGAACAGCTCCGCCCGCGGGTCCTCGCCCGCGGTCGCCTCGCGATACGCCTCCAGCGCGTCACGAGCCTTCCCCGTCAGGTCCTGCGGAACACTCACCTCGACGGTGACCAGCAGATCGCCGCGGGTGCCGTCCTTGCGGACCGCGCCCTTGCCCCGGGCCCGCATCGTGCGGCCGTTGGGGGTGCCCGGCGGCAGCTTGAGCGTGACCGAAGGGCCGCCCAGGGTGGGGACCTTGACCTCGCCTCCGAGGGCCGCCTCGGTGAACGTCACCGGGACGGTGACGGTGAGGTTGTCGCCCTTGCGGCCGAAGACGGGGTGCTCCTTGACATGGACGACCACGTAGAGGTCGCCCGCCGGGCCGCCCCGCTCACCGGGCGCGCCCTTGCCACGCAGCCGGATCCGCTGGCCGTCCGACACCCCGGCCGGGATGCGCACCTGCATGGTGCGGGACGACTTGGCGCGTCCGCTGCCCTTGCAGACCTCGCAGGGGTTCTCCGCGATCAGACCGCGGCCCTTGCAGTCGGGGCACGGGTCGGTGAGGGAGAAACCGCCGCCGGAGCCGCGCGCCACCTGGCCGGTGCCGACGCACGTCGGGCACACGCGGGGTGTGCCGTTGGCGTCGCCGGTGCCGGAGCAGGCCTTGCACGGCGCCTGCGAGGACATCCGCAGCGGGACCGTCGCGCCCTCGATCGCCTCGGTGAAGCTGAGGGTGACCTCGGACTCGATGTCCTGGCCGCGGCGCGGCTGGGTCCGGGTGCCGGTCGTCGCGCCGCCCCGGTTGAACAGGCCCCCGAAGACGTCGCCGAGTCCGCCGCCGAAGCCCCCGCCCGCTCCCCCGCCGCCGCCCGCTCCCCCGCCCTGGGCGCCTCCGAAGAGGTCGCCCAGGTCGAAGTTGAAGGTGCCGCCGCCGGCGCCGGGGCCCGGGCGGAAGCCGCCGTTGCCGAACAGCGCGCGGGCCTCGTCGTACTCCTTGCGCTTCTTGGCGTCGCCGAGGACGTCGTTCGCCTCGGAGATCTCCTTGAAGCGTTCCTCGGCCTTGACGTTGCCCTTGTTGGCGTCCGGGTGGAACTCGCGGGCGAGCTTGCGGTACGCCTTCTTGATCTCGGCCTCGGTGGCGTCCTTGGGGACGCCGAGGACCTTGTAGTAGTCCTTCTCGATGAAGTCCTTGGTGCTCATCCTCGACGTCCCTCCTCTCTCATCCGTTCAACGTCAGCCCTCGTCCGGGCCACCGCTCTCCTTGTCGTCGGCCTTCACGTCGCCCTCCTCGGCGCCCTTCACGGTCTGCGCGCCCGGCTGGGGCTCGGCGACGGCCACCCGCGCGGGGCGGATGGTGCGCTCGCCGATGCGATACCCCGGCTGGAGGATCGCGACGCAGGTCGTCTCCGTGACGTCCGGCGCGTAGCTGTGCATCAGGGCCTCGTGGATCGTCGGGTCGAAGGGCTCACCCTCCTTGCCGAACTGCTGAAGGCCCATCTTGGCCGCCACGGTCTCCAGCGACTCGGCGACGGACTTGAAGCCGCCGACCAGCTCGCCGTGCTCCCTGGCCCGCCCGATGTCGTCGAGCACCGGCAGCAGCTCGGTCAGGAGGTTCGCCACGGCGATCTCCTTGACCGTGACGCGGTCCCGCTCGACGCGGCGGCGGTAGTTCTGGAACTCGGCCTGCAGCCGCTGGAGATCCGCCGTGCGCTCACCGAGCGCCGTACGCGCCTGGTCCAGCTCTGCCACCAGGCCGGCGTTCTGCTTCACGTCCCCTGCCGTGGCCGCCCCCTCCTCCGGGGCGGCCTGCGGCTCGGCGTCGTCAGGAGTGGCGCCGGAGGGGACGTCGGGCTTCTCCTCGAAGCCCGGGGTCTCCTCCGTCACGCGGCACCGTCCTTGCGCTCGTCGTCCACGATCTCGGCGTCGACCACGTCGTCGTCGGCCTTGGGCTGCTCGGAGGCGCCGCCCGCGGTCGCCTGGGAAGCCTGGGCGTCGGCGTACATCGCCTGGCCCAGCTTCTGGGAGACGGCCGCGACCTTCTCCGTGGCGGAGCGGATCTCGGCGGTGTCCTCGCCCTTGAGCTTCTCCTTCAGCTCGGCGACGGCGGCCTCGACCTCGGTCTTGATCTCGCCGGGGACCTTGTCCTCGTTGTCCGCGAGGAACTTCTCCGTCTGGTAGACCAGCTGCTCGCCCTGGTTGCGGGACTCGGCGGCCTCGCGGCGGCGGTGGTCCTCCTCCGCGTACTGCTCGGCCTCCTGGCGCATCCGGTCGACCTCGTCCTTCGGCAGCGAGGAGCCGCCGGTGACGGTCATCTTCTGCTCCTTGCCGGTGCCGAGGTCCTTCGCCGTGACGTGCATGATGCCGTTGGCGTCGATGTCGAAGGAGACCTCGATCTGCGGGACGCCGCGCGGCGCCGGGGGCAGACCGGTCAGCTCGAACATGCCGAGCTTCTTGTTGTACGCCGCGATCTCGCGCTCGCCCTGGTAGACCTGGATCTGCACCGACGGCTGGTTGTCCTCGGCCGTGGTGAAGATCTCCGAGCGCTTCGTCGGGATCGTGGTGTTGCGCTCGATCAGCTTGGTCATGATGCCGCCCTTGGTCTCGATACCGAGGGACAGCGGGGTGACGTCGAGCAGCAGGACGTCCTTGACCTCGCCCTTGAGGACACCGGCCTGGAGCGAGGCGCCGATGGCGACGACCTCGTCCGGGTTCACACCCTTGTTGGCCTCCTTGCCGCCGGTCAGCTCCTTGACGAGCTCGGCGACGGCGGGCATACGGGTGGAGCCGCCGACGAGGACGACGTGGTCGATCTCGCCCAGCTGGATGCCGGCGTCCTTGATGACGTTGTGGAACGGCGTCTTGCAGCGCTCCAGCAGGTCCGCGGTCAGCTGCTGGAACTGGGCGCGGGTGAGCTTCTCGTCGAGGTGCAGGGGGCCCTCGGCGGATGCGGTGATGTAGGGCAGGTTGATCGAGGTCTCCGTGGAGGAGGACAGCTCGATCTTCGCCTTCTCGGCGGCCTCGCGCAGGCGCTGCAGCGCCATCTTGTCCTTGCTCAGGTCCACGCCGTGACCGGACTGGAACTGCTTGACCAGGTAGTCGACGACGCGCTGGTCCCAGTCGTCACCACCGAGGTGGTTGTCACCGTTGGTGGCCTTGACCTCGACGACGCCGTCGCCGATCTCCAGCAGCGAGACGTCGAAGGTGCCGCCACCGAGGTCGAAGACGAGGATGGTCTGGTCGTCCTTGTCGAGGCCGTACGCCAGGGCGGCGGCGGTCGGCTCGTTGACGATGCGCAGGACGTTCAGGCCCGCGATCTCACCGGCCTCCTTGGTGGCCTGCCGCTCGGCGTCGTTGAAGTAGGCCGGGACGGTGATGACCGCGTCGGCCACCTTCTCGCCCAGGTAGGCCTCGGCGTCCCGCTTGAGCTTCTGCAGCACGAAGGCGCTGATCTGCTGCGGGTTGAAGGGCTTGCCGTCGAGCTCGATCTTCCAGTCCGTGCCCATGTGACGCTTGACCGACCGGATGGTCCTGTCGACGTTCGTCACGGCCTGGCGCTTGGCCACCTCGCCGACCAGCACCTCGCCGTTCTTGGCGAAGGCGACGACGGACGGCGTGGTCCTGGCGCCCTCGGCGTTGGTGATGACGGTGGGCTCGCCGCCCTCCAGAACGCTGACGACGGAGTTAGTCGTGCCCAGGTCGATGCCGACCGCACGTGCCATGGTTGATTCCTCCAGCTGACTTGAGTGGAACAGGCTCAAGTGTGCATGACGTCCGCGCCGGGGTCAACAGACCTGAGTCATACGGACTCAACTCTTATCCGTTCCTTACACGCAAGCGCCCTGTGACCTGCAAGGACGCGGCATCATGAGCGGAGGTTGCCGTCAACCGACCGCGCGTTCTCACCCGCAGCAGTCCGAGCACGAGGACCAGCGCGGCGCCCGCGACGCCGAGCACGGCGACCCCGTCGGCCCACCCGGCGTGCACCAGGACACCGACGAGCACCCCGGCGAAGGCGAGGGCGCCGAGCACGACGGTCACGCCCTGCGGAGTCAGCCCCAGCCGCCGCAGCCGGTGCGCCAGATGGTCGGGCCCGGGCCTGCCGGTGAACCGTCGCGCCAGCACCACGAGCAGCACATCGGCGCTGGCCACCGCGGTGAACGCGAACAGGGGGCCCACGGAACTCCCGGGCGCGTACCCCACACGGGTCAGCACAACCGCGGCGGCGAGCACGAACCCGGTGAACAGTGACCCGCACGCGCCGAGCGCGATCCGCGCGGGGTGCCAGTTGTGCATCAGGAAGCCGGTCAGCGCGGCCGCCAGCACGCTCAGCAGCACCGCGAGCCCGTCCAGCAGCTCCACCGCCGCGCACACCCCCACCCCGAAGGCGGTCACCACTCCGACGGTCCCCACCAGCGCGTCCGCGTGATCCAGTGCCCGGAAGGCCACGGCGACGGCGGCGATCCAGCCGACCGCCAGCACCCCGCCGACGACGCCGGCCTCCTCGTACGGCACCACGCAGGCGGCCGCCCCCGCCGTACCGCACAGCAGCAGCCGCGCCCGCAGCCGCCACAGGTCGGCCAGCAGACCGAGCAGGGCGACGGCCCCGGCGGCGATCAGGAGCCTGCCGACGCCGGAGCCGAGCGGGGCGACGCCGGTCCACTCGCCGGCGCCCGCGACGGCGAGGGTGGTCACCACCACGGCCACCCCGCCGAGCAGCGGCAAGGGACGGGTGCGGCGGCGGTCGAGCAGTCCGAGGCGCAGCGCCGGCACGCGCAGGGCGGCCGTGAGCAGCGATGCGAGGAAGAGGGCCGCGACGGCGGCGGCGAGGCCGTAGAGCACGGTCTTAAATTAGGCGTGAATCTATCAATTTGGTACGAATAACACGTTCGGTTCGGGAGGTAACGGGTCCCGTTCGTGAGGCAGCCCTCAGCGATCCAGATCACCCCACGCCTGGCTACAGTGCGACGAGGGATGCGGGTAGTCTCAGACGGACTGGGTAAGTTACCGCTTAGTAATCTCCCTCGCAGGCCCGAGGAGCCCCCAAATGCAACTCGCCGCGATCATCGTGTCGCTGGTCCTGACCGTGGTCGGCGTCGCCCTGCTCGCGCGCGCCGTCGGTCAGTTCGTCCGGTACTTCAAACTGGGCCAGCCCGTACCCGCCGGCACCCGGACCGACAACCCCTATCAGCGCAGTGTGACGCTGGTGCGGGAGTTCCTCGGTCACACGCGGATGAACCGCTGGGGCATCGTGGGCGTCGCCCACTGGTTCGTGGCCGTCGGCTTCCTGACGCTGCCGCCGACCCTGGCCCAGGCGTTCGGCCAGCTCTTCCAGGCCGACTGGGTGCTGCCCGTCATCGGCGGCTTCCTGCCGTTCGAGCTCTACATCGAGTTCATCGGTGTGATGACGATCCTGGGCATCGCCGCGCTCATCGTCATCCGGCTGCTGAGCCTGCCGTCCCGGGCCGGCCGCAAGTCCCGTTTCGCGGGCTCCAAGTCGGGCCAGGCGTACTTCGTCGAGTACGTCATCCTCACCATCGGCCTCGCGATCTACGTGCTGCGCGGCCTGGAGGGGGCCCTGCACCACGTGGACCACTACGAGGCGTCGTACTTCGCCTCGTACCCGCTGGTCCTCGCCTTCAAGGGCCTCGGCGTCAGCACGCTGCAGAACCTGGTCTACCTGGTCGCCATGATCAAGATCGGGACCTCGTTCATCTGGATGATCGTGGTCTCGCTGAACACCAACATGGGTGTGGCCTGGCACCGCTTCCTGGCGTTCCCGAACATCTGGTTCAAGCGCGAGGCGAGGGGCGGGACGGCCCTCGGCGCCCTCCAGCCCATGACGTCCGGCGGCAAGCCGATCGACTTCACCGACCCCGGCGACGACGACGTCTTCGGCGTCTCCCAGGTCGAGCAGTTCTCCTGGAAGGGCCTGCTGGACTTCTCCACCTGCACCGAGTGCGGGCGCTGCCAGTCGCAGTGCCCCGCCTGGAACACCGGCAAGCCGCTCTCCCCGAAGCTGCTGATCATGTCGCTGCGCGACCACGCGCACGCCAAGGCGCCCTACCTGCTGGCCGGCGGCGGCAAGACCATGGAGGGCGAGGAGAAGGCCTCCGAGGAGCAGCTGGCCGGCGTCCCCGCCGCCGCCCTGGCGGAGGCCGAGCGTCCGCTGATCGGCACCGCCGAGGAGAACGGCGTCATCGACCCGGACGTGCTGTGGTCCTGCACCACCTGCGGCGCCTGCGTCGAGCAGTGCCCGGTCGACATCGAGCACGTCGACCACATCGTCGACATGCGCCGCTACCAGGTGATGATCGAGTCGGCGTTCCCGTCCGAGGCGGGCACGATGCTCAAGAACCTGGAGAAGAAGGGCAACCCCTGGGGCCTGGCGAAGAAGCAGCGCCTGGAATGGCTCAAGGAGGTCGACTTCGAGGTCCCGGTCGTCGGCAAGGACATCGAGGACCTCACCGAGGTCGAGTACCTGTACTGGGTCGGCTGCGCCGGCGCCCTGGAGGACCGCGCCAAGAAGACCACCAAGGCCTTCGCGGAGCTGCTGCACATCGCGGGCGTCAAGTTCGCGATCATGGGCGGCGACGAGAAGTGCACCGGTGACTCCGCCCGCCGCCTCGGCAACGAGCCCCTCTTCCAGGAGCTCGGCATGGAGAACGTCATGGCCCTGAACACGGCGTTCGGCGAGGAGCTGGACGACGACGGCAAGGTGACGGAGGAGTCCCGCAAGCCCAGGTCGGCCAAGAAGATCGTCGCCACCTGCCCGCACTGCCTGAACACGATCGCCAACGAGTACCCGCAGATCGGCGGCGACTACGAGGTCATCCACCACACCCAGCTGCTCCAGCACCTGGTCGACGAGGGCAAGCTGGTCCCGGTGACCCCGGTCGAGGGCATCATCACCTACCACGACCCCTGCTACCTGGGCCGCCACAACAAGATCTACACGCCGCCGCGCGAGATCATCGCCGCCGTCCCCGGCATCCGCAACGAGGAGATGCACCGCCACAAGGAACGCGGCTTCTGCTGCGGCGCCGGCGGCGCCCGGATGTGGATGGAGGAGCGCATCGGCAAGCGCATCAACAACGAGCGCGTCGACGAGGCACTCTCCCTCAACCCGGACATCGTCTCCACCGCCTGCCCGTTCTGCCTGGTCATGCTGACCGACTCGGTCAACGGCAAGAAGAACGACGGCACCGCCAAGGAGTCCGTCCAGGTCGTCGACGTCGCCCAGCTCCTCCTCGACTCCGTCAAGACCCCCGCCGCCCCGGAGGGTTCGGCGGACGCGGAGACGGAATCGGAACCGGAACCGGTGAAGTAGCCCTCCCTGACGGGCCTGTTGCCGGCGCCCCCGTCCCTGGCGGACGGGGGCGCCGTCGTACTGCACGGGTCACGCCCGGCCGTCGGCGCTCCTCACGGAGGCCGGCGACGCGGGTCACTTCGGCCTCCGGCACGGCACCGGCGACGGCTACGGGAGCGGGCGTCAACGGCCCCGGGCCATCGGCAACACGGGTGGGACATCTCCGTGGACGGCCCCGGCACGGCACCGCCAACCCCGGCCCGACGCGCACCTCCACGGCCCCGGCCCCCAGCCAGCGGCATTACCGGTAGGACGCCTGTGCCAACGGCAACACCGGTAGGACGCCTGCGCCAACGGCAACACCGGTAGGACGCCTGCGCCAACGGCCCCGGCACGACACCACCCACCCCGGCACGACGCGAACTCCACGGCCCCGCCACGCCACCGCCGACTCCGACGGGACGTGGCCGACGGGACGCGGGCCTCGACGGCGATCCTCACGCAGCCGGCGACGCGGGCGTCGACAGCCCTCGCACGGCAGGGGACGCACCGCGCGCCGGCGGCACGCACCGGACTCGCTAGGATCCCGCCCATGGCCCTGACCGTGAACGACGTGGACCGCTTCGAGGCGTTCAGGCCCCGGCTGGAGGCCCTCGCCTACCGTCTGCTCGGCTCAGCGAGCGAGGCGGAGGACGCCGTACAGGAGACGTTCCTGCGCTGGCAGGCCGCCGGCACCGGCCACATCAGGGTCCCCGAGGCATGGCTGACGAAGGCGCTCACCAACCTGTGCCTCAACCAGCTCACCTCGGCCCGCGCACGGCGCGAGACCTACGTGGGCCATTGGCTGCCCGAACCGCTGCTCGCCGGGGACCCGATGCTCGGCCCGGCCGACACGGCCGAGCAGCGCGAATCGGTGTCGTACGCCGTCCTCGCCCTGCTGGAGCGCCTCTCCCCCGGCGAGCGGGCGGTGTACGTGCTGCGGGCCGCGTTCGACTACCCGCACCGGGAGATCGCCGAGATCCTGGACATCACCGAGGCCTCCAGCCAGCAGATCTACCACCGCGCCAAGAAGCACGTCGCGGACGGCAGGACCCGCGCGGAGATCGACATGGCCGCCGCCCGGCGGGTCGTCGACGAGTTCCTCGCGGCCGCCACCACCGGCGAGACCGAGCCGCTCGTACGGCTGCTCACCGAGGACGCCGTGGCGATCGGCGACGGCGGCGGGAAGGTCCCGGCCCGCGCCAAGGCGTTCGAGGGCGCTCTCGCGGTCGCGAAGTTCATGCGGGGGCTGTTCAAACCGGCCAAGGCCAAGCGCGACATGGTCGGCGGCTCGCCCGAGGTCCATGTCACCAGCGCCAACGGCGGCCCCGCGATCGTGGCGGTGATCGACGGCAGGGTGGTCGGCGTCATGTGCCTGGAGATCACCGCCGAGGGCATCTCCGCGTTCCGCAACCAGGCCAACCCCGACAAGCTCACCCGCGCGACCCGGCGGTGGGCGGCCGAGGACCACGGCGAACCCCTGTTCCACGCCTTCTGACCCCACCCGTCGTCGATGTGAGCTGCTTCACATCGTCTCGCTGTCAGGAAACGGCGGGCCGCCCGGTTCAAGGGGCGAACCCGCTCAAGACAGGAGCATGCAGATGCAGCACCGCATCATCGTCCTCGGAGCCGGATACGCCGGAGCCGTCGCCGCCGGACGCCTGGCCAGGCGGCTGCGCCGCGAGGACGCCGTCATCACCCTCGTCAACGCCGAGCCCGACTTCGTCGAGCGCGTCCGGATGCACGAGCTCGCCGCCGGCCGGCAGCTTAGGCCCCGGCCCCTCGACGAGATGTTCGCGGGCACCGGCGTCGTACTGAAGATCGCGGAGGTCACCGGCGTCGACGTCGAGCGCAGGGCCGCCGCCGTCCGCACCACGCAGGGCGCCGAGGAACTCGAGTACGACACCCTGGTCTACGCCCTCGGCAGCGGCTGGAACGGCCAGGGCGTCCCCGGCGCCGCCGAGCACGCCCACGAGATCGCCGGCCGCCCCGGAGCGCTGCGGCTGCGCGAGCGCCTGGCGCGGCTCGATGCCGGACAGCCCCTCGTCGTGGTGGGCGGCGGCCTCACCGGCCTGGAGGCAGCGACCGAGTTCGCCGAGGCCCGTCCGGACCTCGATGTCGCCCTCATGGCGAGCGGCGGCCTCGGCGACTGGCTCTCGCCCAAGGGCCGCCGGCATCTGCGGAAGGTCTTCGACCGGCTCGGGGTCACCGTGCACGAGCACACAGCGGTCACCGGCGTCGAGGCCGACCACGTCGTCACCGCCGGCGGCACCTCCGTACCGGCCGCGGTCACCGTGTGGACCACCGGCTTCGCCGTCCACCCGATCGCGAGGGCGACCACCCTGCGGGCCGACGGCACCGGCCGGCTCGTGGTCGACGGCACCATGCGCTCGGTCTCCCACCCGGACGTCTACGTCATCGGCGACGCGGCCATGGTGAAGGGCCCCGGCGACAAGCCGCTGCGGATGTCGTGCGCCTCGGGCATCCCCACCGCGTGGCAGGCTGCCGACGCCATCGCGGCCCGCCTGACCGGCGGCAAGCTTCCGAACACGCCGCTGCGCTACTTCAACCAGTGCATCTCGCTGGGCCGCAAGGAGGGCCTGATCCAGTACGTCACCGCCGACGACCGCGCGGTCGACGCGGCCCTGACCGGCCGGCTCGCCGCCCTCTACAAGGAGCTGGTCTGCAAGGGCGCGGCCTGGGGCGTCGCCAACCCGACCCTCGGGATGCCGGCCCGCCGCCGCGCCGCACGGGAGACGGCGGCACAAGCGGCGTCGGCTGCCGCCTGACGGGAACGGCGCGGGCGGGCCCGGATCACTCGCCGGGAGCGCGGAAGGAAACCTGCCGGCGGGTGGCCTCGTCGATCTCGTCGAGAGTCAGGAGAGGCGTCGCCCGGGTGCGCAGGGCGCCGCTGGCCTTGACGGTGAGGCTGACGGCGGCCATGGAGACCGGGTCCGGGAAGTCGATGATGATCATGACGTCGTCCTCCCCGAAGGTGAAGTACATGGCCTCGACCGACCCGCCGAGGCCGCCGACGACCTGCTCGACGGCGGCACGACGCCCGCTCGCGCCCTCCCTGAGCAGCCCCTTCGTGCCCTCGGTGGTGTAGGTGGCCTGGATGAGGAACTTCGGCATGGGGTGCTCCTGCCCGGCGCTGGTCGGCTGTGGTGTGCCCCATGGCCCTTCCCGCTGCCCCGCCGGCGACCACTCAAGAGGGGGCCGGATTCACTCGTAGGACCCCACCCAGGCCGCCGGGGGATCACGTGGGACCCCAAGGACCCGGCGGACACCGTCACCCGCACCACCGCCCCGCCAGCCCCGGTCCGACGCCGCAGCACCCTGCCGGGAAGCCGCCCACCGGCTCACCGGCACCGAGGTCCCGACCGCCACCGTCTGACGCGGACGGACCGGCGCGTATATGGAACCGAGACCATCCCGTGCGCCGCTCCGCGCAACCCCGGCCCCGTACGGCGTGTCTTGGAACTGGTCGCCGGCCGATCACCCGGCGCCCAGGGCTCGCCGGTCGAGGAGAGGATGCGCGATGCGGGGTCTCAGAGGTGCGTCGGTCATCGCCGTCATGGGCGGGATCCTGGTGCTGACGGGGTGCCAGGACTCACCGGGCTCCCGGTCCGCCGCGACCGCGTCCTCCGCGACCGCGTCGTCCGCGGCATCGCCTTCCCCGCATGCCGCCCCGGTGGCAGACACGCCGTCCGCCATCCCCGCCACCCCCTCGCCGGGCACCTCCACCACCAGCACGCCCCCGAGCCCGGCGGCCACCCCCACCCCATCCCGCACCACCGGCCCCGTGAAGGCCGCCACCCCCACCCCGGCGAGCACTTCCACCGGCACCCCGGGCTGCCACAACCTCCCCGCGGGCGCCGACGTGAAGGCCGCCGTCACCGACGCCTACCGGCGCAGCTTCCCCCGCTTCCGCCACATCCAGCCGGCCCCGCAGCAGTTCTTCTACGGCCGGTGCGGCGACGTCCGCTACGCCGCGACCCGCTTCCAGGCCACCCCCGGAGCCACGCTCGACGAACTCGTGGCCATGCAGGACGAGGGCAGCGTGACCAAGTACTTCCGCACCACCACCACAGGCGGCTGGAGCTACGTCGCCGGCGACAGCTTCCCCCGTGGCGCACAGGGCTGCGGCGACATCCCGCTGATCCCCGCGGCCCTGGCCGAGGCCTGGGCGAACTGCTGAGCCGCGAAGCCGAACAGCCACACCCGTCCACCGGCCCACCGAAGGCCCAGAACCGTCGACCGGCCCGCCGAGCAGCCGCACCCGTCCACCGGCCCGCCGTCGCACCCGTCCACCGGCCCGCCGAGCAGCCGCACCGTCCACCGGCCCACCGTCGCGGCCGGCCAGGCGGCCAGAGGCCGGACGACCGGACGACCGGTCGACGGGCCGGACGGTGGGACCGGACGACAGAACGACGGGCCCGACAGTGCGACCGGACGACCGGCCCGTCGGGTGCGACGACGGCGACGGCCCCTGCCCCGCACGGGCCGGGACCGCCGCCCCGCCTCCGAACGCCCCTACGCGTCCTTCGGCCCCGCCTGCTGCACCACGTCGAACGACCAGAGCGTCGACCCCGAAGCCGCGGGCCGGGGCCGCTCTCCGCCTTCCCCGGTCCCTTCCCCGGCCCCTTCCCCGGCCCCGCCACCCTGCTGGTGGGCCGCCTTCATCGGCCCCTCCATCCAGGCCTGGAACGACTCCTCGTCCCGCCACCGGGTGTAGACGAGGTAGTTGTCCGTGCCCTCGACGGGACGCAGCAACTCGAACCACTCGAAGCCGTCGGAGCCCTCTACGGCGTGCGCGCGGGACGCGAACCGCTTCTCCAGGACTACCCGCTGCTCGGCAGGGACGGTCAGCACATTGATCTTGACTACGCTCATGGCTCCATCCTGCCCGCTGCGCGTGCTGAACGCCGTACCGGATCCGGTCCGCACCACCACCACACCACCACACCACCAACCCTTCCTCCTCGAGGCCCCCGAACCACGTACAACCCTCCGGCCCCGCCAGAGGTCTCCCGAGAGCTGTCACCACTGGAATTCCCTGGAGCCCGCCTTGCGCAAGCGCACCCTCCTGCTGGCCGCCACGCTCACCACCGGCCTGCTCACCGCCCTCCCCGGCACCGCCGCCGCCGCGCCGTCGGGACTGGCGAGCGACTTCAACGGCGACGGCTACCGGGACGTCGCGTTCGGCGCGTGGAACGCCGATGTCGGCTCCGCGAGCGGTGCGGGCGCGGTCGTCGTGATGTACGGCTCCTCCTCCGGCATCTCGACCGCAAGGAAGACCGTGATCACGCAGAACTCCGCCGGCGTCCCGGGAACCGCCGAGTCCTCCGACCGCTTCGGCTACAGCCTCGCCGCCGGCGACCTCAACGGCGACAAGTACGCCGACCTCGTGGTCGGCTCCCAGTACGAGGGCGTCGGCACCCGCAAGGGCATCGGCTCCGTCCTCGTCGTCTGGGGCGGCACGAAGGGCCTGACCGGCGCCTCGGCGCTGCCGCAGCCGCCGGCCGGCCAGCTCACCGAGTGGGGCGGCTACTCCTCCGGCGTCGCCACCGGCGACTTCGACGGCGACGGCAGGACGGACGTGACGGTCACCGGCCAGAGCCACACCCACCTCTACCGCGGGCCCTTCACCCGCACCGGCGCCCCGCTGAGCCACCACGGGATCGGCGAACTCGGCTCCACGTACGAGGTGTTCGCCGGCGACCTGACGGGCGACCGGGCGGCGGAGCGCCTGTACCCGTTCGCCACGGACGCCGACCTGCGCGGCGACATCCGCTACTTCCGCCACGACCCCACGGGCCACGCCGAGCACCCCGAGTCCGACTACGCCCAGGTGAAGCTGGAGAAGGCGGACGGCGAAGCAGGCGCGATCGGCGACATCAACGGCGACGGCCACGGCGACGTCGTCCTCGGCGACCACACCGACCCGGAGAGGGCCAGGCCCGGCGGCCACAAGGGCGGCCAGATCACCGTCTGGTACGGCGGCAGCAACGGCCCCGACCCGGCGCAGACGCCGACCGTCATCCACCAGGACACGGCCGGTGTGCCCGACGTGGGCGAGGCCGCCGACGGCTTCGGCACGGCGGTCGCCGTGGGCGACGTCAACGGCGACAAGTACGCCGACGTCGCCGTCGGCACACCGGGCGAGGACAACGGCCCGGCGAAGGACACGGGTTCCGTGATGATCCTCTTCGGCTCGGCCTCGGGGCTGACGGGCGCGGGCGCCAAGCTCTACACCCAGAACACCACGGGCGTGCCCGGCAGCAACGAGACCGGCGACTTCTTCGGCCAGGCGGTCCGCCTGACCGACCTCGACAAGGACGGCAGGGCCGACCTGGTCGTCGGCACCGCCTACGAGAACGAGGCCGGCGGCGTCACCGTCCTGCGCGGCGCCACCACCGGCCTCACCGCCACGGGCGCCAAGTCCTTCACCGCCGCCGGCGCCGGACTGAAGGGCAACGCCGCGCTCGGCTGGGTCATCTCCCGGTGACGCACACCTCAGGGGTGTCCCTGAGGGACATGTGGAAAGGCCCGTAAGGGACCTCCACATGACGTCCGTAGGGGATGTCACAGCTCGGCAGCAAAGCCGGGCCCGGTACCCCGGGCCCGGCCCGCCGCTCTCCGAGACCAGGTACGTTCGATGACGTGGCTGGATTCAGGATCGGACGCGGCCGGAACGACCGCGCCCCGCACACGCGACCGCAACACCCCCCGCACGGACAGCAGGCGCCGGGGCCGTCGTACGGCTACCCCCAGGCCCCGCAGCGGCACCCGCACCCAGGGCAGCAGAGCTACGGGAACGCCCCCTGGCCGCAGACGAACGGCGGTTACGGCGGTCCGGGCGGCGGCGAGCCGGAGTACTTCGGCGACGACGGCGTGTACCACCAGGGCGGACCGGACCCGTACGCCGCGAACAACCCGGGCCACACGCAGGCCTTCGCGGTCGGCGAGGACCCGTACAGCCAGGGCGGCACCTACCGCGCCGGCACGGCTCCGGCCGCCCCGGCCGGCCCGCGCCTGCACTGGAAGGAGCTGCTGAGGGGCATCGTCCTGGCCCCCGGCCAGACGTTCCTGCGGATGCGCGACTACACGATGTGGGGCCCGGCCCTCGTCGTGACCTTCCTCTACGGCCTGCTCGCGGTCTTCGGCTTCGACGGCGCCCGCGAGGACGCGATCAACGCCACCCTCTCCAACGCCATCCCGATCGTCCTTTCCACGGCCGTCGCGATGGTGCTCAGCGCGTTCGTCCTGGGCGTGGTCACCCACACCCTCGCCCGCCAGCTGGGCGGCGACGGCGCGTGGCAGCCGACGGTCGGCCTCTCCATGCTGATCATGTCCATCTCGGACGCGCCCCGGCTGCTCGTCGCGACGTTCCTGGGCGGCGACGCCCCCTTCGTCCAGATCCTCGGCTGGGCCACCTGGGTCGCGGGCGGCGCCCTGCTGACGCTGATGGTCTCCAAGTCGCACGACCTACCCTGGCCGAAGGCGCTCGGCGCGTCGGCGATCCAGCTGATCGCCCTGCTGTCGATCGTGAAGCTGGGCACGGTGTAGCGCGCGTTCTCCCCACGGCCACGAAAGGGGCCCCGGCGATCGCCGGGGCCCCTTTCGTGGCCGGATGCCGCCTTGCCCGCTCAGGCGTCGAGCACCTGCCCGGAGCGCTTCACGACGGGGGCTTGGACGGACCACGGGAAGTTGATCCACTCGTCGGTGCGCTTCCAGACGTACTCGCACCGCACGAGGGAGTGGGGCTTCTCGTAGATGACGGCGGAGCGCACCTCGGCGACCGCGTCGAGGCAGAAGTCACGCACGAGCTTGAGCGTCTTGCCGGTGTCGGCGACGTCGTCGGCGATCAGGACCTTCTTGTCGGAGAAGTCGACGACGTCGGGGACGGGCGCCAGCATGACGGGCATCTCCAGGGTGGTCCCCACGCCCGTGTAGAACTCGACGTTCACCAGGTGGATGTTCTTGCAGTCGAGGGCGTAGGCGAGCCCGCCGGCCACGAACACCCCGCCTCGGGCGATGCTGAGCACGATGTCGGGCTCGTACCCGTCGTCGGCGACGGCCTGCGCCAGCTCGCGGACGGCGACGCCGAACTGCTCGTAGGTGAGGTTCTCTCGTACGTCACTCATGTCACTGATGTCACTCACGTCAGTCAGGAAGCTCAGACCTGGGTCCGGTGGAAGTTGAGGAAGGACCGGGAGGCGGTGGGCCCGCGCTGCCCCTGGTACCGCGACCCGTACCGCTCGCTTCCGTACGGGGACTCCGCGGGCGAGCTGAGCCGGAACATGCACAGCTGGCCGATCTTCATGCCGGGCCACAGCTTGATCGGGAGCGTCGCGAGGTTGGACAGCTCCAGCGTCACGTGCCCCGAGAACCCGGGGTCGATGAACCCGGCGGTGGAGTGGGTGACGAGCCCGAGACGGCCGAGCGAGCTCTTGCCCTCCAGGCGGGAGGCGAGGTCGTCCGGGAGCGTGATGACCTCGTACGTCGAGGCCAGCACGAACTCGCCGGGGTGCAGGATGAACGGTTCGTCGCCCTCGGGCTCGACCAGCCGCGTCAGATCGGCCTGCTCGATGGAGGGGTCGATGTGCGGGTACCGGTGGTTCTCGAACACCCGGAAGTACCGATCCAGCCGCACGTCGATGCTCGACGGCTGCACCATGGATTCGTCGTAGGGATCGATCCGCACCCGCCCGGCGTCGATCTCGGCCCGGATGTCCTTGTCTGAGAGAAGCACGCCCCGAGGATACGCAAGGCGCGCGGAGCCACCACAATCGCGACGACCCCACGCGCCCACGGCGAGACCTCTGCCTCTGCTTCTGGCTCTGCCTCTCTGTCCGCTACCGCTTCTGCAGACTCACCGGCACGACACTGCGCAGCCGCGCACATCGCGGACAGCGCAGGAGCCGACCGGGGCCGAGGCGATCGGCCTGCTGCATCGGGAACGAGGCGGCGGTGAACACGTGCCCATCGGCACAGCGGACGACGGTGCGCTCCATCAAGTCCTGAAGTCCCTTCCCCAAAGAACCGCGTCTGGCTGACGCCCTGACGAGGAAGGCCACATTACGGGATGAATGGGACGCCCCTCCAGGCGGCACTCCGACTCCGCCCAGCCCCTCTCCCGCACCTCCACCGTACGCCCCAACTCCCGCGCCCCGCAGCCACATCCCACCCTCCGAACAACCGCAGGCCCCACGGCATCGGCGCCGGGGGCCTGCGATGAGGTACAGTAAGCGAGCATTCGGACACCGACCTCGGTCGGCGTCTTACGCGGGTGTAGTTTAATGGTAGAACATCAGCTTCCCAAGCTGAGAGCGCGAGTTCGATTCTCGTCACCCGCTCCAACACGAACCCCCAGGTCATAGACCCGGGGGTTGTTTGTTGTCTAGACCAGTGGCCGGGGCACGCACCACATCCGCACCATGACCTGGTGGATCCGGCTGAGCTCGGTGTTGATCGTGGGCCAGGTCTGTTCGGTGCGGCGTTCGGCGACACGGATCAGCAGCAGGGCGAGCCAGCACAGCAGGACGTGGGCGCGTATCCGCTCGTCGAGGCGGTGGTAGACCGGCCGCAGGTCGAGAGTGGATTTCATGGTGCGGAAGGCGCGTTCGGCTTCCAGCAAGTTCTTGTAGCCAAGCGCGACGTCCTCAGCGGGCAGGTCCGGGTCGCTGGTGGCCAGCAGGTACTTGCCGTCCAGGCGGGCCTCGGCTGCGACCTTGGCGGCGTCGATGGACAGCCGTCCGGTGGTGGGGTGCTGCTTGAGCCAGCGGCCCAGCGCCGGGTGGTCACGCAGCGCGCACTCGGCCTTGCGGTGTGGCGCGTCCGAGGGGGCCGCGCGCTTGCCGGTCTTGGCGGCCTTGGCCTTCGCCCTGGCCGCGTCGGTTCGACGGGCGGTCTTGATGCGGGTTAGCTCCTCACGGGCCGCGGCGAGTTGGTCCTCGCGGCGGGCCTGGTCGCGCTCGGCCTCGGCGGGGTTGTGGCAGATGATGAAGCGCCTGCCCTCGTCGCCGTCGAGGTGGACTTCCTTGACGCGCAGGTTGTCGCGTACTTCCTGGTAGCGGCCCTGGCGGGCGAGGGCCTGGTCGGCGAGGCGGGAGCCCTCGCGCATCTTGATGCCGGTGATGTAGTGGCCGCCGGCCCGCTTGAGGTAGGACTGGTCGGCCTCGGAGGAGAAGCCGGTGTCGCAGACGGTGACCACCCGGCCGAGCCGCCAGTCCCGCAGGCCGTCCTTGACCTCGGTGATGACGGTCTGGTCGTTGGTGCCCCCGGGCCAGGTCCAGCAGCGAACCGGGATGCCCTCGCGGGTGACGGCCAGTCCGATGACGATCTGCGGCAGGTCCTTGCGGTGGTCCTTGGAGTGCCCGTACTGCCGCAGGCTGGAGTCCTCGCCGTCCGGGTCGTCGGCCTCGTCGCGCTCGAAGTACGTCGAGGTGGTGTCGAAGAAGACCAGGTCGACCTCGAGGTTGAGCAGGTGGGCGGCGGAGAAGAACACCGCCTCCTGCACGGCGCCCTGGACATCGGCCTGAACCAGCAAGTCCATGGCCCGGTAGGCGTGCTGTTCGCTGAGCGCGTCCAGGCCGGGGATCACCTGGTCGCAGGTGGCCCACTCGGCGGCGGCGAGCTTGGAGGCCGGGGCGATCGCCCGGTTGGCGACCAGCGCGAACAGGGTGCGCTCGACGGCGGTACGAAACTTCCGCCCGTCGATGCGCGAGGCCAGGGCGGTGTCGATGCCCAGGAGTTTCCATAGCCCGTCCAGCAGCCAAGCTCTCCCCATCCTATGGTGGAACGCTACCCACCGTCGGACCAACAGTACGGGTAGCTCGCCCGACTAATACTCCAGCTGTAGATCGTGATCAGGGGTCGTGAGACGCTGCCCTTCGTGATCGCCAAGCTGCAGTGTGTGGTGCTGGACTGTGCCGATGTCGTTGAGCTGTCCCGGTTCTACCAGTCGCTTCTCGGTGGTGTAGTGAACCAGCAGGATCCGCGGTGGTCGCTCGACGACGGCTGGGCAACGCTTCACACCGACGGGCTCGTGTTCGCCTTCCAGCGGGTGGAAGACCATCAGCCACCACGGTGGCCGGAGCCTGCTCGGCCCCAGCAGTTCCACCTCGACCTGGGTGTCAAGGACCTGGACCGAGCCCAGGAAGACGTCCTCAACCGGGGCGCAACACTGCTCGATGAGGGGGAGGGAAAGCGGAGTTGGCGCATCTTCGCGGATCCGGCAGGTCACCCGTTCTGTCTCGTCCGGGACTGACAGGAGGGACCGCAGGGGTGCGGCCACCGTTGATCATCGTGAGTTGTGTGGACTGACGATGAGACGGTGGCCGCAGGCCACAGCATAGATCTCGCCCGATGGCGGGAGGCGTTCGAGGTGGCCATGAGCCGGATCGCAGGCCGGTTCAGCCGCTACGAACCCCGGCTGCGGGCCGGGCGGTTGGTGCTCGGCCTGCTGTCGGACCTGCCGCGCAAAACTGCTGGACGATCGCGGAATGGGCCGGGGAGGCCAGCCCGCACGGCATGCAGCATCTGCTGTCCCGGGCCGTCTGGGATGCCGACGCCGTCCGCGACGATGTACGCGAATACGTCGTCGAGCACCTCCACGACGAGGCCGCGGTACTGGTCGTCGACGAGACCGGCGACGTGAAGAAGGGCACCCACACGGTCGGCGTCCAGCGCCAGTACACCGGAACAGCCGGACGGATCGAGAACTCCCAAGTAGCGGTCTACCTCGTCTACGCCGGCGCCCGGGGACACGCGGCGGTGGACCGGGAGCTGTACATCCCACGCTCCTGGACATGCGACCCGGACCGCTGCCGGGCCGCCGGGCTCGGCGAGGACACCGTCTTCGCGACCAAGCCGGAACTGGCCCGCACGATGATCGAACGCTTTCTGGACGCCGGACACCACGTGGGCTGGGTCACCGGGGACGAGGTCTACGGCGGCAACCCGAAACTGCACACGGCTCTGGAGGAACGCGGCATCGGCTACGTCCTTGCGGTGGCCTGCGCAGCCGAAGTACCCTCGGGCGCAGGAAAGTTCTGCGCCGATGCCCTCGCGGCGAAGGTGCCGAGGCGGGCCTGGCAGAAGCTCTCGGCCGGACGCGGCGCGAAGGGGCAGCGGTTTTACGACTGGGCCGTCATCGACCTTGCCGATCCCCGCCCAGGCCGTCACCAGCTGCTGATCCGCCGCAACCGTACAACCGGCGAACTGGCCTACTACCGCTGCCACTCGCCCAGTTCGGTGCCGTTGACCACTCTGGTTCGGGTCGCGGGATCAAGATGGCGGGTCGAGGAGACCTTTCAATCCGAGAAGGGGCTGGCCGGACTCGATGAGCACCAGGTCCGCCGCTACCCCTCGTGGAGCCGCTGGGTCACCCTGGCGATGCTCGCCCACGCCTTCCTGGCCGTGGTCCGCGCCGACGAACACGCCCGCAACCCCGCCCCGGACACGCTGGTCCCGCTGTCCTGTAACGAAATCCAGCGCCTGTTCATCACTCTCGTCGTCCAGCCCCTCCACGACGTCGCTCACCGACTCGGCTGGTCCGACTGGCGACGCCGCCATCAGCAGCGATCACGCACCAGCCATTACCAGCGGCAAGTCGCATCCCAGCCATGAAGATCACGATCTACAGCTGGAGTACTAATGCGGTGGTCGCAGGGTGAAGTCGCCGCCGGCAGTCTGCAACGACCGTGGGGCAGGCGCAGCATGCGGAGCCCCGGTGTAGCGGATGCGTCGATCTCCCAAGCACAGCCAAGGGCGGCTTGCTGAGTTTCGCCGAACCGGACATCTGAGAGGACGACTTGCGGTAGGTCTGCCTTATTGAGCGATGGAGCTCGGGCCCAGACGGAGGATAAGCATGCGGGGAAGAGAGCTCCCGTATACCAGTGCGTTCGGCCAGCGTGACGCGATGGAGTACATGCAGGAGTGTTACGCAGACGAAGGTGTCGACCGCTCCGGGGAGCCAGCGGTACTGGTGCGCGCCAGTGCTGCCGGCAGCCGTGAGGTCTTCCACGGTAACGAGCACTGCGGCCTCATGGTCGGCGACGGACGAAACCTAGCTGATGCCAGTTGGATGCTCCTGGGCGATGCACGGGACGTGACGTATCGACCGTGTCAGCGCTGCGGTTCTCCCACCACATAGACCTAACCGGCCGTGCCCACGCCCTCGTGCCGCCCTCGGTCGACCGTCTCAGTTTCCGTCTCATTCAGTGCCGTTCACGCACGTTCAGACGGGACCGAAGACGGAAGCTCCTTCCAAGACCGGCCGCCCATGAACGCAGGTGAACGGCCTGTTCGCGGCCCTGCCGGACACCACCACAGTTGGAAAGCGTGTTGGTGATGCAGGGCTTGAGTCCGGGAGGGCCTGTTGAGCAGCGGGATGCGGGGACCTCAAATCCCGCTCATACTTCCGAACTTGTGGTTGTTCTGTGCATGCCCTCTCCGTAGTGTCTCGACTACTTGATCGCCACGGGGGCGATCCACCGAGACCAGGTGGTTCCATGAGTAACACGCGCATTCCGAGAACTGCGCTGACCCTTGCTTGCCTGACCCTCGCGACCGTGGTCGCGGCCACTGGCCCGGCAGCCGCTGAAGACCCGACTCCCGCAGTCACCGACGTCGCGGTCATGGAGACCGCTGCTCCGCTGGAGCCGGAGGAGACCGACCTCGTCGAGGGAGGACCCACGACAGATGCGCCCGCTCCTTCGGTGACGCTGGACGACGACGTTTTGAGCCTGCCCGCGCCTTCGTCCAAGCCGGGAAACGAGGCCACACCGGACGCGCAGGCCTGCGTGGACGGCTACCGCTATTACCCCACTTCGAAGGAGAAGGACTACCACAAGGGAGTAGGCGCGACGCAGTCCAACTACAACGGGACGTCGCACACCGCCAAGTCGATCTTCTACTCCGAAGTCAGCGGCACGGTCCGCATCGGCGTCTCGGGCGAACTCAAGGTGAGCGGTAAGGCCGCCGTCATCGAGATCGAAGGCAAGTTCGGCGTCGACGTCTCCACCGAGCTCTCCGCGAAGATCGGCAACAGGGTGGAGGTCTCAACGCCTCCGAAGAAGACCACCAATGCTCGCTACGGCGTCTACCGCCTCAAGTCCAAGGGCTACAGCCAGTACGTGTACATGAACTGCACGCGCGGCGTGAAGCACAACGTCACCCTCTACACCCCCCGCCGCGTGGGCTGGTACCTGTGGGAAAACTGACCACCCGTCGGCGTGGCGCCGTATGGGCCATCATGCTGATGGCAGCCACCGCCTGCACATCACCGGAGAGCGACAGCGACGAACGGTCCGACGCCCCATCCACCTCCTCGGCCCCCTCGGCTGCCAGCACCTCACCCACACAGCAGGATGGCGCTCCCACACCGCCGGAACTCGATACGGGAATGGGTGAAACCCTTGCCGGGCAGCGTGCGGTCACTCGCGGCAACGCCAGCCTTGAGTACGCAGGTGGTGCCAAGGGCAAGGCACTCATCGTTGCTGTGAGCTGCAAGGGAGACGGTTCGATCACCGTCAACGTGCCTGTTGTGAAAACGTCCTTCCCCCTTCAATGCAGCGTTGGGGAAGCAGCCGTCACTTACAACCAGCTCGCTCTCAGTGCTGCGGACAAGCCCGGCACCGTATCGGTGACCGCACCGTCGACCGTCACCTGGTCGGTCACCGTCGGCCGAGGCGATCCCGCCTCAGAGGAAGCCCCCTCAACAGGCTGACCCCTCGGCCCGCAGGCAGGCCAAGATCCAGCGTGTGTCGCAGCCTCTCCCCACAGCGGTGGTGAGAGGCTGCGCGGCTGCCCGCGTGATGTGCAGCTCGTCTCCCATGCCTGTGGTCATGCACGAGAGACCGGACACGGCACCCTGCTGGCAAGGCTCCGTCTCATTCCCGGTCCACGGCCGTTCAGACAGGACCGGATTCCAGCCTCTCGCAGCTACTGAGGTTTTCGGGTTGTCGTCGGGTGGTGACGGTTCATGATCCCTGCGGTATGCCGGTGGGGTGAGGTATCCGGAGGGTGGGGGCCTGACCGCTGAGCGTCGGGCGTTTCGTGAGGGGATCCGGCTTCAGGCCGGGCAGCGGTTCGCGGCGGGTGAGAAGACCGCGGTGATCGCGAAGGACTTGCGGGTGAGCGTGCGGTCGGTGGAACGCTGGCGTCGTGCCTGGCGCGAGGGCGGCATGGAGGCCCTGCGCTCAGCGGGTCCGGCGAACGCCCCGACCGTCACCGACGCCCAGTTCGCCGTGCTGGAAGAGGAACTCGGCAAGGGACCGGCAGCTCACGGTTTCGAGGACCAACGGTGGACCCTGGTCCGGGTTCAGACGGTGATCCTTCGGCAGCTGCGGGAGAACCTGTCGGTGGCGACAGTGTGGCGGTTGCTGAAACGGCACGGCTGGTCCTGGCAGGCCCCCACCCGCAGAGCACTCGAGCGTGACGAGCACGCCGTGGAGCTCTGGAAGAAGGAGGTGTGGCCCCAGGTAAAAGGCTCGCGGCGGCGTGCGAGGCCTGGATTGTCTTCGAGGACGAAGCCGGCTTCTCGATGACGCCGCCCCGTGGCCGCACCTGGGGCCGGCGTGGACACACTCCTGTCGTCCGCGTGCGTGGCCGTTCCCGCCGCCGGACCTCGGTCGCCGCACTGTGCTGCTACAAACCCGGGGAGAAGAGCCGTCTCATCCACCGTCCCCGCACCCATCTCCTGCTCAAGGGCGCACGCAAGAGCTTCTCCTGGAAGGACTACCGGGACCTGCTGGTACGGGCACACATCCAGCTCGGCGGCCCGATCGTGGTGGTCTGGGACAATCTCAACACCCACCTGGCCACCGGGCTGAAACGGTACGAGGCCGAGCACGACTGGCTCACCACCGTCCGGCTTCCGCCGTATGCGCCCGACCTGAATCCCGTTGAGGCCGTCTGGTCACTCGTGCGCAGAGCGATGGCCAACACCGCCTTCGACACACCCGACGACCTCGACCGCAAACTCCGCCGCGAGTTACGCAGAATCCAGCTCCAGCCTCGCCTGATCGACGGCTGCCTCACCGCCACCGGCCTGACTATCAACCCACCGACCCCTCCGCGAAAACCTCAGGAAACAGCCGCCCATGAACGCAGGTGAACGTCCCTGCACACAGCCCACCACCCAAACACCGTCTCTGAGGCGCTATCCAACGCGCCTGCTCGTACGGTGGATTCGTCGGAGTCGCGCACCGCGGAGACCGCACCACAAGCGCACCAGATCGAGCGGGGAACAGCGGGGAATCACGGTGAAAACACCCCAGCCCGAAGAGACCACGAACCAGCCATTCGGGCAGGTCAGCCCACCGATCAGGTCCTAGAGATCCGCAGCTTCCCAAGCTGAGAGCGCGAGTTCGATTCTCGTCACCCGCTCCATAATGAAACCCCAGGTCAGCGGCCTGGGGTTTGTTTCACTCGGGAGTTGTTGCTGGGTTTTACGAGTGCTCCCACACCCGAGATTGGGCACGCGGAGGGCACGCGCGCCTCGCGAGGGCGGCCCCATCACATCGCAACGTAGCGCTGACCTGCGCCTTCACTTGGATGAGCCGGAAGCGAGCTCTCAGCCTGCTGTTCCTGGGCGATGGCGGACGCCCGTCCTGCACGTGCTTCGTTGTGGGCGGTGCACAAGCCCCTTGCGGGAGCGGGCACTTGACCGCCGAGGGCCCTGCGTCAGAGCGGGAGGTCGTCGGGGAGTACCCGGAACGCCTTGTAGCGACCCAACGGGCGTACGGTCCGGAAGTCTCGTCGGTCGAGGGTGAGAATCGCGTCCGTGTCGTAGTCGGCGGCAAGCGCCACGTTCACAGCGTCGGCGAGGTCGAGGTCCAGCGCGCGGTAGCGGACACGGACAGACTGGGCGGCACCCAGGTGATCCTCCGTGATCTCCGGCATGACGACACGACCCCGGCTCATCCAGCGCCTCAGGTCGTCGACCGCGCTGAGGGCAGCCTCCCTGCCGAGCTCACGCGTCGCCACGTGATCCAGTTCGGCCAGCAGGAGCGGGGACATGACCAGCAGGCCCGCCGCCATGATCGCCTCGTTCGCCGCCCCGTGTTCCGGATGAGCCGAGTCCAGGGCTGCCAGAAGGCCGGACGTGTCGGCGATGACAATGATCACGCGACGGATCCGGAACCCGAGCTGGTCTCCCGCTGGACGGCCTCCGCGACCGTGTCGCGGACCTCCGGCTTGGACAGTGTGCGCCCCGGCCCCTCGAAGGTGCGTGAGAACAGCGGCTCGTGCCAGACCCGGTTCGCCATGGCTGCAAGGTGGATGCCCTGACGGATGATCTCAGCCTCGCTTATGCCCCGGCGCTTGGCGGCCTCTTTGATGATCGCCAGGTCCTCGGGGTCGGCGTAGACGTTGGTGCGCTTCATGGACATGTACCAAGTATAGTCCATGTACCGTTTTGGTGTATCCGCGCGCTTCCCCTTGTTCCACAGGCCCCACCCATGGACAGCCGGCGACCGCCGCGCATGCGCGTCCGCAACCACAGTCGTCCTGGACACGAGCACCTGGGGCAGATCCCTCCCTAGACCCGTCGCCCCGCCCCCGGACCAATTACTCGGGAGCCATGCCCATGGCGTGCCCGTAAGGACAGAAAACCACGGTCAACAGCGGTGCATCCCGGCCAGCACGACCATCTTGAGGGCCAGGTATCCGCCCTGGTCAGAGCCCATGGAGCCGGTCCGGGCGCCGTCGCTTCCCAAGCTGAGAGCGCGAGTTCGATTCTCGTCACCCGCTCCACGAAGAAGGCCCAGGTCAGAGACCCGGGCCTTTCTGCTGTTCACGGTGATCACTCGTCGCGTGCCAGATCCGTGCCAGAACGCTTCTCGTCGGCCTCCCGGGCAGCGGCGGCCCGAGCCTTCCGGACGGTCGCGTCGAGGCCGGCGGCGACCTCTTCCTGACGCTCCTCGTCGGAGTGCTGGTAGATCAGCGCGGCCTTCTCGGACGACTGCCCGGCGCGGACCATCGTGTCCTTGAGGGTGGCCCCGGACCGGGTGGAGAGCGTGTGCCCGGTGTGCCGAAGGTCGTAGAACCGGAAGCCCTCGGGCATGCCGACGACCTCCCGCGCCCGCCGCCACTTCCGCCCGAAGGTGCTGCGCCGGAAGGGTGCCCCCTTCTCACCGAAGACCAGCCCGTCCGGCCCCAGCTCGGCGTACGACTCCAGGTGCCACCGGAGCTCCCGGCGGAGGAACGCGGGAATGAACCGCAGGGCAAGAAGACAGCTCTTGACTCGCCCATTGAGACTCCACCGACCGCGCTGGTCGAGGTCCATGCAGTCCTGCCACAGATTCAGTGGCCAGCCTGCGTCTCACCGCCTACGGGTCGTGCCGCCCTGTAGAGGATGATCGCTCGACGAGCAGCTTGAGCTGCTAGCAGCGCGAACCAGGTTCCCCCCAGACATGGCCCAAGAAGTTCCCACCAGTCCACGACTGGCTCCGCAAGGATCCCTGCGACCCACCAGACGTCGTAGGACACGATGCCGGTCAACGCCACAGCTACGAGAGCCGTCGTCCACCAACGTTCAGGCCAACCCTTGCTCACATTTCCCCTGCCAGAATCGTCGCTGCCACCATCGCTAGTGTGCCGTGCCCGCTGCGCGCCCGTTCAGGCAGGAGACTGCGGGGACCCACGGTGAATCACGAGTCCAGCCGCACTCGCTCCCAGCTCAAGCGCTTGGCAGATCAGCAGGGACCCGCATACGCGATCTTCCAAACTGGTGCTCAGTCGTCTATTGGGGCACAGGATGACGAGTTCTCCGGTGAGCGACGAGCTCCAGACCGAATCCGACGACAGCGAGGGCGAGACCCAGCCAGAAGAGCAGCGAGTTGTGCCGTTCCACTCCGCCGAACAGCATCACATCCGCGCCGAGGATGGGGAGAAAGATCCCTCCTGCGGTGTACCACTGTCCCTTGCGTGCCTTGTTGATCGCCGAAACCGCACCAAGCAACAGGATCAAGGACATGATTGCCATCCACACGGCGCCACCTTCGCAGCGAATGGTCCCCTTTACAACAGGCCCGAGCACGTGGTCGCTCACCCACGGGTGCACCGCCTTCGTGTCATGCGCAGGTGCGGCAGTACACAACCACCACGCCCACGCTGGATGCCACCAGTCCAGGGGACCGGCTCACGTACTCGACAGTCCTCATCAACCGGCCCTGCCCGTAGTTCGGGACGAAGAGGTCCGTGCCAGACGCGTGCCAGATCCAGCGGGGAACCACGGGGAACACCGAGGTACCGGGAAATGCTCAGGAGAGCACCGAGGCCGCTCCGTCGCAGGTCAGAGTAGGAACCGCCCCTTGAGCCCCCAAGCTTCCCAAGCTGAGAGCGCGAGTTCGATTCTCGTCACCCGCTCCATGTGAAACCCCCAGGTCATCGACCCGGGGGTCTTTGTTGTCCGGGTGCGTCTCGTCCAATCTGGCACTCTCTGGCCCTGCCGCCTCAACCCGTGGCAGATCGTTCTGCGGACTGTGCCCGTCGAGGTGCCGGGCGGTCCAGGTGGGCCACCACCGTGGCGTAGACCGGTGCACGGCGTCGTCGACACTGCGGATGAAGCCGGACCGCCCTCGGCAGGGTGACCTTCTTCCTGGCGGTGCGGGGCCGTGCAGGCGGCTTCCTCGATCCGGCGTCGTCGTCGGGCTGCCGGGGCGCCGGGATGGCCTCCAGGGTCGCTTGCGGTCCGCGATCGGCGGCGGGAGTGGGGCCCGTCGTATCCGCCTGTTCCTCGCCGGCCGCGACGTCCAGCGCCTCCTCGGCAGCCGCATCGTCCTCGATGTCGACGCCGAAGTCCGTTGCCAGGCCCGCCAGTCCGGCGTCGTAGCCCTGTCCGACAGCCCGTAGCTTCCACTCTCCGCCGCGGCGGTGGAGCTCACCGAAGATGAATGCGCTCACCTGGCCGGCATCCTCGATCACGAACCGGAGCAGACCCTCGCCGGAGCCGTCGGCCAACGTCAGCTGCAGATCGTCCAGTTCCCCGAAGTGGGCACCGCCGTACCGGCTCGCGGCCACCACGATCCGATCGATGTGGTCCGGCGCCTTCGACCTCGATCTCTTCGAGGACGAAGGAAACTACCGCCGGTGAACGCCGCGCAATACCTGATCGACACCAGCGCGCTCGCCCGTATGCTGCGCGGCGACGCCGAGCGGTACGGATGGGACCAGGCGGCCGCCGCCGGGCTCATCGCCACCTGCCCCATCACCGAGTTGGAATTCTTCTGCAGCGCGCGTTCCGCCGCCGACCGGGCACAAGGCATCGAAGACATGCGCCTGCTCTTCGGCTGGGTGCCGGTCGACGACCGTGCCTACGACCGCGCCCGGCGGGTCCAGGAGGCCCTTGCCCAGCGCGGACAGCACCGCGGTGCCGGAGCCGTCGATCTCGTGGTGGCTGCCACGGCCGAGTTGCAGGGACTGACGCTGCTGCACCGTGACCGGGACTTCGAGGGCATCGCCGCCGTCACTGGACAGGCGCTCCAGTGGTACGGCCCCGAAGCCGGGAAATGAGCAGGAGTCCTGGTGCGGGCGCTCTCTCGTCTCTCCGGTGGCGTCGTCTCTTCCGGACCGGTGTGACCTTCGTCGCGACAGTGAGGTCTCGGCGCGTTCGCCGTTGTCCCGTCCGTTGATGACGAGGGCGGCGGCGGACAGCTCATCGAGGGAGGTCATGGCCCTGCGGCCGGAAACGTTGGGCAAGGAACGCTGCATCCGTGCGGGTCAATATCTGTATCCGTGAAGTGAGAAATAGGTACGGCACACGGCGAGTATTCCTCGACCGCCGACCCGAGCGGAATTATTGACCAGGCAGAGCCGGCCGCATCATGCTAACGTCGTTCTCAGTTGCAGGTGTGGTTGCCAGAAGGTTCATTTTCCGACGGGGTAATCAGCACGGCGACGCGGAATTCGCACAGGGCGAATTCCGGACATCGTCTCCGAAGGAGAAATGACATGGCTACCGGCACCGTGAAGTGGTTCAACGCGGAAAAGGGCTTCGGCTTCATCGAGCAGGACGGCGGCGGCGCCGACGTCTTCGCCCACTACTCGAACATCGCCACCCAGGGCTTCCGTGAGCTGCTGGAAGGTCAGAAGGTGTCGTTCGACATCGCGCAGGGCCAGAAGGGCCCGACGGCCGAGAACATCGTTCCCGCCTGACACCGGCAGCAACGCATACTTCGCAGCTGGGGCCCGCACCTTGGGGTGCGGGCCCCGGCTCGCTGCATTTCAGGGCGCTTGACGGGAAGGCCCACCCCATCACCAAAGGGTGACGTATTCCCCCGTCAATACGACTCGGCGCCCATCATTTCCGGCTCGTTCTCGCGATTCTCCGCGCCGTTCATTTCGCTTCGCTGCGGAAATTCCTTGCTACGTGCCTACGTGCTCACATCGAGGAAAGGTTCCGCTTGAACCGCGCACGCACCGCCCGCACGGCCCGCACCGCCCGTACCAACGACCGCTCCCGGGATTCCGCCGCCAAGCGCTCGGGGGCTCCCCGGCGTTCCCAGGGCAACGATCGCCGGCAGACCGCACCCCAGGGCGAGTTCGCGCTGCCCGTGACGGTCACGCCCGCGCTGCCCGCCGTCGAGTCGTTCGCCGATCTCGCCGTGCCGGCGCCGCTGCTGGCCGCGCTCGGTCACGAGGGCCTGACCGTGCCGTTCCCGATCCAGGCGGCCACCCTGCCCAACTCCCTCGCCGGACGTGACGTGCTCGGCCGCGGCCGCACCGGTTCGGGCAAGACCCTCGCCTTCGGCCTGGCGGTCCTGGCTCGTACCGCGGGCCGGCGCGCCGAGCCACGACAGCCGCTGGCCCTGGTCCTCGTCCCCACCCGCGAGCTCGCCCAGCAGGTCACCGACGCGCTCACCCCGTACGCCCGCTCCGTGAGTCTGCGGCTGGCCACCGTGGTCGGTGGGATGTCGATCGGCAAACAGGCCGGTGCGCTCCGCGCCGGCGCGGAGGTCGTCGTCGCGACCCCGGGGCGGCTCAAGGACCTCATCGTCCGGGGCGACTGCCGGCTGGACGACGTCGCCGTCACCGTCCTCGACGAGGCCGACCAGATGGCCGACATGGGTTTCATGCCCCAGGTCACCGCGCTGCTCGACCAGGTGCGCCCTTCAGGGCAGCGGATGCTCTTCTCCGCCACGCTGGACCGCAACGTCGACCTGCTCGTCCGCCGCTACCTGACCGACCCGGTGGTCCACTCCGTCGACCCGTCCGCGGGAGCGGTCACCACGATGGAGCACCACGTGCTCTACGTGCACCAAGCGGACAAGCACCGGGCGACCACCGAGATCGCGGCACGAGACGGCCGCGTGATCATGTTCCTGGACACCAAGCACGCCGTGGACCGGCTGACCGAGCACCTGCTGAACAGCGGCGTCCGCGCCGCGGCCCTGCACGGTGGCAAGTCCCAACCGCAGCGCACGCGGACCCTCGGCCAGTTCAAGACCGGACACGTGACGGTACTGGTGGCGACCAACGTCGCGGCCCGCGGCATCCACGTCGCGGGCCTCGACCTCGTCGTCAACGTCGATCCGCCCACCGACCACAAGGACTACCTGCACCGCGGCGGCCGTACCGCCCGCGCCGGAGAGTCCGGCAGCGTCGTCACCCTGGTGACCCCCGGCCAGCGCCGCGGCATGAACCGGCTCATGGCCTCGGCCGGCATCACCCCGCAGATCATCGCCGTACGGTCCGGTGAGGCGGAGCTGGCCCGCATCACAGGCGCCCAGGCCCCTTCCGGTGTCCCCGTCGTCATCACCGCACCGGCCGTGCCGCGTCCCCGCCGCGCCGTGTCCTCCGCGACTCCCTCGTCCCGGGGCCGCCGCGACCGCTCCGCCCAAGGGCGCCCCACCGGACAGGCGAAGCGGCGCAGGGCACAGCGGCCCGCCTTCGACCCGGCGGGCCAGTGACATCGACCAGAAGCTCACCCGACTCCGAGGAGGCCCCCTTTGACACCGGTTCAGACGCAGCGACAACAGGCGGTTGTCTCCCCGATGAGCGCGGTCGACGACATGGCGGCGAACGGACCCCGGGTCAGTGACGACATGACCGTCGAGGTCGCCCTGTCCGTGATGGCCGGTGCCCGTGTCGAGTACCTCCTCCTGTGCGACGGAGACGACCAGTGCACGGGCTCGATCACCCTGGCCGAGCTCGCCGTCCACCGCGGCAGTTCCGCGTACACGGATCAGATCCGGCTGCGGGACGTCCTCGCAGTGCTCGGCGCCGCCTGTCTGGACGGATGAGGACGGGCGGCAAACCGCCATCAGGATCCCGGTGAGGGCCCTGCCGACGTGTGTCGGCAGGGCCCTCACGGCTGTCTCGCCGTTCCGTTCTCCGCGGCTGGACCGCGCGCGGCACTCGTGACACCTGACGGCCTGACCCGGATTGCACGGGCGGGAGGCGACTCACGACGGCTGCGCCGCCCGTTGCTGCAGGTCGCAGGCTATCTGTTCCCCCACAGGGCTTAAATCTGTTCTTGTCAGAGTAGACATTGAGCTCCGGCGCGGTTAGCCTTTTCCTCGTTGACACCGGTCAAGCGAAGCCCGGCAGACACGAACTGGCGGGTTGCAGTACGTGAAGTTCGCAGGTCAGTGCGGTTCTGGAGTCCCGAAGCCAAGATGTTCGCAGGACGGTGACGGGACTGAGGACCGCACTGGGCGGCCCGCAGGTCGAGGGGCCGCCAACAGCACCACCGAGCAGTGCCGCGAGTACCAGTTCACCAAGTTCGGAGAAAGGACGGAGGAGCAGACGCCATCAGGATCGCCCGGTCCGAGAAGCACTCGCCCCGGGTACCGCAAGACCCCGGATTGGAAGGTGGTCTCCGGTCACGCAGCCGCGATCCCCGCACCCCCCTCTGAAGGGCTGGTAGCGGAAAACAGAAGGTCGGCACAGCATGAGGGCCGACAGATGGTGTTGAATTTCCTTCGGGGCCCTGGTGCCGTACGGCACCAGGGCCCCTCGACGCGTTGCACAACGAGGTGACATGACAGCAGAAATCCCCCTCAGTGATCGTCTGGACGACGACGACTACCCCGCATACACGATGGGGCGGGCCGCCGAGATGCTCGGCACCACCCCGGCCTTCCTCCGAGCCATCGGTGAGGCTCGCCTGATCACGCCACTGCGCTCGGAGGGCGGACACCGCAGGTACTCCCGCTACCAACTCCGGATCGCGGCGCGCGCCCGCGAGCTCGTCGACAGGGGCACTCCGATCGAGGCCGCCTGCCGCATCGTCATCCTTGAGGACCAGCTCGAGGAAGCTCAGCGCATCAACGCCGAGTACCGCCGCCGGGCCGGGCATGAAGCGCCCGACAATTCCGTTCCCGGTGCCGGCTGACCACGAGGAAACGTGCCGGCAGGACGGCCGTCCGCTGCCCCGAGCCCTTCTCAACCCGTGGCAGACCGTTCTGCGGACTGCGTCCGTCGAAGTGCCGGGCGGTCCAGGCGGGCCACCACCGCGGCGTAGGACCGGTGCACGGCGTCGTCGACGCTGCGGATGAAGCGGAACTCGGCGCTGCCACGACTGCCGCCCATGCCCTGACCATCGGCCTTGCGGCGTAAAGCGGCTTCACCCAAGCCCTGCACGCGCGAAGGCGTTCCCCAACCGGACCCCCGCCGGGCCCCGCCCCGCACAGTGCCCGCCCGTGCACGCGCTCCGCCCACCGGTCTTCGCGCCCCGTGTCACAGCGTGGCCGCGCGCGGGGCCCGGCCCGTCTCCGAGGACGAGGCCGGATTCCCGGTGACGCCGCCGACCCACCCGCACCTGGAACCTCAACCCGGTCGAAGGCATCTGGTCGGTGCTGCGGCGCACCACAGCAGGTGGTGTCGTTCTCCGCGTCGGTGGCGAGGCCGGCTTCGGCGAGGCGGGTGGTGGCAGTGCGGACGGCCTCGGTCGCCTCGGCCTCCACGCCGAGGCGGTCCGTGCAGGTCGCCTCGTCCGGGGTGCCTTCGATGAGGACGGGCTCGGTCGGGGGATCTGCGTTGGCGAAGTCGGCGTGGCGTCGCAGAGTTTGGCGGGCTCGGTGCCGAACCGCTTGCGGCGGAAGGCGGTGGAGGCATCGGGATCGGGGACGCGGAGCGCACACTGCGGGCGGGAGGGGCGGACCTCCTGGTGTGGGTGCGGGTTCAGCAGCCACCGGAATGGGCCGGCGCGCCGAGTCCGGTCTGGAGAGTGGGCGGGGGCGCGCAGCATCCGCTCCCCTCGCCGTTCTGGGCGGCGTCGGGGTCGTCGAACAGGCCGGCGCCGCCGCACACCCCGGTCTCGGGGAGTGTCAGTTCGACGCGCTCGGCGGCTTCGCGGTCGCCTGCGAGGGCGGCGGCGACGGAGCGGACCTGCTCGTAGCCGGTCATCGCCAGGAACGTGGGGGCGCGGCCGTAGGACTTCATGCCGACCAGGTAGGTGGGCGGAGGAGATACGCGTAATAGCCGCCACTTCATAGCAGAGCGTGACGATCAAATACGGTGAGTGCGCGTACGCTCCGTGATCTGGCCCTGGCCCCGCTACCGAGATCGTCGCTGTTTATGGTGGCCGCTGTCAGTCGGTCGGGCGTGGGGCGGTTGGTGTGGCGTCGCTGGAGCGGACGGCGTATCCGAGGTTCAAGAGGCTTATCTCGGAACGGGAGTTGCGGGAGTACTTCACGCCGTCGGCGGAGGATGTGGAGTGGGCACGTGAACGTACGCATGACCGCCCGGGCCGGGTCTTGGCGTTGCTGGTGATGCTGAAGTCCGCAGCACGGCTGGGTCGTGTCCCCAAGCTCGGGGAGATACCCGAGGTGGTCGTGGTTCACGTGCGCGATCAGGCGGGGCTCGCTGCGGGGACGGTGCCAGAGGCGGACTCCGAGCGGAGTGAGGAGCGGTACCGTTCCGCCGTACGTGAGCGCCTGGAGCTGAAGCACAGGCCGGGCGAGGCCCGCGCGGTCGCGGAGGCGGCGATGCGGGTGGCGGCGCCGGTGAAGGCGCATACCGCGGACCTGGTGAACGTGGCGCTGGAGGAGCTGGTCCGGCAGAAGGAGCGGCTGGAGCTGCCGGCGTTTTCCACCTTGGACCGGATGGCTTCCCGTATCCGCTCGGAGGTGGAAGCCTCGCAGTGCGAGGCGATTGTCGCGCGCATGAGTGACGGGGCGCGGGAGCGGGTCGCGGGCATGCTGGAGGTCGTCGAGGGCGAGTACCAGAGCCTGTTCGCGTGGATCAAGCAGCCCGCCCGGCGGGCGACGTGGTCGCGGTTTAGGGCGCATGCGGAGCGGATGGAGAGGGTAGACGGGCTGGGGGATGCCGTCTTCTGGGTGGGGAAGACACCGTCGGCGAAGGTGGCCGCGCTGGCCGAGCAGGCGAGGGTGTTGTCGGTGGGCGAGATGAAGGACATCGCCGAGCCCCGCCGCACCGCGATGACCGTGTGCCTGCTGGCGCAGGTGCAGGCGGCGGTGCGGGACGAGACCGTGGTGATGCTCTCCAAGCGCATGTCCCGGCACCTCAAGCGGGCCCAGGAAGAGCTGCTTGAGATCGAGAAGCGGCAGAAGGAGACCACCGAGCAGCTCCTGACCACCTTCCGGGACGTGCTGACCGCCCTGCGCGGCAGCGGCGAGGCCGCTCCCGGCGCGTGGGAGGGGGAGGCGTCGCTGGATGACCTGCTGGCGCTGAAGAACGCCCGGGCTGCGATCGAGGCGGCGGGCGGGTTCGAGGCCCAGCTGGCGGACCTGGAGGCCCTGGACGCCTACCGGGGCAGCAACTACACGGCGCTGGTGGAGCGCTTCTTCAAGCCGGACCGGCCGACCATGTTCAAGATCGCCCGCCGTCTGTCGTTCACCGCGACCTCGACCGACCGCAGCGTGCTGGATGCGCTGGACCACGTCCTCGCTCACCAGCACCTCACCCGGCCCCTCGTGGCGGACACGCATCCCACCCGCAAGGACGAGAGCGGGGAGTCGGTACGGCTGGACCTGTCGTTCGCGCCGAAGATGTGGCTGAAGACCGTCTACTCCCGTGAACAGCCGGGGATGCTGGTCCGCCGCCATTTCGAGGCAATGGTGTTCGCCTGTCTCGTGGAGGAACTGCGCTGCGGTGACGTCGCCGTGATCGGCGCCGAGGCCTACGGTGACTGGACCCGCATGCTCCTGCCCTGGGAGCAGTGCGAACCCAAGCTCGCGGGCTTCTGCGAGCAGGCCGGCTTCCCGGCCACCGCGAGCGAGTTCACCGCACGGCTGCGCGAGCGGCTCACCACGATCGCCGAGACCGTGGACGCCGGGTATCCGGACAACAAGGACCTCACCATCGACCCTGTCACCGGCGTCCCCTCCCTTGCCGTACGCAGAGCAGGCGAGCGCACCGCCTCCGCGGAGAAGCTGGAAGAAGCTCTCTCCGAGCGGCTTCCCGCCCGCAGCGTCCTGGAACATATGGCGCGGGCGGCGCACTGGACGGACTGGTGGAAACGGCCCGGCCCGCGCTCGGGCAGCGAGCCGAAGCTGAAGGAACCCCTGCCGCGCTACGTGACCACCGCGTTCGTCTACGGTTCCGGGCTCGGCCCTGCCCAGGCGGTGCGCCACATGCGGGGCAGCGTGACGGCGCACGAAATCGGCGCGATCGCGAAGCGCCACTTCACCATTCCAGTCCTCAACCGGTGCGGAGCTGACGTGGTCAACGCCCATGCCAGCCTGGATCTGACGGCGGCGTGGGGGGATGGGTCGGTGGCGGCGGTGGACGGCACCATGATGGACACCGTCATCGACAACCTTCTCGCCGAGACCTCGATCCGCTACGGCGGCTACGGCGGTATCGCCCACCACCTCGTTTCCGACACCTACGTCGCGCTCTTCTCCCGGTTCATCCCCTGCGGGGTGTGGGAAGCCGTCTACCTCATCGACGCACTCCTTGCGAACGAGTCGGAGGTCAGGCCGGACACCGTACACGCCGACACCCAGGGCCAGTCCTTCCCGGTCTTCGGGCTCGCCCACCTGCTCGGCATCGACCTGCTGCCGCGGATACGCAACTTCCAGGACCTCACGTTCCACCGCCCCGATCCCCAGGTGCGCTACCGGCATATCGACGCGCTGTTCTCCGCTGATCCGCGTACCTGCATCGACTGGCAGCTCATCGAGAACGGCTGGAAGGACCTCATACAGGTCGGCCTGTCGGTACGGGAAGGCACCGTGTCCTCCGTCACCCTCCTGCGGCGCATGAACAACCACTCCCGCAAGAACCAGATCTACCGGGTCTTCCGCGAAGTCGGCCGCGCCGTCCGGACGATCGTTCTACTCCGCTACCTGTCGGACCCGCAGCTGCGGGAACAGATCACCAGGGCGACGAACAAGGCCGAGGCATACAACGGGTACACGAAGTGGCTGCACTTCGGCGGGGACCGGCTACCTGCGCTCCCGCGATCCCGAACTCCAGGAGAAGGCCGTCAAGTTCCTCGACCTGATGGCCAACAGCATCATCTTCTCCACCACCGTCGACATGACCGACACGCTGCGCCAGATGGCCGCACAAGGCCGGGAGCTGAGCGGTGACGACATCGCCGCGCTCAGCCCGCACCGCAGGGACAACGTGCTTCGCTTCGGGGACTACGACACCGCCACCCTCCACATCCCGCCCGGCCCGTACGACAGCGCGCTTCGCCTTCCTGCGGATGGCCTCTGACGCTCATGGAGGATCGGCTGTGATCGGGCGCCGGGCAGGGGCAGTTGCTGCCCACCCGGCGCCCGGAACGGGCACGGACTGACTCGGCCTGTCAGCCCGGTCCCTCGTGCGACGCAGCATCACGCGATCCCGCCGTGCGACTCATGCCGAGGGCAACGCCTCCGGCGACCAGCAGGCAGCCGATGAGTTGCGCGACGCTGAGTTGTCCGGTGCCGACCAGGGGGGCGGTTGCCGCGGCGGACAGGGGGATGAGGCCAAGGAAGAGTGCTGAACGCTCGGTGCCGAGTTGGTCGATGCCCCGGCACCAGCACAGGAACCCGATGGCGGTGGCGGCGACGGCCTGCCAGGCCAGTGCCGCCGCCTCCGATGTGTGCGGGATCCGCAGCCAGGAGGTGCCTTCCACCGCGAAGGCGGTGGCGCCTGCCATCAGCCCGGCCATGCCCGATGCGCACGCGGAGGCCAGCAGAGGGCCGGTGAGCGTGAGGGTGGATGCTGCAAGGAGCGTGAAGGCGACTTCGCAGGCCAGCGCGACGGCGGACCAGCCCAGTCCGCTGCCGTCCGTGCGTCCGAAGCCCTGGACGACATACGTCCCCAGCACGACGAGCCCGGCGGCGACAAGACCCCGGGCAGCGGGGGAACGTGCCTGCATCAGCGGCAACAGCAGGGCGACAGCCAACGGGGCACAGCCGACGATGGCGCCCGGGACTGCGGGCTCGGCGGTGCGCTCGGCGGTGATGATGGCGGCGTTGTACCCGAGCATGCCGGTGACGGCCAGCCCGGCGACGCGCAGCCACACCCCTGCCGACCATGTCTGCACGAGACGCCAGCGGCGTCCGCACAGGGCACTGAGCACCAGGGCTGCGGCTGTGAAGCGGATGGCCTGGCCGCCCCATACCGGGAAGTGGGTCAGCAGGCTGCTGGCGACGAACGATGCCCCGATGACCAGCGAGGCCAGGATCATCAAAGCCGCACCCTGCGCCTCGGCGCGGCGCCGGGCCTCGGTCGCGGCGCCGGCTGCGTTGGAGGAGGGGCGGCCCGCCGCTGGGATGCGGCGGCGGGCAGCAGCAGGCTTCACACGCCGCCGCCGATGACGATGCCGTGGCGATTGGCGAGATCCTCCATGGCCGCCAGGTATTCGTGGACCAGGTCCATGGTGATGTCAGGGCAGCAGCCTCGGACGAAGTCCGCGATCATCTCGTCCATGTCGAAGTCGTCGCTGGAGCGGTAGAAGTCCTTGCGGGACTCCAGGAAATCCCGGTCGACCCGCAGCCCGTGCTCGGCGGCGCGCTGCTCGGCGAACTCCGGGTGGGTGAGGTACCTGAACGACTGGGAGCCCGGGATCGGACACAGCGGCCCGAAGTCGAGCGCGGCGAACGTCTTGGGGTGGTTGTCGACGATCTCGGTGAGCTTCGCGTGGTTCTCGGCCATGATCTGCGGGGTGATCCCCAGATGGGTCACGACGAGCCCCGCGGTGATCATGCCGCCCCGGTCCACCACTCCTGAGAGGGCTTGCAGGTTGTGTGCCATGGGCAGATCGCGGCGGCCTCGCCCGCCCAACGGCTGCTTGTTCATCACCCGCAGCGAGATGTCGGAGAGTCCGTCGAAGCCGATGAAGAAATGGTCGAGTCCCAGGACGTTCACCAGCTCGTCGATCCGGTCGGGGACGGTGGCGAATGCCTCTGCCCTGGCGTACCCGAACATGCCCGGCCGCTGCGACTCCGGCAGCTGACGGAACCACTCCGGCTGGTTGGCCGCCATGCCGCGCAACAGCCGCCACATGGTGAGCGGCAGTTCGTCCGCGGTCACGTAGAAGTAGTTGTAGCCCTGGCGGTAGGCGTTCTCCAGGATGGCCCACGCCTTGTCGACCTCGGGCAGGACGATCTCCTTCGACCCGGGGATGATGCCGCAGAAGTCACAGGCGTTGAGGGGGACTCCGTCCAACCGCGGTCCTGCGAACTTGACGCAGCCCCGGCCGATGTCGACCACCTGGCTGCGCAACTCCCGGTCGCGCATGAAGAAGTACACGGACTGCTGTCCCTGCAGGTAGAGATCCTGGTGCGGCAGGACACTGTCCGCGAGCGAGTAGTCGACCAGCGGTAATGTGGCGTACTCGCCCGCGTCCTCCGGCACTTTGGCCACCGTGCCGTCCGTTGCCCGATGGACGAGCCCCGGATAGGCGTCAGGGGTCTTGATGCGCCCGCGCAGGGAGTCGGCAACGAAGTCGGCGAATCCGGTGACGACATCGTTGCCGTAGAACCCGAAATCGACGTCGGACTGCCGCCGCATGATCCGCTCGTACAGGGCGGAGAAGTGGTCGTTGCCGAGGATTACCAGCGCGTTCGGATTCAGCCGCTTCACGCGCTGGGCCATGGCTATGGAGGCGCCGTAGTTGGCGGTCAGCACGCTGAAGCACACCGCGTGTAAGCGGTGTGCATGGGCGTCGATGAACTCCTCGATCGTCTCGTTGCTGTAGACGACGCCGTCGAGATATCCGAGCTGAGTGTCATCGGCGCCGAGCTTGTCACGGAGGGCACTCATCAGGGTGAGTAACCCTAAGTTCGGATAGATCGACGTGTTGGCACTTGAGGTGTGGCGTGAGGTGTCGTTCGCGTTGACGAACAGCACAAGGTCCTGCTGGGTACTCATGACGTCTCCTGCTCTCACAAGGCGGAAAGGGTCCGGTGTGACGAGTGCGAGCAGTGACGACAGGCCGGTCAGACTCCTATGGCAGCGGCCTCACCTCCCGTCAGGGCGACCAGGTCTTCGAAGGTGGTGCGGAACATGGTGTGCGGCAGCCCAGCGCCGGCCCACACTTGCGGATAGTCGGCCAGCGCGGTGTCCACCAGGGTCCGCAGCGGCGCGGGATGGCCGATGGGAGCCACCCCTCCCACCTCCTGCCCCGTCGCCTCCAAGACGAACTCCGGGGTTGCACGCCGTACCTTGCGCACACCGACGTGGGCTGCTGCCTTCTTCAGGTCCACACGGTGGCCGCCGCTGGCCACGATGAGCAGCGGTGTGCCGTCAGCTTCGAAGATGAGGCTGTTGGCGATGGCGCCGACCGGGCAGGCCAGCTGCTCGGCGGCGGCAGCCGCGGTGGGCGCCGGGCTGGGCAGTTCGGTAATGCCACCGGGGTGGCCATACAGGGTCAGGGCTGTGCGGACACGTTCCAGGGCTGACGTCACAGGTGCTCCAGGTTGCTTCCCGACGGCGGGGCCAAGAAGGTCAGCGGCGGTCGGGTACTTGTGCGGGGTAGAAGACGACGAGGGTCGCACGGGTCTCACCGTGCAGACTCTCGTAGGAATGGGGGCAGTTCGCGGTGAACGAGATGAAGTCACCCGGGCGGAGATGTACCTGCCTGTCATGCGGGCCGACCAGCATTTCTCCGTCATGGACGATGAGGTGCTCCAGCACACCTTCACCGTGCGAGTCCGACTCGTACGTGCCCTCGGCCAGACGCAGGTCGAATATCTCGTACAGGGCACGTTCCCCGGTCGCGCTGTGGACGAGTCGCAGCACAAGGCCGTCATCCCGCACCACCATGCCCTGGTCGGCCCGGGTCACGTGAGGCTGCGGAGCACTGTCTGCCGAGAACAGCTCCGGCAGCGGGATACCAAGGTGCGTCGCCAGAGACGTCAGCGTCTCCAGCGTCGGGTTGCCCTGCCCGCGTTCCAGCTGGGCCAGCGTTGCTTTCGCCACAGAAGCCAGCCTGGAAAGTTCGTTCAAGGACAGGCCCCGGGCCAACCTGGCACGGCGGATCTTGCCGCCGACCTGGGCCGTCACGCTCGTACTCGTCACAGCCACGGAGCGTACTGGTCACCCCCGAGGACTGGCAAGACGGCCGATCGGTCGCTATAACGACCACCGATCGGGAAGAGACGCTCGTCGCCCGGACTCCAGAGCGACAGCACCCCCTGTCGCCACCCCCCGCATAGTTGTACGCAAACACTCGACGACGCGGGACCAGTACCCCGAGGCCCAGCAGCACGCGCCGCCTGTGGCCTGCGGATAGAAGGTGTTCCCTGGCAAGACGGCCGAGAAGATCCTGGAAGCAGAAGCAACTACCCACAGTGACAGACCGCGAGTATCTGATCCTCGTTCACCCTGCAAGAACAGCTCCCAGGCGGTTGGAGGAGATACCCGCGAAGCGGCCCCCCCGGGGGGCGCGTCGGCGGGTTATACGCCAACCCCCCCCTAGAACTCCAACTCGGGGTGGGCGAGCTCACCCACGCCGTGGGGGTGGACGGTGCCGCAGGAGTGGACGTTGGGGTCGATGAGCGGCGCGAGCGCCGTCGGGGCCTGGAGGCGTTCGTCGAGGCCGAGGCGGATCTCGGAGAGGAAGGTGAGGTCGGGGCGGAAGCCGGTGAGGACGATGACTTCGTCGACCGGGTCGAGGCGGCGCCCGTCCTCGGCGACCAGGATCAGACGTCCGTCGGCGTCCCGCTCGACGGCCTCGGTGCGAAAGCCCGTGGCAGAGCTGGCGTGGCCTGCCTCGACGGCGGCCTTGGCGCGCAGGCCCAGGGCGCCGCGGGCCGGAAGCTGGTCGGCTTCACCGCCGCCGTAGGTGTTCTCGCCGATACCGCGGCGCAGAATCCACACCGTGTGCGTGCTGTTCTCCTCCTTCGCGAGGTCGGCGAGGTGGGCGAGGGCCGTGAAGGCGGAAGCGCCCGAGCCGATCACGGCGGTGCGCTTGCCCGCGTACCGGGCACGGACAGCCGGGTCGCCGAGGTCGGGGACGCGGTAGGAGACGCGGTCGCGCGCCGCCTTTTCGCCGAGGGCGGGAAGACCGTCCGCGCCCATCGGGCCGGGGACGGACCAGGTGCCGGAGGCGTCGATGACGGCGCGGGCGGCGATGCGCTGCTCCTGGCCGTCGGCAAGCTGGATGTGGACGGTGAAGGGCTGCTCGTCGCGGCCGGAGTCGACGACACGGTCACGGCCCGCGCGGGCGACGCCGGTGACTGTGGCGCCGTAGCGGACCCTGCCGCCGAGGATGTCGGCGAGGGGCTGCAGGTATTCCGTGGCCCAGTCGCCCCCGGTGGGAACGGTGGTGCCGTCGGGGCGGACCCAGCCGGTCGGTGCGAGCAGTTTCTCGGCGGCGGGGTCGGTGACCTCGGCCCAGGGGGAGAACAGGCGAACGTGGGCCCAGTCGCGGACGGCGGTGCCGGCGCTGGGCCCGGCTTCCAGGACCAGCGGTTGCAGGCCGCGCTCGACGAGGCGGGCAGCGGCGGCCAGGCCGACGGGGCCGGCTCCGATGACCACGACGGGCAGTTGGCCGGTGGTGGGCGCGATCACGGCATTCCCCTTTGCTTCGACGTTTGTCGATGTCTTACGGGCCAGGATGGCACCTGATTCGACAAGCGTCAACATAGACGTATGTCGAATCCGGGAGGGTGAGGCGCGGCGCGGCGGCATCCATCCGTGTCGCGGCCGGGGGCCGGTCCAGCCCTCGCCCACTTGGTTCGACGTATGTCAACATAGACGTATGTCGAATACGAACGGGCTGTCACTACTGGAGCCGGCGGGCTCTGACGTCGTGGTGCCGTGCTGCCCGCCTCTCACCGAGCGCGCGCTGACCGCCGACGAGGCGGAGAGGACCGCGCGAATGTTCAAGGCGCTCGGCGATCCGGTGCGGTTGCGTCTGTTCTCACTGGTCGCCTCACACGCGGGTGGCGAGGCGTGCGTGTGCGACATCTCCGACGTCGGCGTCTCGCAGCCGACCGTCTCCCACCACTTGAAGAAGCTGAGAGAAGCCGGGCTGCTGACTTCCGAGCGGCGTGGCACCTGGGTGTACTACCGGGTGGAGCCGTCGGTGGTCGCCGCGATGGGGCGGATGCTCGGCACTCTCGGCTGAGCCGAGCACCGACGGGCGTGAGGCGGGGACGGCCGGGCAGTGCCTGGCTGTCTAGCTCGCCGGCCGCGGCTGCTCCTGCACCGTGCGGCCGGGGCCGAAGATGGCCGAAACCAGCGCCAGGCCGACCGCGGCACCGACGAGTTGCATGCCGATGAAGGGCGCGACCGAGCTGGGTGCGACGCCTGCGAACGTGTCGGTGAAGGCCCGGCCGACGGTCACCGCCGGGTTGGCGAAGGATGTGGATGAGGTGAACCAGTAGGCGGCGCCGATGTATGAGGCGACCGCTACGGGTGCGAAACGCAGCCGGTCGGTGCGCGCCAGGCCGAAGATCAGCAAGACCAGCCCGGCCGTCGCCACGACCTCGCCGAGCAGCAGATGTCCCGCAGAGCGGTCATGCGTGGACCACTTGACCAGCGGCTCGCCGAACATCGCGTCGGCCAGGACGGCACCTGCGACGGCCCCGGCGATCTGGGCCGGGATGTAGGCGGCGGCCTCGCGCAAAGTGACACCGGCGCCGCCGCGTCGGGCGGTGAACCACCCGGCGAGTGTGACGGCGGGGTTGAAGTGCGCGCCGGACACCGGGCCGAACAGCAGGATCAGCACACCGAGGCCGAAGACGGTGGCCGTGGAGTTTGCCAGCAGCTGAAGGCCGACGTCCTTCGTCAGGCCGGTGGCTTGGATGCCGGAGCCGACCACGACCGCCACCAGCGCCGCCGTGCCGACCAGTTCGGCGGCAGCCTTGGCGATCAGCGGAGGGGTCTGGGGCGGGGTGGCGCCCGGGGCTTGCTGCGGCTCGGCGGCGGGGGTGGCGCCCGAAGCTTGCTGCGGCTCGGCGGCGGGGGTGGCGGCCTCCCCGGCTCTGTCGTACTCGGTGGCCTCGACGGCGGTCAACAGGGCTCCTCGGTGCGTGCGGGATGACGACGTGCGGCGAACGGGCGCCGTGGAATCAGGGGCAGGACCGCTTGACGTTGTTCTCGGCGGTGGCACGCGCGGTCTCCGCCAGGTCGGCGAACTGCCCGGCCAGTGAGGTGAGGACGTCGGGCTTGAGCCGGTAGTAGGTGAACCGGCCGCATGGCTCCGTCTCCACGACCCCGGCTTCGCGCAGCACCTTCAGATGGTTGGAGAGGTTGGTCTGTCGGGCCCCCGTCTCCTCGATCAGGTGTGTGGTGCAGAGCGTTTCCCTGGCCAGCAGGGTGACGATCTGGAGGCGGAGCGGGTCGGCCAGCACCCGCAACAGATCAGTGTCGACTGACGTCAGCATGGGCTGATACTCTCACACCACTCCGAGCTGATACCAGTCTGAGCTGATCTTTGGGACCCGAATCCCCACATCCGTGGGGACCCATGCCCCGAAGGGGTTCCCATGACCGCATCCCCGCCACCCGTACTGCCCGACGACCGCCTGGCGTCCGGCATCGCCCGCCTTGCCCTGCGCTACCGCGGGCGCTTCTCCGCCGAGACGATCCACCGCCTGGTCATCGACTCCTACGAGCGGCTCGCCGAGCACGCCAGGGTCCGCACTCACCTGGTGGTCCTGGCCGAGCACCTGGCCACCGAGCGCCTGGACGCCCTCACCCACATCGAGGGCGCACCGGGTGTCGGCCTGCCCCGCGTGCTGTTCGTGTGCAGCCACAACGCCGGCCGTTCCCAGATGGCGGCCGCCCTCCTCGCCCACCGCGCGGGCGGCCACGTAGTCGTCTCCTCCGCCGGCACCCACCCTGCCGCCGAGGTCGAGCCGTTGGTCGCCCAGGTCCTGACCGAGGCCGGGGTCGATCTGACGGACGCCTTCCCGAAGCCGCTGACCCAAGAGGTCGTTCAGGCCGCCGACATCGTCATCACGATGGGCTGCGGCGACGCCTGCCCCGTGCTGCCGGGCCGCCGTTACCTGGACTGGCCGGTCACCGACCCCGAGGGCGCCCCGATCGCCGTCGTACGCGGCATCCGCGACGAGCTCGACGCCCACATCACCGACCTGCTCGCCTCTCTGCCGAGCACCTGAACCACCCCCTGCACAAAGCTCCCGGCTCACTTACGAAGGAAGAACCAATGCCGTCCAGCCCGCTCGCCTCCGTACTGTTCGTCTGCGTCCACAACGCCGGACGCTCGCAGATGGCCGCCGGATTCCTCTCCCACCTCGCGGGCGACCGGATCGAGGTCCGCTCCGCCGGCTCCGTTCCCGGAGACCAGGTCAACCCCGCCGCGGTGGAGGCCATGAAGGAGGTCGGCATCGACATCTCGGCGGCCCAGCCGAAGATCCTGACCACCGAGGCCGTCCAGGCGTCCGACTACGTCATCACCATGGGCTGCGGCGACGCCTGCCCCATCTTCCCTGGCAAGAAGTACCTCGACTGGGCCCTGGAAGACCCCGCGGGCAAGGGCGTCGAGGCCGTCCGCCCGATCCGCGACGAGATCGAGACCCGCATCGAGGCCCTGATCGCCGAGATCGACGCGCAGCGGGAGGCATGACCCCGGTGACCGGCACTGGCCCGCGTGGAACAGGTCGTGCGGGTAGCAGGCGCTCTCCGACGACGCGGACGGGCGGGACGTCTGTCAGGTGATCAGGGCGGGCCGCTCTCGCGCCGCCTGTCTCCATGGCCGCCCGTCACCGCGCCAACCAGCCCGCAGGGTTCACCAGTTGGCCGGACTCGGTCATGAGTGCCGGGGGCTTCCGAGCAGTGTGCTTCGCATGGTCGCGCCCGAGGCCGGCGTAGCCCGGGAAGCGACTCCGGAGCCGTGCCCGCGGAGGGTCACCCTGTCGGATGCGCTCAGCAAGCAACAGGTCGCGAGGGTCTGCATGGTGAGTGCATGAACACCACACCTCGCTCCAAGAAGGCAGTTTCCCGGATCTCCCGAGCACTGGCGGTGAGTGCCGCCGTCGGCATCGCTTGTGCCGCGGGGGTGGCAACCGCCACGTCAGCGGTGGCCGCGACGCCCGCCACACATGTCACGGCCCAGGCCGCCCCGGCTTACGGCGGCGGGGACGGGGACGAGTTCCAGTGCGGCAACGGCCTCCTCCCCATCCTCAACTTCTGTAACTGACCAACGTGTGCGGGCATCTGCCGCCCGCGATCCCGCGGAACCGCAGAACCCGCAATCCCGCAGAACCGCAAAACCGCACATCGAAGAAGTCCACCCGTCCTTCCCAGGGCGGTCGGGGAGAGAGGCTCAGCCTCTCCCCGGCCGCCCTGCCGGCACAACCGGGCTCACCCCACCCGCTGGACGACCCGCACCCCCTCCGCGTCCGGCCGGTGCCGGGCTCGCGGCCTCCGCCGACGACCTGGGACCGGGCGACCGGAGATGTGCCGGGGTCACGGCCCGGTCCGCCGCGCGAACCGGTCGGAGAGGGCCGCGCCACCCTGCAGGCCCAGGCTCAGGAACAGCAGGTGCGGTGTGGTCGCGGACCGCAGGAGGTCCAGGGCCTCGGGGGACACTCCGGCCAACTCGGCCACCGCCGGCACCAGGCCACCCACGTACAGCACGAGCGCGGAGACCCCCTGCACCCGGATTCGCGGCGAGGACCAGCGTGCGCGCGCCCTCTTCGGCGCCCAGCCGCGGAGCATGGCGATGCCGAGCGGCAGCAGTACCGCCGTGAACAGGCCGATCCAGCACCACAGGAAAACCGTCACGTCCCGCTCCTCTTCCCGTACTTCCCGGCGCGGAGTCTGCCACCGCACGTGATCCGCCGTCACTGCCGGGATCCGGAAGTTCTCGGGCGCCCGGACCGCGCGGACACCGCGGACACCGCGGGCCACCACCGTGCCCACTCCTCGCCCGGTCGTGCGTGGGCCGGGCCGGTCCGGCGCGCGACCGGCCCGTCTCCAAAACAGCCGGTGTCCTCGGCTCGCCGCACGACCGGGCGGTTGCCCCGGTCTTCTCTGCTCCGTCTCCGTCACCGAAGGCGTCCCGCGGTGGCGCAAGGGCAGCGGCGAAGGCTGGGTCACGGCCGCGGGCAGGGCCGCTGGAGTCCGTGGAACATCGCGGCAGCCGGGCTCTCGCGCCCGGCCACCGGAAAGTGCGGTGCGGTGCGTGCCGGGCCGGGCGCCTTGCCGCCGTGAGTCCAGTGCGTGATGGGCACACTGAACGCCAATTGCCGGCGAAGAGTGCCTATTCTTCAGGTATGGATGCTGACAGGCGTTCGACGGCACGACAGGGGGCCACCCGCGCGTGCCCCGCGTGCGGCAGTCCCGTGAACGTGGAGGTCAGGCGGCACAAGACCATGGGGATGTTCGTACCCGTGTGGAAGACGGGCCCGTGCCACAACCCGGAATGCTCCGCTTCCGAACGCGGGCCGCAGCCCGAGCGGAGACGGGGCGAGGAGGCGACTTCGTAACCGCCGGGCCGTACGGCGCTGTGGGGTGCCGGCAGGCAAGGCGGCCGGGTCGTGACCGAGCCGCGCCAGCCGTACTCGGCCGGGAGGATGGTGACACGCCCGCGCCGGGCCGCCCGTACCCGGGCTGACCGAGGACGCCGCGGTCGCCGGCGCGATCGACCTGCTGCGCCGGCGCCGGGCGGCACTCGTGGCGGTCCACGACACGGCGGGCCGGCTCACCGGCACGCCCGGACGGTCTCCTGGCCGCTTCCACAGGCCGCGGGCGGACTGACGACACCGTCGGCAGATCAGCTTCCCGGTGGGTGGTCATGTTCCCGGGAGGCCGGGGAGGGCTCGATCTCGGCGATGGGGCGTGGGTACCGGATGCTCAGCGCGACGGACCCGGCCAGGACCACGACGATGACGGCCAGACTCACCAGCGACGGGATCTCCGGGATGCTGCTGCTGAACAGTTCGTGGGATGCCTGGAGGATCAGCTTCACGGCGATGAAGGAGAGGATCAGCGCCAGTCCCGTGCTGAGGTAGTGGAACCGGTCCAGCAGACCTGCGAGCAGAAAGTACAGGGCGCGCAGGCCGAGGATGGCGAAGGCGTTGCTCGTGTAGACGATGAAGGCGTCGTCGCTGATCGCGAGGACGGCGGGCACACTGTCCACGGCGAAGATCAGGTCGGCTGCCTCGATGGCGGCGACCACGGCGAGGAGCGGCGTGGCGACCCGTTTGCCGGCCTCCTTGACGAAGAACTTCATCCCGGCGTACTCGTCCCGCACGGGCATGACCTTGCGCAGCAGCCGCACGGCAAAGCTCTTGCCGGGGTCGAAACTGTCCTCCTCCTCCTTGAGGATCTTGTAGGTGCTGTAGAAGAGGACGGCCGCGAAGGCGAACAGGACCGCGGTGAACCGGCTGACCACGGCTACTCCGGCGGTCAGGAAGACACCGCGGAAGATCAGCGCTCCCATGACGCCGAAGAACAGCACGCGGTGCTGGTATTCGCGCGGGACCCTGAAGTAGGCGAAGATCAGCGCGAAGACGAAGAGGTTGTCGACCGACAGGCTCTTCTCCAGCAGCCACGCGGTGGTGTACTCCACCCCCGGAGTCGTACCGAGGACCAGGAAGACCACCCCGCCGAAGACGAGAGCGAGGCCGACCCACACCGCGCTCCAGGCGGCGGCCTCCTTGAAGCCGATGACATGCGCCTCGCGGTGCGCCAGAAGGTCCACCGCCAGCGACACCACGACGGTGACGGCGAACGCCACCCACAACCAGACCGGCACATCCATCGCGAGTCCCCTCGTGCGGGCGGGTGTGAGAAGTCCGTCGTAGTGAAGAGTCTGACGCAGCCGCTCCCGCTTGTCGCACGCACCCGCTCGGGGCGGCCGGTGGTCAGGCGGCGGCCGGGGCCGGTCCCACCAGCTCGGACAGGACGTCCTCCATCGTCACGAAGCCGATGACCTTGCCGCCCTCGCCGAGGACACCCGCGAGATGGCTGCCTTCGGCCCGCAGAGCGGTGAGGGTGTCGTCGAGCGGGGTGTCGATGCGCACCCGGGTGACCGGGTGCAGGGCGGTGGGCGGGAACGGCCGGTCGCGGTCGGCCGCGCCGAGGGTGTCCTTGATGTGCAGGTAGCCGAGGAGGGTGCCGTCGGGGCCGGTGACCGGGAAGCGGGAGTAGCCCGCGCCGGCGGCGACACGCTCCAGCCCGGCCGGGGTGATGGTGTGGTCGACGGTGTGCATGCGCCGTGCGGGGACGAGGATCTCGCCCACCGGCCGCGTTCCCAGCTCCAGCGCGTCGCGCAGGCGCTCGCCGTCGGCGGGGGTGAGCAGCCCGGCCTCGCCCGCCTCGACGACCATGCGCGCGAGCTGGTCGTCGGTGAAGACGGCCTCGACCTCGTCCTTCGGCTCGACGCGGAGCAGTCTCAGCAGGGTGTTGGCGAAGGCGTTGATCCCGAACACGAACGGCCGCAGGGCCCGGGTGAGGGCCACCAGGGGCGGGCCGAGCAGCAGGGCGGTGGGGACGGGGGCGGCGAGCGCGATGTTCTTCGGCACCATCTCGCCGATCAGCATGTGCAGATACGTCGCCACGGTCAGCGCGATCAGGAACGCGATCGGGTGCACCAGGGCGGGCGGCAGGTGGGCCGCCTCGAAGGCGGGCTCCAGCAGGTGCGCGATGGCCGGCTCGGCGACCGCGCCGAGGACCAGCGAGGAGACGGTGATGCCGAGCTGGGCGGTGGCCATCATCGCGGACAGGTGTTCCAGGGCCCACAGGGTCGACCGCGCCCGCCTGTGGCCCGCCTGGGCGCGGGGTTCGATCTGGCTGCGGCGCACGGAGACGAGGGCGAACTCGGCACCGACGAAGAAGGCGTTGGTCAGCAGCGTCAGGGCGCCGATGGCGAGCTGCAGCGCGGTCATCGGGCGTCCTTTGCGAGCTGGACCGGACGGGCGGTTGCGGGTTCGGTGATGCGGACACGGTCGGCGCGGTGATGGCCGACCTCGATGACCTCCAGCCGCCAGCCGTCGAGGTCGACGGTGTCGCCCTCGGCCGGGATACGGGCGAGACGGGTGGCGACGAGGCCTGCCACGGTCTCGTACGGTCCCTCGGGTGCGGTCAGTCCCAGCTCGGCGGCGAGCTGGTCGAGGCGGACACCGCCGTCCGCCTCCCAGATGCCCCGGCCGTCCCCGCTGCGGGGCGCGGGCAGCAGGTTGGGGGCCTCGACGGGGTCGTGCTCGTCGCGGACCTCTCCGACGACCTCCTCCACGATGTCCTCCATCGTCGCGACGCCCGCCGTGCCGCCGTACTCGTCGATGACGACGGCCATGGTGCGATGGGCCCGCAGGCGCTCCAGCAGCCGGTCGGCGGTGAGGCTGTCGGGGACCAGCAGGGGCGCGGTGGCCAGGTCGGTGACCGGGGTGACGAGCCGCTTCCCCGGTTCCAGGGCGAGGACGTCGCGGATGTGGACGGTGCCCATGACCTCGTCCAGGCTGTCGCGGTAGACCGGGAAGCGGGACAGACCGGTGGCGTGCGTGAGGTTGGCCGCGTCGGCGGCCGTCGCGTGCGCTTCGAGTGCCTTGACGTCGACCCGCGGGGTCATGACGTTCTCCGCGGTCAGTTCGCCGAGGTGCAGGGTGCGCACGAACAGCTCGGCGGAGTCCGGTTCCAGGGCGCCCCGGGCGGCCGAGTGCCGGGCGAGCGCGCCGAGTTCCTCGGGAGAGCGGGCGGAGGCCAGCTCCTCCGCGGGCTCCAGGCCGATGCGGCGCACGAAACGGTTCGCGGTGCCGTTGAGATGCCGGATGAACGGGCCGAACGCGGCCGTGAAGCCGCGCTGCGGCCCGGCGACCACCTTCGCGACGGCCAGCGGCCGGGAGATCGCCCAGTTCTTGGGCACCAGCTCGCCGACCACCATCAGTACGACGGTGGAGACGACCACGCCCAGCACGGTCGCCACGGGAGAGGCGGCACCGCCCAGGCCGGCCGCCTGGAGCGGGCCCCGCAGCAGCGCGGCCAGCGACGGCTCGGCGAGCATGCCGATCACCAGCGAGGTGACGGTGATGCCGAGCTGGGCACCGGACAGCTGGAGGGTCAGCCGGCGTACGGCCTTCAGCGCGCCCTCGGCGCCCCGCTCGCCGGCTTCGGCGGCGCGCTCCAGTTCCCCGCGCTCGACGGTGGTCAGCGAGAACTCGGCCGCGACGAACACCGCGCAGGCCAGGGTGAGAAGGAGGGCCAGCAGGAGCAGCAGGACCTCGGTCACCGTGCCACCCCCGTTCCCTCGTGCTCGTGGGACGGCGTGCGGGGCATGGCACGGCTGGTACTGGGAGGCTCACCCATCGCGGGCTCGTGTCTCCTTCTCGGGTCGGTGGGTCGCTGGGCGTCGACCGTTTTCGGACTTTCCCGCCTGGAGGGTTCGTGACACCCGCTCCCGCAGGTCTGGCCATCCTATGCTTCTACTCGCTTGTAGAGAACGACCCGGCGTACCCGGTTGTTCCCACGGAAACGCACGTGAAGGAGTGAACGCCACGATGGTGTTCAAACGACTGCTCGGTTCGCTCGGCGTGGGCGGCCCCACGGTCGACACGGTCCTCGACCCGGGCCCCGCCCGGCCCGGCGGCGCACTCTCCGGCCAGGTGCACCTCAGGGGCGGCACCGCCGACTTCGAGATCGAGCACATCACCCTGGAGCTGGTAGCCCGGGTCGAGGCCGAACACGACGAGGGCGAGAGCGAGGGCGCCGTCACCTTCGAGCGGTTCACCGTCGGCGGCGGCTTCCGGCTCGCCGAGGGCGAGGAGCGCTCCGTGCCGTTCAGCGTGACGCTGCCCTGGGAGACGCCGGTCACCGAGCTGTACGGCCAGCCGCTGGGCGTCGTCCTCGGCGTGCGCACCGAGTTGTCGGTGGCGGGCGCGAGGGACAAGGGCGACCTCGACCCGCTGACCGTCGGCCCGCTGCCCGCCCAGGAGGCGATCCTGGAGGCCCTCGGCCAGCTCGGCTTCGGCTTCCGTTCCGCCGACCTGGAGTACGGACGCATCGGCGGCACCGGGCAGCAGCTGCCCTTCTACCAGGAGATCGAGATCACTCCCTCTCCCCGGTACGCGCACCAGGTGAACGAGATCGAGCTGACCTTCCTCGCCGGCCCGGCCGGTCTGGAGGTGGTCCTGGAGGCCGACAAGCGCGGCGGCCTGTTCTCCTCCGGTCACGACGCGCTCACCCGCTTCACCGTGGGCCACCACGACTCCCGCGACTGGAACACCGAGGTCGACGGCTGGATCCGGCTGCTGGTGGAGGGCCGGGCGGCGCACGCCGCGTACGGCCACGAGGACCACCACGGGCACGGCCACCACGGCCACCACCACGACGGACACCACTCCGGCCCCGGCATGGGCACGGCCGTCGCCGCGGGCGCGGCCGGGCTCGCGGCCGGGGTCGTCGGCGGCATGGTCGCGGCCGAGGTCGTCGACGAGGTGGGGGACTTCTTCGAAGGCGAGGAGGAGGAAGAGGAGGGCTGAACCCGCCCCCTCCTGATAACTTCTACAAGACTGTAGAAGTAGGCGACGACCGTCAATGGAGTCCTCATGGCCCTGTGGGACCGCCTCAAGGAGTCCGCATCGACGATGCAGACCCAGCTGATGGCGAAGAAGAACGACCTCAAGAGCGGCGCCTTCCGCGACGCGAGCATGGCGATGTGCGCGCTCGTCGCCGCTGCCGACGGCACCGTCGACCCCTCCGAGCGACAGCGCGTGGCCCAGCTGATCGCGACCAACGAGGTGCTGCAGAACTTCCCCGCCGACGATCTGCGCCGGCGTTTCGAGGAGAACCTCAACCGCCTGGCCGCCGATTTCGACTTCGGCAAGGTGAGCGTGATGCAGGAGATCGCCAAGGCGAAGAAGAAGCCCGCCGAGGCACGTGCCGTCATCCAGATCGGCATCGTCATCGGCGGCGCCGACGGCGACTTCGACAAGGACGAGCAGGCCGTGGTCCGGGAGGCGTGCTACACGCTCGACCTGCCGCCGCACGAGTTCGACCTCTGACCGGCGGTCGGTCTGGTGCCGGGGCGGGACGCGGGCAGCGCCCCGCCCCGGCACCACCGCGCGCAGGGCGTGCCACGCTCAAAGGGGCGTCGCCGCGTGCAGGATGAGGACCATCGTCACCGCCGCGTTCGCGGACGACATCGCCGACACGGCCGTCCCGACAGCCGCACACCACGCCGCCAGCCCCACCGAGGTGAACAGCGACGGCCAGCGGCGCACCGCCGGAGCCGGCCCGAGCAGCGCGGCCACCCGGCGCGGCACCGGCCCCGGTGCGGCGAAGCCGGCCAGTGTCACGACCGGCGTGCCGCGGGACACCAGCGCGGCCTTGCCGATGGCGCACGCCACCGTCCGGCGGCTGCCCACCGTCTGGGCCGCCTCCTCGTCCGCCCAGCGCTCGGCGGTGTACGACACCGCCGTACGCAGCGGGCGCAGGAACGGGTTGGCCCGCGCGGCCAGTTGGACGGCGAGCAGGAAACGGTGGTGCCCGGCGGCCAGATGGGCCCTCTCATGGGCGAACAGGGCCCGGCGCTCGGCGGGTTCGAGGCGGTCCAGCAGGCCGGTGGTCACCACCACCCGGCCCCGTCGGCCGCCCGGCAGCGCGTACGCGTACGGCACCTCGTCGGGCAGTACGGCCACCGTGGTCCCCGGCAGCCCGGCCAGCGCGCGGTGTGCGTGTCGGCGTACCCTTCCGTGCCGCCACAGGGTCCGGGCGCAGGCCACGACCACGGCACACAGCGCCGGGATCGCCGCCTTGCCGACGACCTCGTCGTACGGCACCGCCGCCCGCACCTCGGGGTCCGACCAGCCGTCGGGCAGCGGGTTGCCGGGCAGCTGGGCGGTGCCCACCACCATGACCAGCCCCAGGCACACCGTGCTGCACATCGCCATCACCGCGGCGACACCGGTCAGCAGCCTCGTCGAGGTGCGGGGATGCAGATGCTGCTCGGCCAGGCGCGCGATCGGCCACGCCGTCAGCGGCAGGACCAGCGGCAGAAAGACGAAGACCCCCATACGGCGTCAGTCTTCCCCTTCGTCGCGGGACTGACCCAGCAGCTCGCGCAGCAGCCGCTCGTCGTCGGGCCCGAGCCCCGTGACGAAGCTGGCCAGCACGGCCTCCCGGTCGCTCTCGGCGTCCAGCACCTTGCGCATCCGGTGCGCCGCGAGACCCGCCTCGTCCGACGCGGGCGTCCACGCGAAGGACCGGCCCGCCCGCTCCCGGGTCACCGCGCCCTTGGCGAGCAGCCGGGTCAGGATCGTGATCACCGTCGTGTAGGCGAGATCGCCGCCCAGCCGTTCCTGCACCCAGCCGGCCGTCACCGGTCCGTCCGCCTCCAGCAGAGCCGACAGGACCAGCGCCTCCAGTTCGCCCTGTCCCCGGCGCCGGGAACGCTGCCGGTCATCCGCCATGCCCTGTCTCCCTTCCGCTGATCTGCGCGTCATGTGCGATACATCGAGCGATACATCGTAGGGAAGAAGCGCGCCGGAGGCCGTCTACCCATATTTCTACAGTGCTGTAGATTCAGGTGGACGCGCAACCTGCGCGCACATGCCACCGACCTCTCCAGAAGGACAGGACCCTGATGTTCGGACTGAGCGAGCTCGCGATCATCCTCATCGTCGTCATCGCCGTCCTGTGCGCGAAGAAGCTTCCCGAACTGGCCCGCTCGGCGGGCAAGTCGGCACGGATCCTCAAGGCGGAGGCCAGGGCGATGAAGGACGAGGACGACCGGGCGGCGCCCCGGGTGATCCAGGGCGAGACCGCCGACCCGGACGCCGCGAAGCCCCAGGCGCCGGGGCAGCATCAGCACCGGCAGTGACCGGGCGGCCTCCCGGGCCCAGCAGGCCCGCACCGGCGGTGACCGGGCGGACCTCCCGCGCCCAGCAGGCCGCCCTGGACCGCGACCGTGCGAGCACCGCTGTCGCCGCCGGCAGGTTCAGCGAGCGGCTCGGCAACCGGGGCCGGGCTCAACCGCCGGACGTCTGACCCCGGCGCGGCGCCTGGGGCGATCTCGCCGCCTCGGCCTCCGCCTTGGCGTCGCTCACGGCGGCCGCGGCCTGCTTCTCCGCCTCGTCGGCGGCCGCGGCGGCGTCGAGCGAGACCGTCCAGCCCGCGTCGAGTTCCGGAGTACGGGCTTCGCCGGGCGTGTCGTCGGCGCCGGCGCCGGCGGTGACTGCTTCCTCGGCTTGCGCGGCCCCGGCGGTACCCGCCGTCGACTCTTCACCGAACGCACGGGTGACGGTCCGCACCGCCTCGGTCAGCTCCCCCGGGATCACCCAGAACGTGTTGTTGTCGCTGCTCGCCAGGTGCGGGAGCGTCTCGAGGTACTTGTAGGCCAGGACCTTCGGGTCGGCGTTGTTGCGATGGACGGCCTGGAAGACGAGCTCCACCGCCTTCGCCTCGCCGTCCGCCCGCAGGATCATGGCCTGCTGGGTGCCCTGCGCCTCCAGGATGTCCTTCTGCTTCGTGCCTTCCGCGGTCAGGATCTTGGCCTGTCGCTCCCCTTCGGCGTGCAGGATCGCCGCGCGCTTGTCACGCTCGGCCCGCATCTGCTTCTCCATCGCCTCCTTGATGGTGTGCGGGGGATCGATGGCCTTGATCTCGACACGGTTGACCCGGATGCCCCACTTGCCGGTGGCGTCGTCGAGGACGGCCCGGAGCCGGGAGTTGATCTCCTCGCGCGAGGTGAGCGTCTCCTCCAGGTCCATGCTGCCGATGACGTTGCGCAGCGTGGTCACGGTGAGCTGATCGATCGCCTGCAGGTAGTCGGCGACCTCGTAGGCCGCCGCCCGCGGGTCGGTGATCTGGTAGTAGAGCACGGTGTCGATGTTCACCACGAGGTTGTCCTCGGTGATCACCGGCCTGGGGTCGGACGAATAGACCTGCTCGCGCACGTCGAGTTTGGTGTTGATGCGGTCCGCCACCGGCACGACCAGGTTCAGGCCGGGTTGCAGTGTCCGGCGGTACCGGCCGAAGCGTTCGATGTTGTAGCGGCGCGCCTGCGGGACGATCCGCACGGTGGAAGCCACCAGGAAGACGACGACGATGGCCGCCACGAGGGTGAGGATGACCACTGGATCCACCGTGCCTCCGTTGCTGTGTGTTCAGCCGTTCATGGAAGGAGCTCGCGGGGGTAGACGAGGGCCGTGGCGCCTTCGATCTCCATGACGTCCACGAGCGCTCCCACCGGGATCACAAGGCTTTCGTCGTAGGCGCGGGCGGACCACTCCTCGCCGGACAGTTTGATCAGGCCGCGGGTGGCGGTGACCTCCTGCACGACCTCGGCCCGCTTGCCGATCAGCGCGTCACTGCCCTCGCGTGTCAGGGGTTGCTGCGCCATCTGCCGCAGCGCGACGGGGCGGACGACGAAGAGGCCCACTGCCGCGGCCACCCCCAGGGCCAGGAGCTGGCCGAGCAGGCCGACGCCCACACCGGCGACCACGGCGGCGACCAGCGCGGCGCCCGCCAGCAACCCGAAGACCAGCGTCAGGGTGAAGAACTCCGCAGCGCCCAACGCCGCGGCGGCGAGCAGCCATACGAACCACGGCATCGAATCGCCCTCCTTCAGGGGCCTTCCCCACCACGCTACCTCCCGGACCGCCGTACGGAACAGGCACGGCAACCGTGATTCCCGATCGCCGGGCCGGGCCGCCCTGCCACCCCGGGCCCGAGGGCGCCGTCCGGACCCCTGACAGCCGGGGCCGACGGGGCGGATCCCGGCAAGGAGGCGTTGCGGCTGCCGCACGGCGCTCCTGGCGGCCGGGGCCGGATCGGTGCGGGAGAACACGGCCGGCCGCCGGAAGGCTCCACCTGTGGCCGTCCCGGGCGCGGCGCTCCCGGGCGGCCCGAGCACGCCGAGCACGCCGGCGAGGGTGGCGAGGGTGGCGACGTGGGTGCCGCTGGCGCACGGCCCACCGGCGGGCGCCCGGCCCGTGTCACACGTCCCGCAGGTTCCCTGTCATAAGGGTCAAAGAAGGAAATAGCCTGCCGAACCCCAGGAGTGCAGTGATGACCAAGCCCGTTCTTGAGCCTGCGGCGCAGGAGATCGCGGATGCGACGGCCAGCCCGCCGTTCCTGTACGAACTCGGACCGGAGGGCGCCCGGAAGGTCCTGGACGACCTGCAGGCGGCGCCGGTGGAGAAGCCTGACGTGGAGGAGAAGTGGACCACGGTGCCCGCCGGGGTGGGCGACGTGCGGGTCCGGATCGTCAAGCCGGCCGGCAGCCGGGGCACCCTGCCGGTCGTCCTCTACGTGCACGGCGGCGGCTGGGTGCTCGGCAATGCCGCAACCCACGACCGCCTGGTGCGCGAGCTGTCCGTGGGGGCGAACGCCGCCGTGGTCTTCGTCGAGTACGACCGCTCGCCCGAGGCCAGGTACCCGGTCGCCATCGAGCAGGCGTACGCGACCGCTCGGTGGATCATCGCGAAGGGCGCGGAGGAAGGCCTCGACGCCTCGCGTCTGGCGGTGGCCGGCGATTCCGTGGGCGGCAACATGACCGCGGCACTGACCATCATGGCCAAGCAGCGCGGCGACGTGACCTTCGTGCACCAGTCGCTGTACTACCCGGTCACCGACGCGGCCCAGGACACCGACAGTTACCGGGAGTTCGCGGACGGTCCCTTCCTCACGGCCAAGGGCATGGCCTGGTTCTGGGACTGCTACACAGCCGATCCCGCGCAGCGGGCGGAGATCACCGCCTCGCCGCTGCGGGCGAGCCTGCAGGAGCTGGCGGGCCTGCCGCCCGCGCTCGTCATCGTCGACGAGAACGACGTGCTGCGGGACGAGGGCGAGGCCTACGCCCGCAAGCTGACCCAGGCCGGCGTTCCCACCACGAGCGTCCGCTACAACGGCATCCTGCACGACTTCTTGATGCTCAACCCCCTGCGGCCCACGCAGGCCACGACCGCCGCGATGGAGCAGGCCGTCCGCACCCTGCGTACCGTCCTCCACGGCAACTGAGGGTTCCGCGCCCGTCACCCGCGGCGCCTGAAGGACTCGCGGCCCCGTAGCTGCTCACCGCCTCGGCGCCGGTGCGCGCGGACCTCGCTCTGCGGGCGCACCGTGGACAGGCGGGGCGAGCCCCCATGTCGGCTCCCGCCCGCCGCCCACGGTCCGCCTCTCCCCGACCGCGGCAGCCTCCTGCCGCACCTGCGCCATGTCCATCCATCGGGCATGGCTGACACCTCTGCCTCGAAAGGGCGCTTCATGTACCGTCATTCGCGTTTCCGGCGTGCCCGCACGCCTCTCACGCTCATGGCCACCGCAACGGTAGCCACCGCGCTTTTCGCCACGTCGGTGGGTCCGGCGAGTGCCGCCAAGAGCACTCCCCAGAAGTCCGCCAAGCCGACCGTCGTGCTCGTCCACGGCGCGTTCGCCGATTCCTCCAGCTGGAACGGCGTCATCAAGAGGCTGAAGCAGGACGGCTACCCGGTGGTGGCCGCGGCCAACCCGCTGCGGGGCGTGAGCATCGACACCGCCGCCGTCAAGGCGGTGCTGGCCGGCATCGAAGGGCCGGTGGTGCTGGTCGGGCACTCCTACGGCGGAACGGTGATCAGCAACGCCGCGCACGGCTCCGGCAACGTCAAGGCGCTGGTGTACGCCGACGCCTTCCTCCCCGAGAAGGGCGAGAGCGCCAACGAGCTGGTGAGCAGGTTCGAGGGCAGCGTCATCGGCAAGGTGCTCCGCCCCGTGCCGATCACCAACCCCGACGGCTCGAAGGACGTCGACTTCTACATCGAGCAGTCCAAGTTCCACAAGGCGTTCGGCGCGGACGTCCCCGCGAGTACCGCCGGTGTGATGGCGGTCACGCAGCGTCCGGGGGCCGCCACCGCCCTCGACGAACCTTCCGGTGAGCCCGCTTGGAAGACCATCCCTTCCTGGGCCGTGGTGGGGACGAAGGACCGGATCATCCCCCGGGAACTGCAGGTCTACATGGCCGAGCGTGCCAAGGCCAGGATCTCGGAGATCCCGTCCTCCCACGCGGTGAGCGTGTCCCACCCGGACGCCGTCACCGACGTCATCGAGAAGGCGGCGCGGACGGTCCGCTGACCGGCGCACCCCGGCGGGGCGGGGCGGCAAAGGCGCCGCCCCGCCCCTCGCCCGCGCCTCCCGGGTGGCGGTGGTCACCGGCGCACGGGCGGGCCCGGCCGCCCGGCCGGAGTGCCACCCCCTCCGTCCGGGCGTATCGTCCCTTTATGTACGCGGAGTCGCTCGCGGACGCCCTGGTGCAGGGGATGCGGGACAGCGGCGCCTGCGTGGGCGCCGTGTATCTGCCGGAACCGGGCGGAGGGGTGCTGCGGCTGGCGGTGCTGAGCGGCGTGCCGTGGGAGGTGGCCGCGCCGTGGGGGCGGGTCGCCCTCGGTGCCACCACGCCGGTGGCCGACGCGGTGCGCGAGCACCGTCTGGTGTGGCTCGGCAGTCAGGAGGAGCTGGCCCGCCGTTATCCGCAGATGGCCCTCGTCCTGCCGTACCCCTTCGTGCTGGCCGCCGCGCCGATCACCACCGACGGCGCGCGGTGGGGCGGGCTCGTGCTCCAGTGGTCCGCGTCGCACCCGGCGCGGCTGCGCGAGCGGGAGCGGGACGCGATCGGCGAGGTCTGCCGGCGGATGGGAGCGATGCTGCGGACCGCCGCCGACAGCGGCCACCCCGTGGTGCACGACGCCGAGCCCGTCCTCGTGCCCGCGCCGGGCGCCGATCCGTCCTGGACGGCCCGCACGCAGTCCGGGCAGGAGTTCGCCGAGCGCCTCCCCGGCGGCTGCTGCGCGCTGGACATGGACGGCCGGATCGCCTTCGTCACCGCCAGCGCCGCCGCCCTCCTCGGCGCCGCCCCGCCCGAACTGCTGGGAGCCCGGCCCTGGGAAGTGCTGCCGTGGCTGAACGACCCGGTCGCCGAGGACCGCTACCGGGCCGCCGTCGTCAGCCGCCGGCCCACGTCCTTCACCGCCCTGCGCCCACCCGACCGCTGGCTGTCCTTCCGTCTCTATCCGGACGGCTCGGGCGTCAGCGTGCGGATCGCGCCCGTCCTCGCGGCGCAGGCCCCGGACGCGGCGCTCTCGCCCGGCCCCGCCCCGCCGTCCGCCAGGGGCCGGGCCGCCGCGCTCTACCACCTGATGCATCTGGCGGCGACCCTCACGGAGGCGGCAGGGGTGCGGGACGTGGTGGACCGGGTCGCCGACCTGGTCCTGCCCGCCACCGGAGCGCAGGCCCTCGCCCTGATGACCGCGGAGGAGGGCAGGCTGCGGATCATCGGCCACCGCGGCTACTCCGCCGACCTGATGAGCCGCTTCGACGCCGCGCCCCTGACCTCGGCCACCCCGGCGGCGCGCTGCCTGACCACCGGCGTCCCCGCCTTCTTCGCCGACTTCGCCGGGCTGAAGCGCGCCTACCCTCCGGCGGTGCTCCAGGACGACATGGCCGCCTGGGCCTTCCTGCCCCTGATCACGTCCGGGCGCCCGGTGGGCTCGCTGGTCCTGGCCTACGACCGGTCCCGCCCCTTCGCCGTCGAGGAGCGCGCCGTCCTCACCTCACTCGCCGGCCTGATCGCCCAGGCCCTGGACCGCGCCCGCCTCTACGACGCCACGAACCGGCTCGCCCACAGCCTGCAGGCCGGGCTGCTGCCCCACACCCTGCCCCGGATACCCGGACTCGACGTGGCCGCGCGCTACCTCCCCGCCGGTCACGGCACGGGCATCGGCGGCGACTTCTACGACCTGATCCGGCTCGACGACACCACCGCCGCCGCGGCCATCGGGGACGTCCAGGGCCACAACGTGCAGGCCGCCGCGCTCATGGGCCAGGTCCGCACGGCGGTCCACGCCACCGCCGGGTCGAGCCCCGGCGAGGTCCTCACCCGGACCAACCGGCTGCTCACCGACCTCGACCCCGGCCTGTTCACCAGCTGTCTCTACGTCCATCTCGATCTCGCGCGCCACCGCGCCTGCCTCGCCACCGCCGGCCATCCGCCGCCCGTCCTGCGGCACCCCGGCGGCCGTACCGAGGTGCTCCGCGTGCCGCCCGGCCTGCTGCTGGGCATCGACGCCACCGCCACCTACCCGGCCACCGGGATCACCCTGCCGCCCGGCGCCGTGCTCGTCCTCTACACCGACGGCCTGGTCGAGGTCCCCGGTGTGGACCTCGACGAGGTCGTCGACGACCTCGCGGGCCGCCTCGCGCGGGCCGGCGACCAGCCGGTGGAGGCCCTCGCCGACACCCTCGTCCGGGACGCCCGGGAGTGCGCGCACCGGAGCGACGACGTCGCCCTGCTGGTGATCCACCCGAGCTGAGGGCCGCGCCGGCGGTCCGTCGGGCGGTTCCACCGGCGTGGTGCCGCCTGGGGCACCGGGAGCAGGCGGACGGGTTCCGGCACGCGTACGACGAGGGCGAACTCGCCGCGTGGCTGCCGCGGTTGCGTACCTCGCCCATCGGGGCGAGCGGCTCCACGTCCTGTTCGGCAACTGCTGCGGCGACGCCGCCGTACGGGCCGCCGACGGGCGGCCGGTGAGGGTCACGGGGCTCGGGGCCTGACGGCGTGGGCGCCTTCGCGCCGCGGCGCGGGGCAGGGCGGGCGCACGCTCTCCGGTCAGCCGCGCTGGAAGAACTCCACCTCCGCCAGGGCCAGATGGCGGCCCTGGGCCTGCCCGACGGGCGATTGCAGTACCAGGCGGACCGCCGTCACGTCGCTGATCCCGGTGGGGATCGTCTGCGGACCCGGTTTGTCGCTGAGCGGGAGCACCTCGTGGCGCTTCCCGCCGTCCCGCGTCGTCACCTCCATGTCCAGCTGGAGCGCGCGCCCCTGACGGGCGTAGTCCTGCGGTTTCGCAGACGCTCCGTTGGTGATGGTCAGGTCGACCATCCGGAACGGCTCGCGGAAGGTGTACGTCACCGAGGCGCCCGCCGTGGGCGCGCCTCAGTAGCGGTTGCTCAGCCCGTCCGTGGTGTTCGTCGCCGGGTGCCGTGCGACCTCCGCGCTCGCCTCGATGTTCGCCGGGGTCACGGGCTTGGCCTTGCCCAGCTTGTCGCGGGTGTCCTCGATCAGGGCGCGTCCGGCGGGGAGGAGCAGGAAGCCGCCCGCGCACAGGGCCAGCACGACCGCCAGGATCACGAAGAACCGCCAGGCACGGCCCGAACTCGCCCGCACCCGGCGGCGGAACGGCCACACCGTCCGCCACCACGGCAGCGGCACCGGCTCGGCGGCGGGCTCCAGCTCGGCCGCGCAGCGCCGGCAGAACCGCCGGCCCGGCTGGTTGGGCGTGCCGCAGGCCGGGCAGGGCTTGCCCGCCACGTCGTCGGGCGCCGCGGCGGGACGTACGACGGGTCGGGGTGCCACCGGCTTGGCGGGGCGCTCGGGCACGGGGTCCTGCTCCGGCGCGCCGGGGCGGGGGCGGCCGGGGAACGGGGACCGGCGGTGCCGCCGGGGGCGGGCGGCCGCGGGGTGGGCGGCCGCGGGGTGGGCGGCGCCGGCTGCGGTGGCGGGGCCGGCTGCGGTGGCGGGGCCGGCTGCGCCGGTGGGGTCGGCGGCACCTGCGAGGCGGCGGGTGACTTCCGGGAGGTGGGGTCCGCCGGGGTGGCTGGGGCGTGCGGTGGCGGGGTCTCCGGAGCGGTGGCGGCGGGGGGCGTGGGCTGCGTGGAGCCGTCGGGGGTCTCGTCGTCGGGGGAGGCCGGCGGGTGTCCACGAACGGCATGGCGAAGAGGTAGTCGTCACGCCCCACGGGCACGGAGGTCAGCACGTCGAGGCTCTGCCGGCCGAAGCGGCCGCGGGGCGCAGGCGGTGCCCGCGTGCGGGCACGGGTGACCGGTCCGGCAGCCGCGCGTTCCAGGCGGCCGGACCGGGGAGCGTCGTGGTCATGGGGCCCCGGGCTCCGTCCGCCGCCGGGGCCGGGTGCCGAACACCCACGCCCGGAAGAGCAGGAAGCGCAGCAGGGTCGCGGTCAGGTTGGCGGCGATCAGTACGGCGAGCTCGACGCGCGGACCGGCCGACGGGGCCGCCTGGTGCAGCAGCGCGAGCGAGCCGCTGGTGAGCGTCAGGCCGAGCAGGAACACCACCAGTCCCCTGGCCTGATGGCGCATCACGCCGCCGGGTCCGCGGATGCCGAAGGTGAGGCGGCGGTTCGCGGCCGTGTTGCCGATGGCGCAGATCAGCAGCGCCACGGCGTTGGCGGCCTGGGCCCCCACCACGGGGCGCAACAGCGAGTACAGCAGCAGGTGGGCGAGGGTGCTCACCACGCCCACGGCGGCGAACCGCACGAGTTGCATCACCAGCCCGCCCGACGGCTCCGCGCCGTCGCTGCGCCGCAGTTCGGCCGGTGGCAGGGTGCCGCGTGCCAGCGCCGAGCCGATCCGGGCGATGCCGCGCAGGTCGGCCAGTGCCGTGGAGACGATGTCGACCCGGCTGTCGGGGTCGTCCACCCAGTCGACCGGCACCTCGTGGATGCGCAGCCCGGCCCGTTCGGCGATGACCAGCATCTCGGTGTCGAAGAACCAGCCGGTGTCCCGCACCAGGGGCAGCAGCCGCTCCGCCACGTCCCGCCGTACCGCCTTGAAACCGCACTGCGCGTCGGAGAAGCCCACGGCGAGGGTCGAGCGCAGCAGGGCGTTGTAGCAGCGGGAGGTGATCTCCCGTTTGGGGCCGCGCACCACGCGGGAGCCGCGGGCCAGGCGGGTGCCTATCGCCATGTCGGAGTGCCCGGATATCAGCGGGGCGACGAGCGGGAGCAGGGCGGCCAGTTCCGTCGACAGGTCCACGTCGACGTAGGCGAGCACCGGGGCCGGCGAGCGGGACCAGGCGGCGTGCAGGGCGCGCCCGCGGCCCTTCTCGTCGAGCCGCAGCCCCTCCACCTCGGCCAGTTCACCGGCCAGCAGGGCGGCGATCTCCGGGGTGCGGTCGGTGCTGGCGTTGTCGGCGATGGTGATCCGGAACGCGTAGGGAAAGGTTTCGCTCAGGTGCGCGTGCAGCCGCCGGACGCTCGGCTCGAGGTCCGTCTCCTCGTTGAACACCGGGACGACGACGTCCAGGACGGGATCCGGGTGATCGGTCGGGACCGGGGTGCGTCGGGGCAGCGGATGTAGGTCCTTCACGGCGGCGGTCCCTCGTTCTGTCACTGGTTCGTCCTTGTTCGTGCTCGGCGCAGGGTATGCCGAAGGTACGTGGGCGCCGGCGTCCACGGGGCACGGTTTCGCGGTCACGGGCCGGTGACCGACGCCGAGGTGCCCTCCGGCTCGCCCCGCGCGGTCGCAGCCGCCGGGTCCATCCGCACCGTCCCCGCTCCCGCCGGTTGCCTGCACCTGGAGTAAAGACGTCGGCGGGCCTGTCGCTATGCACCCGTCACCGGTGATCCAGGTCACACCGACACGGATGTCCGATCATCGACGGTGCTCCAGAATGTAAGGCGAGTCATCACTTTATGTCACACGCGGCAACCGTTTTATTACCTTAATCCTTCACCCGTTTGCTGCGCATCCGGCGGAATGGGGTGCCGTTAGTTTGGATATGACCAAGGCAACCAGGGACGGTATTTTCGGCCTGTTGGCGAGTCAGCAGCGAGGGGGCAGGGCTGCGGGACATGCGGTGACGCTGGGTCCCTATACTTACATTCCGGCCCCGGCCCACTGCTCGGCCGATATCAACGGCACTCTGACCAAAGACGGCCCTCCGGTCGCTCTCCGGGCCACCGAGCCGATTCTCCGAAATTTCCTGGACGTCATGGCCGAGCTCGAGGCCGATCTCGCCCGGAGGTGGCTCGGCTCTCAGCCCGCGACCGGTTTCACACCGGTGAAATAGCAGGATTCGCCAGAATTCGCTATGTATACACAGAGCCATGGCACTCATGGCAATCATGAATCCCGTGGCACCTACGACTCCCGCGGCACCTATGACTCCCGCGGCACCTTCGACCCTCGTGGCGGCTACGATCCGCAGGGCTCCTACGACCCGCCCGGTACCCATGGCACCGGCCGGCATCGAGGTCCGGCGGAGGCAGGCCCGAACCCCCTGGTTCCCCCGGACGCCGCCTGGGACCCCGCCGAGGAACTCGCGTTCATGTTGCAGGACGCGCTGGCGGAGGAGGCGTCCGGCATTCCCGCGGCGGACGCCTCGGTCACCGATCCCGTCCCCGGCACCCCGCTCGGCAATCTCCAGGAGATCACGGCCGAACTGCCACCGCTGAGGGATTCCCCCAAAGGCCACCGCAAGCCCCGCGAACGTGTCGGCCGCAACGCCCTCCGCGCGGTCAGCAGATTTCTCGCCGCCCTGGCGGCCGTCATCGCGTGCAGCGTGAGTTTCTTCGGCGGAATGGCCGTCTACGAACCCCTGCGCCTCTCCGTTTCCCGTACTCACGACGGCATTGTTTCCTTGTGGCCCTTGCTGATCTACGGTCCCTGGCTGGTGGCCTCGCTGTCCGTGCTGCGCGCCGCCCTCCACCAGCGCCGGGCCGTGCACTCCTGGTGTGTGATTCTCCTCTTTTCGACCGCGGCGATGCTTTTATGTGTCGCGCAGGCCCCCCGTACGGTCGTCGACACCGTGACGGCTGCCCTGCCGGGTCTGGCGGCGCTGGCCTGCTTTCAGCAGCTCGTAAGGCAGATCACGCTGACCCGTCCGCCCCGGCGGACACTGCCCCGGCACCGCTCGCGCCCGCCCCTCCAGGCTCCCGGCACCGAGGAATCCCGCGGTTCCGCGTCCCGGGAGGGCCGCCGGGAGCCGCCGGCCGGTTCCTCCGCCCGGACCTCGCGCGAGAGGGACTCCTCGTCGCGGCTCATCCCCAAGCAGGGCGCCACCCGCCGGTAGGCGCCCTGCGGGGCCCGTACGGTCATACGAGGCGCTTGCGTCCCCACAGGAAGAGGAAGGCCGCGACGGCCGCGGTCAGGGCGAACAGGATCGCCGCGCCGAGCCACTGCATGCCGGCCATCTGGGAGATCGGCAGATAGTCCACCGACCAGCCGACCACGTCGGCCTGCTTCAGGCACAGCTCGCGCGCCTGTTCCGTCTCCGACCGGACGCAGGTGCTCCAGCCGAGCAGCTCGCCGCTGCCGGTCAGATACGACTGGTCGATCTGGTACGCGGCGTCGGGCAGGACCGGGAACGAGTTCTCCGCGACGACGCCCTCGTCCGTGGTGACCGTGACCACGTCGCCGAGCGCCGGCCGCGCCTCGCCCCACGCGATCCGGGCGCCGACCGTGAACACGAAGGTGACCACCATCGCCGTCAGCGTGCGGCGCAGCACCACGCCGATCGCCACACCGCACACGACGGTGAAGAGGGTGAGGGCGACGAGCATGGGTCCGGTGGTGTCGAAGGCGGCACCGCTCGTCCAGTCCAGGACCGTGGTCTGCTCCTTGACCGGCGCCCACCACCAGCCGAACGCGAGCGACAGCGCGACCGTGCTCACCGTGAGCACCAGCGCGGTCAGCCCCAGCTTGGTGGCCAGCCAGCGGGTGCGGGTCGCGCTCTGGGCGGCGACCAGCTTGGCGGTGCCGTGCTCCAGGTCGCCCGCGAGCAGCGGGGCGCCGACGAACACGCCGAGCACCACCGGGATCAGGCCCAGCGCGATGGAGACGGGACCGAAGGCGGCGGCGTAGGGCTCGAACTCCGGGCCCAGTTCCGCGAGGTCGTTGGCGGGCCAGCCGTAGCCGGTCAGGAAGTCGGTCAGACGGGCGCGCTGGAAGACGATCCACGCCAGCAGGAGCGCGCTCCCGCCGAGCACCGTCAGGAACGCGGCCCGGTGCTGGCGCCCGACCAGCCAGGTCATGCCGCCGAGCCGGAGGCGGCGGGCGGCGGGGACCCCGGTCCCGGTGGTGACCGGCGTGCCGGTGACGGCGCTCATGCGGTCACCGTCCGGGAGTCGTGCACCTGCGCGGTCGGGGTGATCAGCGGGGACGCCGCGGCGGAGCGCAGATGGGCGAGCAGGAGTTCCTCCATGGTGGGTGTGACGGTGTCCCAGGGGCCGGTGACCGGCCCCTCGGCACGTATGAGCGCGGTGAACTGCCTTCCGGTGGTGCGGGACTCGACGACGGTGTGCCGGGCCAGGCCTGCGGGCAGGCCCTCGTCCTCGCGGACGCCGCTGACCAGGGTGTGCACGGCGAGCAGCTCGTCCACGTCACCGGCGAGGCGCACTCCTCCGGAGGCGATGACGACGAGGTGGTCGCAGACGTTCTCCAGCTCGGCCAGGACGTGGGTGGACATCAGCACGGTGGTGCCGCGCTCGGCGGCCTCGGCCATGAGCGTGCCCATGAGTTCGTGCCGTACGACCGGGTCGAGGTCGGACATCGGCTCGTCGAGGAGCAGCAGGTCGGGCCGCTTGCCGAAGGCGAGCGCGAAGGCGACGCGGGTGCGCTGCCCGCCGGAGAGGGTGGCGACCCTGGCGTGCGGCGGCACGTTCCCGGCCCGCACGATGTCTTCGGCGGCCCGCTGGTCCCAGCCGGGGTTCAGCTCCCGCCCCAGCCGCAGGGTCTCGGCCACCGTGAAGCGGCGGTACAGCGGCTTCTCCTGGGCGAGGAACGCCGTGCGCCGGCCCGCCTCCGCCGACTCGGGGGCGGCGCCGAACACCCGGAGTGTGCCCTCCGTCGGCTCCAGCATGTTCGCGGCGACACCCAACAGCGTGGTCTTGCCCGCCCCGTTGGGCCCGACGAGTCCGCAGACCCGCCCGGCCGGCAGCCGGAAGGAGCAGTCCCGCAGGGCCCACCCCCGCCGGTAGCGCACCCCCACGCCGGAGGCCTCCAACGCCGTGTCCCCGGCGTACTGACCGTCACTCACGTCATCCACCACCATTTAACTACTTGATTAGTGGAATGATGATGGAAGGCGGCGGCCTCTCCTGTCAACGCCGTTCGGCATCCCGGACGGAGGGCATACGACGCCTGGGCCAGAGAGGAGTTGCCGCCGGAGCTGATCGAGAAGTTCCGCGGCAGCGGTCTGATCGCGCTCGGCTACGAGGGCTACGGTGAGCACAAGCCGGCCGTCAGCCACCTGCTCGGCGGCATGCTGGGCATGGAGATGGCCCGCACCGACGCCTCCGTCTGCACGTTCTTCGGCGTGCACAACGGACTTGGGTTCTACTCCCTCTACGCGGGCGGCAGCGAGGAGCAACGCGAGCGGTTCCTGCCCCCGATGGCCACCCTGGACAAGATCGGCGCCTTCGCGCTGACCGAGCCGGAAGGCGGCCCGGACGTCGCGGGCGGCATGCGGACGACCGCCAGGCGCGAGGGCGACACCTGGATTTTCGACGGCGCGAAGAAGTGGATCGGCAACGCGACCCTCGCCGACCTCGTCGTGGTGTTCGCCAGGGACGTCGGGGACGACCAGGTCAAGGCCTTCGTCGTGGAGAAGGGCACCCCGGGCTTCCGGCCGGAGAAGATCGAGGGCAAGATCGCGCTGCGCATCGTGCAGAACGCCCGGATCACGCTCAGCGGCGTCCGGGTGCCGGAGGCGAACAGGCTCCAGCGGATCAACGGCTTCCGTGATGTCGCGGAGATCCTCCGCCAGACCCGCGGCGGCGTCGCCTGGATGGCCCTCGGCGTGATGATCGGCGCGTGCGAACTGGCGCTGGAGTACGCCAAGGAGCGCCATGCGTTCGGTCGCCCCATCGCCGGGTTCCAGCTGGTGCAGGACCACCTGGTGAACTGCCTGGGCGACATCACCGCGTCCTGGGGCATGCTCGTGCAGCTCGCCCGGCTCCAGGACTCCGGCATCTTCCGCGACCAGGACTCGGCGCTCGCCAAGGCCTTCGTCACCTCCCGGATGCGCGAGGTCGTCGCCCGGTGCCGTGAGATCTTCGGCGGCAACGGGATCCTGCTGGACCACGACATCGCACGGTTCTTCGCCGACGCCGAGGCCCTGTACTCCTACGAGGGCACGCAGGAGATGCAGACGCTGATCGCCGGCAAGGCGATCAGCGGGCAGAGCGCGTTCGTCTGATCCGGGCGCGGGGGGGGGGGGGGGGGGGGGGGGGGCCCCCCCCCCCCCCCCCCCCCCCCCCGGGCCAGGGCGGGCCTATCTGCCGGTGCCCTCGGCGAGGGTGTGGGCCACGAGCGCGTTGGCGTGGCCGTGGCCCAGTCCGTGCTCGGACTTGAGCCAGGCGACGAGCTCCATGTGCCTGGTCAGGGGCGAGGCGCGGATCAGGTCCTTCCACTCCGCCACGGGACGGCCGTACTTCTTCTCGATCGAGGGAAAGTAGCCGGCGGGGCCCTTCACCTGTGCGGTCATGCGGTCACGTCCTTGTCTGCCGGAGGAGTGCTGAGGTTCGACACGGTGACGACCGGCGGGGCGCACAGAAGTGATCGTCACATCGGAGTGATCTGCGTCACTCACCTTGGGCCGTCCGGGCGCGGCCATGGAACTCCGGGGACGGGGCAGGCGTTGCCACGACGACGTGTGCGCACGCACACCGACGACCGGAACGACACGGCTGAAGCCGAGGTGGCACGGGATGGCTATGTGGGATCGGATCAAGGACCAGGCCAAGGGTCTGCAGCAGCAGGCCCAGGGCGCGCGCGGCTCCGGCGCACAGGGCGGGCACGGCGGGCCCGCGGGCCAGGGCGCGTTCGGCGGTCGGAGCCGGCCGGGTTCCGGATCCTCCGGCGGCTCTCGGGCCCAGCTGGTGAGCACGCTGAAGTCGCAGCTCAGCTCGCTGAAGACGGAGCTGAAGAGCGGCGCCTACCGGGATGCCAGCATGGCCATGTGCGCCCTGGTCGCGGCGGCGGACGGGCATGTCGACCCGACCGAGCGGCAGCAGATGGAGTCGCTGATCCTGAACAACGACGTCCTGCAGAACTTCCCGCCGGAGCAGCTGCGCCAGCGGTTCAGCAAGCACGTCGACCAGCTGACGTTCGACTTCCCGCAGGGCAAGAACCAGGTCATGCAGGAGATCGCCAAGGCGGCGAAGAAGCCGGCGGAGGCCCGTGCGGTCGTCCAGACCGGCTTCGTCATCGCCGGGGCGGACGGTTACATCGCGCCGGCCGAGGAGCAGGTGCTGCGGGAGGCGTGCTCGGTGCTGGGCCTGTCGCCGCAGGAGTTCGGCCTCTGATCGCGGGTCCGACCCGCTGAACGCCGGGCGGGCGACGGGGGGCGATTCTGTTGCGGCCGACGCAGATATCGCCCCTCGCTCAGGCTAGGGTTTTTGTGTGCCCCCTGATCGTGTGCCCGCTGATCCCGCCTTCACCGTCGACAACCTCGACGACGACGACTACCCCGCCTACACCATGGGCCGGGCCGCCGCCGTCCTCGACACCACGCCCGCCTTCCTGCGAGCCCTCGGCGAGGCCAGGCTGATCGAGCCGTTGCGCTCGGAGGGCGGCCACCGCCGCTACTCCCGCCACCAGCTGCGCATGGCCGCGCGCGCCCGCGAACTGGTCGGCCAGGGCACCCCGATCGACGCCGCCTGCCGCATCATCACGCTGGAGGACCAGCTGGCGGAGGCCCGGCGGCAGCTGAAGGGCCAGGAATAGGACCACGGGCCGGGGCCGACGTATATCTGTCGCAGCGGCTGCAGAATGTCTGCAGCCAAAAACGGAATTCGGATGCACCGGAAATGCCCAGGCCATAAACCCAGGACTGTGCTAGCGTGACAGGAGCACTCGTTTTTAAGGGAGATTGAATATGGCATCTGGCACCGTGAAGTGGTTCAACGCGGAAAAGGGCTTCGGCTTTATCGAGCAGGACGGTGGCGGCGCCGACGTGTTCGCTCACTACTCGAACATCGCCACCTCGGGCTTCCGCGAGCTTCAGGAAGGCCAGAAGGTGACCTTCGACGTGACGCAGGGCCAGAAGGGCCCGCAGGCCGAGAACATCGTTCCCGCCTGACGCGTATTGCAGACCGGGGCCCGCACCCATTCAGGTGCGGGCCCCGACGCATTCCCGGAAACAGCTCGCAAACCTCCCGGAACCAGGCCCGGCCGCACCCACCAGGCCCCCGGCTTCCCCCTCGACGGCGTCCATGCCGCCGGCCAGGACCGGCACCCTGTTCGACGCCGCGCATCGAGGTCGGCGCCGTCGGGTACCCCGACGGCGGCCGCTACGCCGTGGCCGTCTTCACCCGCACCGCCGACCCGGCGGCCACCCTCCCGGCGGCCGACGCGGTCGTCGCTACGCCGGCCGGACCGGCGGTCGAGTCCCTGCGCGCCGGCGACGCGTCGCGAGGCGGACGGGAGCGCGACGACAGGGGCTAGGATCCCGGCATGGTCGAACTAGCCGAAATGATCCGGGAGTTGAGGCACGAGCTGAACTCCGCGCTGGCCGGTGGCGGCGACGGCCCCGTGCGGTTCGAGCTGGGGCCGGTGGAGATCGAGGCGACCGTCGCCGTGGGGCGGACGGGCGGGGCCGGGGGAAAGGTGCGGTTCTGGGTGGTGGAGGCGGGCGGTGAGACACAGGCCGAGTCGTCGCGGACGCACCGGATCTGCCTGACCCTCCAGCCGAAACTCGTCGCCCCGGACGGCACGCACCACGGCGTGCTCGTCACGGGTGCTGAGGTGGAAGGCGAGCGGTGAGCCGCAGGGCGCTCGCCTCGACCCCCTGACGTGGGGGGACGACTGGCCGTACGCTGGTCGGCACTGTCAGTGGTAACTCAGGCGGGACTGGTGGCGGTCGGGAGGTCACGGGGGTGGAAGGGCGCAGCCCTGCACGGGTCCGCAACGAGCTGGTGGCCGAGGTCGTCGACGTCCTTCAGGAGTCGGCCACGATGCGGCACACCAGCAGCGCGGACCTGCTGGTGACGATGCTGGGCGAGGAACTCGGCGAGCCGGTGGAGCCGTTACGCGGCGAGGCGTTACGGCCCTGGCTGCTGCATCTGGTGGAGAGGTGCGCGGGCGTCCCGGACGGCATGCCGTGCCTGGTGCGCTGTCTGGGCTACGTCGAGCAGCGGTCGACCGCCGTGACGGCACTGCGCCGGCTGGTGGACGAGTGGGAGGCCGTCGACTTCTTCGACGGGGCCGACCTGCATCCGCTGCGGCCGCTGCTCCGGGAGATCCGCTCCGCCTCCACGCTGGCGGCGATGGCCCGCCGGGCGAGCCGTTCGCGCACCCAGGAGCTGCCGCCGTGGTGCGACACGGGCTGGGCGGTGTTCCTGCGCCTGGCCGGGGACAACTCGGTGGCGAAGGAGCTGCCGGTGAGCATGGCGTTCGTGTCCCTGGCCGCCGACCAGCTGGTCGAGGACGGGCAGCGGGACGCGGCCGAGCAGCTGCGCCGCTGGAACCGCCGGCAGGCCCGCACCTGGGGTCTGGAGGACAAGATGGCCCAGTGGCAGCGCGGCGGCGCGCCCGAGCCGGTGACGTCCTCGCTGATGCCGGCGTATCTGATGATCCAGTTCGAGCCGGACGGCGTGGACCGCGACCGCTACTACCTCTCCCACTGGCGCCAGTCGGACGCGGAGGGCTGGCACCCGGTCCCCGGCGAGACGCTGCATCTGCACCGCGACGAACTCCCCTGCGAGGTCGAACTGCTGATAGAGCAGACGGAGGAACGCTGGTCGGATCTGCGTCAGCCGGTGGTGCTGGAGTTCATCCTCCCGTGGGAGATGCTCGGCGAACCCGTCGAGTGGTGGCACAAGGAGTCCGGCTCACCCTCCCCGACCCCGTTGGTGATGGACTACGCCGTCCTGGTGCGCAGCTTCGAGCGGTTGCGCAGAGCCTCCTGGCACCGCCCCTGGCACAACAAGTGGCGGCACTTCAAGGAGCGTCCGGCCGACACCCACTCGTACTGGAACCGGCCCGGGCACTCCCACTTCCATCTGGAGCGGGAGCTGAAGGAGGACGAGCACGCCGTCTGCCTGGTGCTCGGCGAACCGCCCGGCACGGACTCGGTCTCCAGCCAGCAGGCGTATCTCGCGGGCCTGCGGGCGGGTGTCCCGGCCATGATCTGGCACCGCGGCGACTGCTCCGACCCGGCCTTCAAGGAGGCCGTCGCCGACATCGTGCAGGACCGCGGGCTGGCCGGTCTGCTGGAGCGGACCGGAAGATGGCGCAAGGAGGCGCTGGCCATGGGGCCCGAGGGGTGGGACAACCACGTGGGGCGCCATCTGGCGATCCTGCTCGACGACCCGGAACGCAGGCCCGTGCCCCCGGGCCCCGACCATGCGCGGGGCGAGCGGCCGACCGGGGCACAGGTGCACGGACCGCCCGCCCGCGAGCCGAAGGGTGACCCGAATTGAACGAGCGTGCGCGTAACCGCCCGCCTGTGTTCCAGGTCGGCCCCGGTGCTTCCGTCATGCTTTCGCGTACACCCTGCGCGAGCCCCCGTGCGTACTTGCTTCACGAGCGGAACCGCTGCGAGGCTTTGCCCGTGGCTGTCACGCGTGCCGGGGGTCCGTGCGGCTCCGCCACCCGCTCATCGTCACTACGACGCCTTGAGGGCACGCATGCATGATGACGATGGCCGGCGACCGGGAGAGGCCGCACGGGAACGCCGCGAGGCCGCCCAGGTCCTCGGCCGGCTCGGGCAGCAGCCCCGCGGGCCCGGACCCGCGGAAGCGGTTCTGGTCGTCGACGCCCACCCCACCATGCGGGTGTGGCACGAGACGGTACGCGACGATCTGATCGAGGAACTCGAACGCGCGGGCACCTTCTCCCGGGTGCGGGTGTTACGGCTGCTCGGCACCGACGAGACCGCCCCGGCCCGGGTCAGCCCCGAGGAACCCCTCGGCCCGGCACCGGAGGACGGCCGCCGCGTGGTGCTGGTGCTGACCGACGGCCTCGCGGCCGGCTGGCGGCTCGGCGCCGTCCAGCCGCTGCTGCGCGGCTGGGCGCGGACCTCCCCGGTCGCCGTGGTGCATCTGCTGCCGCAGCAACTGTGGTTCCGCACCGGTCTGGACGTGCACCGGGTACGCATCCGCGCCCCGCGCGACTGGGCCGCCAACAACTCCTGGGACTGGGAGGAGCGTGAACCCCCCGCCGGGCTGCGCGAGACCGGCGAGCCGGCCGCCGAGGAGGACGGCACCGCCGTCGTCGTACCCGTGCTGGCGCTGACCGGGCGATGGGCGGGCGCGCTCATCCGGCTGGTTTCCGGGCCGGAGCCCGAATGGCTGGATCTGGCCGCCATCCAGGCCCGGGAGTGGAAGAGCAGGCCCGACGCGGCCCGCGCGCTGCCCTGGGCGGAGGAACTGCCCGACCCGCTCAGCACCCTGCCCGCCGCCGAACGGGTCAGCGACTTCCGGGCCGTCGCCAGCCCCACCGGGTTCACCCTGGCGACCCGGCTGGCCGCGGCGCCGCTGAGCCTGCCCGTCATCCGCAGGATCGTCGCCACCACCCCGGACGCCGGTCCCGTCCATGTCTCCGAGCTGCTCATCAGCGGTCTGGTGCGGCCCACCTGGGAGCATGACGAGGGGCCGGCGGACGTGGCGTTCTCCTTCGCCCCCGACATCCGCGAGGAGCTGCTGGCGCTCGGGCGGCGCAGCGCCACCGGGCGGGTACTGCGCGAGGTGCGTGCCCTGTTCGCCGCGGACGACCTCGCCCGCACCCTGCTGCCCTCGCCCGCCGAGCCGCTGGACACCCTGGCGATGCCGCACGTCAGCAGCCGTAACGTCGCCTTCCTCCGGGTGGAGCTGACCGCCCTGCGCGCGCTGTCGGGCCGTTACGACCAGCGTGCCGCCATGCTGGCGCAGGTGCTGAGCTGGCACGATCGGCGTTACGCGGTCAGCCTGGAGAAATCACGACCTGGGGTGCCGGGGCGGCCGGCACCGGCCCGCGTGCCCGACGCCGCCACCGGCCCCGCCCCCCGGACCGCCTCCGAAGGAGCCTCGCAGATGCCGACAACACCCCAGCGGACCGTGGAGACGGGGGACCGCACGACACAGCCGCGGGTCTGGGGGAACCTGCCGCCGCGCAACCCGAACTTCACCGGGCGCAACGAGCTGCTGGAGCTGCTCGGCCAGCGGCTGCGCGAGGGCACCACGACCGTGCTGCCGGAGGCGATCCACGGCATGGGCGGCGTCGGCAAGACCCAGCTCGCCATCGAGTACGCCTACCGCCACCAGTCCGAGTACGACATCGTGTGGTGGATCCCCGCCGAGCGGCCCGGCCAGATCGGCCAGGCGCTGGTGGAACTGGCCCAGCGGCTCGGCCTGGTGACCACCACCGAGGCCAACATCGCCGGACCCGCGGTCCGTGAGGCGCTGCGCGAGGGCCGGCCGTTCTCCCGCTGGCTGCTGATCTTCGACAACGCGGACAACCCCGAGCAGGTCCGCCACTACTTCCCGCCGGGCGGCAACGGCACCATCCTCGTCACCTCCCGCAACCGGCGCTGGGGCCAGGTCGGCGGCTCCCTCGAAGTGGACGTGTTCACCCGCGAGGAGAGCAAGGAGCTGCTGCGCCGCTCCGGGCCGCCGCTCCGGGAGGAGGAGGCCGACGCGCTGGCCGAGGCGCTCGGCGACCTGCCGCTGGCCCTGGAACAGGCGGCGGCCTGGCGCGCGGAGACCGGCATGCCCGCGTCGGAGTATCTGCGGCTGTTCGAGAACAAGCGCATGGAGCTGCTCGAAGTGGCGCCGCCGCCGGACTACCAACTCCCCGTGGCCGCCGCCTGGAACGTCTCCCTAGACCACCTGGAGACCCGCAGCCCCTCGGCGCTGCGGCTGCTCCAGCTGTGCTCCTACTTCGCGCCCGACCCGATCTCCCGGTCGATCTTCTCCGGCCTCGGCAACAGCAGCATCTTCCCCGAGCTGGACGCGGCGCTGAACGACCCGATGCGGCTCGCCCGGGCGATAAGGGAGGTGAACCGCTACTCCCTCGCCCGCATCGACCACCGTACGAACTCCATCGAGATGCACCGCCTGGTGCAGCTCGTCCTGAACAACCGCATGAACCCCGAGGAGCAGTCCCGCATGCGCAACGGCGCCCACACCCTGCTGGCCGCCGCCGACCCCAAGACGCCCACCGCCCCGTCGAGCTGGCCCCGCTACGCGGAGCTGTACAGCCATGTCATCGCCTCCGACGCGATCAAGTCCGACCAGCCGTGGGTACGCCAGCTGGTGCGCAACATCGCCGAGTACCTCTACTACTGGGGCGACCACGACGTCTCGCTCGACTTCTCGGAGCAGGCCTGGGAGTCCTGGACGGCCATCTTCGGCGAGGAGGACCAGCAGACCCTGCTGATGGGGCAGTGGCTGTGCTTCATGTACTGGGTGGTGGGCCGGTTCGACGACGCGGCCCGGCTGGTGGCCCACCTCAGGGAGGTCTACGACCGCACCGCCCCGGCCGACCAGGAGGACACCCGCGAGGACGCGCTCGACGCGCTCCAGCTGGAGGCGGCCGTACGCCGCGTCGAGGGCCGCTTCGCCACCGGCGCCGAACTGGACAGGGTCGCCTACGAACGCGCCCACCGCGCCTTCGGCGAGGACGATCCGACGACGCTCAACATCGCCCACAACCTCGGTGTGAGCCTGCGTCTGGTCGGCGACTTCCGCCAGGCGCTGGAGCTCGACCGGCGCACACTGGACCGGAAGCTGCGCCTGTTCGGGCGGAACGACCAGCGGGCCCTGACCACTGAGAACAACGTGGCCATCGACGTGCGCGAGACCGGCGACTACATCGGTGCCCGCGCCCTGCACCAGTCCGTACTGGTCGCCTACCAGGACGTCTTCGGGCAGGGCAACCCGGCCACGATCGAGACCATGCGCCAGCTGAGCGAGGCCTGCCGCAAGGAGGGCGACCACCTGCGCGCGCTGGAACTGGCCACCGAGGCCCACGCCCAGTTCACCCGCCGCTACGGCGACACCCACCCGCGCTCGCTGGCCGCCGCGCTGACCCTGTCGGTGGCGCTGCGGCAGAACGGCGACCTCCAGGCGGCCCGCACCCGGGGCCTGAAGGCCTGCGAGGGCTACCGGCAGATCTACGACCCGCACCACCCGCACGTCCTCTCCGCCGACGTCGACCTGGCCGTCACCCTGCGACTGCTCGGCGGGGCCGAGGAGGCGCGGCGCCTGGACGAGACGGCGCTGGGCTCGCTGTCCGACCGGCTCGGCGCCGGGCATCCGCTCGCCCTGATCTGCGCCGTCAACCTGGCCAGCGACCTGGCCGCCCTCGGCCTGCACGAGGAGGCCCGGCACCGGGGCGAGGACACGCTGGCGCTGTGCCGGACCACGTTCGGGGAGGACCATCCCACGACGCTGGTCTGCGCGGGCAACCTGTCGGCGGACCTCGTCTCCGTCGGCGAGCGGGAGCGGGGCGCCGCCCTGCGCGCCGAGACCCTGGCACGCATGGAGCGCGTCCTGGACGCGCCCGGACTCCAGGTGGAGGCGGGCTCCGCGCACCCGGCGACCGCCCAGTTCCGCGACGGCGAACGCGCCAACTGCGACATCGACCCGCTGCCCCTGTGAGGCCCCCGGGCCCGTCCTAGGACCGAAGAACAGGCCGGCCGGACAGGCCCTGGTCCTGGTCCTGCCCCAGCCATGCCGCCAGGCGTACGGGGTCGGCGCCCCGGCCGGTCTCCGCGACGAGGGCGTCCTGCACGGCCCTGGCCCGTTCCGGGAAGCAGCGCAGCAGGCGGGCGGCCGGCTCGTGGCGTGGGTCCCCGGTCAGGGCGCGGGCCAGGCCCGCCCAGGCGGCCACGGGCACCCCCTTGCGGGTCAGCCGGCCGGCGTAGACGTCCCGGGCCTCCTCGCGGTCACCGCGGATCAGCAGCACGTCGGGCGCCTCGACGCCGTCGACGCTCCCGGCCACGGTGTGCCGCCAGGTCCCGTCGGGGTCGCTGAGCCGGTGGCGGGCGAGGACGGCGGCGCTGTCCAGGTGGCGGGCCTCGGTGTCGGGGACGACGTCGGGCTCGGCTGCCAGGGCGGCGGGCGGCCGGTCGGCGCCGCGCCGCCAGTCGCGTACGGCCTCCTCGACGGCGGCGGCGGGGGGACGCAGATGGTGGGCCCGCCAGCGGGTCAGGTGATCCCCGGCCACCTCGTGGGCCAGCCGCAGCTCGGCCGCGGGCACCTCGTCGCCCATCCACCCGGCGCACCGCTCGCTCAGCCCGTCCAGCACCCGGCGCCCCAGCGGCGTCAGCTGCTCGTGTCCGCGGACCTCGCTGAGCACGGACCACACCTGGGTGCGCCACATCGCGAACTCGAAGTGGGCCAGGGGGGCGTACGCGGGGTCGGCGCTGTGCCGGTGGGCGCGCCAGAACCGGGTCACGCCGAGGAAGGCGTAGATGCCCTGGAGCAGTCCGCCCAGCGGGCGCGGGTCGTCGCGCCAGGGGGCGTAGCACAGCCAGGCGGGGGTCGGCGGGTCGGGAGCCTGCTCGGTCAGCGGGCCCAGGTGCATGAGGCCGCCCAGCTTGGTGTGCTGGAACTCGTGGACCAGGGTCGCGGCGAGCTGGGGTACGTCGTCGGGGCGGGAGGCCGTGATCCCGCCGAAGGCGTCGCCGGCCGTGCTGCTGTGCGGCCGAAACCTTTCTCTCGTCGGGGTGGGGGCCACCGACATCAGCCCGTGGCGCATGGCGGCGGCACTGACCGGGTCGTCGCGCAGCAGGATCTTCCAGGCCTCGCCGAGCATCGACTCCCACGCCGCCGCCTCCGCCGTGGACAGCGGCCGGGGCTCGCTCGGGGCGGGGAACGTCCGGTACGGGTCCAGTTCCTCCAGCACCAGCGACTTCGCGTCCGGCCCGGATCCCAGCGTCAGCCTGCGCACCGGAAGCCAGTCGGGTCCGCGCCGGTCCCAGCCGGGCGCGACCTCGACGACCGCTCCGCGCGCGCCCGTGACACGCAGCCGGCCCGCGCACCCCGCCACCTCTGCGGTGTCCCACTGCTCGGCGTCCGGCAGGACGGCGCAGCCCAGCGTCGGCAGGGGAACCAGCCCGCGGCGCACCGGGACGGTGATCGAGAAGTCCAGCCCGGCCCGCGTGCCCGCGGCCGCCGCCAGCGCCGCCAGATGGCCGACGGCCACCCACCGCGGGGCTTCCTCGTAGACGCGTCCGCGCATCCGGCGCACCGCGAGGGAGACCCACATCCCCGTGCTGGGGGACATCAGGACCTCCTCGAACGCCTCCGGCGCCCGCTGCTGCGCCCGCTCCAGCAGCGCCCAGGCCCGCGCGTAGGACACGCGGGGGTCGTCGTCGCGGGACAGCGCGTTGTCCAGGGCCCGCATCAGCAGCAGGCGACGGCTGCGCTCCGCGCCGAGCAGTTCCGTCACGAGGGCGCCGTCGCCGTCCCCGTGGGAGAGCGCCAGGGCGCCGGCCCGGGACAGCCGGTGGAACCGCGGAAGTTCCCCGGCCGTCATGGCGTCAGCGGCCACGCGTCCTCCACGGATCGATGCCCGTCACGCGGACCGGGTCAGTCGAACCGGGACGGGTTGTACGACACCGTGATGGCCTGCGGTCCGTCGATGTGGCGCAGCAGCTGCTCCAGCGACTCGGTAAAGGCCGTGCCATCCATGGAGCGCAGCGCTTCAAGTGAGACCCCCGAGAGATCGACGAGACAAGACTCGACGGCAGGCATCGTTTCCTCCACGGCTGCCAAGTCCCCTCCCGTGCCTACGAGTCAGCGCGCTGTCGGCTCCCAACCATCATGACCCAGCGGACCACAAGTCGAAACCCCACATCCCGGCCGCCCCGCGAGATCACGTCAGTGGTCGCGCCCGGCCAGCCGGGCGGCGGCCCGGTCGACCCGCTCCAGTTCCGGCGACGGCCCTTCCAGCAGGCGTACCGCTTCCAGGAGTTGATCGAGGGTGCCCGGGTAGCGCAGGCAGGTGCGCAGGACGCCGTAGACGTCCATGCGCAGCCGGGGGTCGCGGGGGCTGTTGGCGGCGATCCGGTCGCTGATGCTGTCCAGCAGCAGGGTCATGCCGTTCGGGCCGCGCAGCAGGGGCAGCGCCGTGAGCGCGTCCACCAGGCCGACCAGCTCCCGCAGGGGCAGTTCGCCGGGGAGCCCGGCCAGCGGGGCCACCGGGCGGGCAGCGGCCGTGGCGCCGGCCGAGGCGAGCGCGGCGCGCGGCGGCAGCCCCGCGTACCGGCCGAGCCGCTCCAGCGCGTCCGGGGACAGCTCGTCGTACCACCGCTCCACCCGCCGGGCCGCGAGCCTGCCCAGGCCGTCGGCGCGGTGGTGCACGCTCACCACGCCTGTCACCGCGCCCCCGCACCACACCGCCGCGCCGGACATGCCCTCCCAGGGTGAGCGTTCCGGCTCGACGTCGGCGGGCGGGACCTGGACGGCCAGTTCGAGTGTGCCCTCGCGGCGGTTGGACAAGACGGAGACGGTGCCGCGCACATGGCAGGAGTCGCGGTACCGGCCGGGTGCGCCGGCGTCCTCGCGGAGCTTGAAGCGGGGGAAGCCCATGGCGCTGAAGGGCAGCACCACGTCGGCGTCCGGGACGGCGGCGTAGCGGGCCGCGGGGACGGCGGGCCGGCCGGGCGGCAGGCGGGTCAGCTCCAGCAGGGCGACGTCGGCGGCCTCCTCGAGCAGGACGACCCTGGCCTCGGCGCTCCACTCGCCGGGCCGGTCGGCGTCGAAGCGGACGCTCAGCCGGTCGACGACACCGGACACGACATGGGCGGCCGTGAGCACACAGCCGGTGGTCACCCGGTATCCGGAGCCCCGCCGTCCGGGCCGGCCGGCGACGAGGACCTCGGCGACGCGCGCCGCGTCCAGCCCTCGCTCCCCCGGGTCCGTCACACCGGTCCCCTACCCGTGGGGCGTGGGGCGTACGCCGGAGCGGCCGGCGACGAGGGCCTCCCGGGCCACGGCGACGACGTGCTCCCGCAGCCGCTCGGTGAACAGCCGCATGTTCTTGCGCGCGATGTCGGTGTCCGGGTAGCGGCTGGCGAGCTGGAGGCCCTCGTGGAGGCGGGTCAGCCAGACGCAGACCTGGTCGCCGTAGGACACCCGGATCAGGCCGTAGGCCTTCAGGTCCTGCCAGTGCTCGGAGCCGGTGGTGGCGCGGGCGTCGACGAAGGAGACGATCGAGTACAGGTCGGGGGAGGTGGGGCGGAAGTCGGCGCCGAGGAGCTTCAGCACGCGGGCGATGGGCTTGCGGGACAGCGGGCGGTTCTCGCGCAGGGCGGCGCGGACCATGCGCAGGGCGCCGTCGAAGTCGGGTGCCTGGGCGACGGGGACCTCGATCGGGGCGCCGCCGACGTACCAGCCGACGGAGTCCGACCACTGGGAGCGGACCCGGGTGTGGAAGGGCACGACCGTGCGGTAGACCTGCTGGCCGCCGATCTCACGGACGATGAGCGCGGTCGCGGCGAGCACGCCGACCAGGCTGCCGCCGTAGGGGCGGCAGTACGCCTCGAAGGCCGCGGCGTCGGCGTCGTCGACCAGCATCTCCTGCATGAACTTCTGCGTGGGCAGCGGCCCTTCGGGATCTAGACCGAGCTCGACGGGGAAGTTGGGCAGCTTCCCGTCGCACTGGACGATGAACTCCCGCCACCGGCTGACGATCTCGTGGGTGTCGTCGAGGCGGTCGGCCTCGGTGCGTTCCAGGGCGCAGAAGTCGACGTAACTGGCGGCGGCGGGCGCGTCGAGGCGCCGGCCGGCGGCGGCCGAGGCGTACAGCTCGTGGATCTCGGCGGGGATGCGGTGGATGGAGTGCGCGTCGACGTTGCTGTGGTCGAACGCCATGTAGACGCTGGTGCCGTCGTCCCGGACGACCGCGGTGTAGATGAAGTTGGGCCAGCTGAGCGCGTCCGCCACGGTGTCGAACCGGTCCTGCAGGTACCGGGTCAGCTTGCCCGCGTCACCGAAGGCGCCCTGGTCCCTGCGGTGCAGGAGCACGGCGTCCGCGTCGAGCGTGAAGCGCCGCATGTCGTCACCGATCCAGCGGAAGCCGCTGCGCAGCGTCTCGTGCCGCAGGGTCCAGGCCCGCAGGGCCTCCTGCAGCGTCCCGAGGTCGACCCGGCCCGGGATGTCGAAGGCCGCGCCGAGCCAGGTCGGCACGAACAGGCCGTCCTCCCGCACGGAGCGCGCGGTGCGCACGTGCGACTCCTGGACGTACGCCGGCGGCCGGGTGTCCTCCGGCATGTCGGCGGCGGCCCGCACCGCCGCCGGGTGCAGCGTCCACTCCACGAGCCGCCCGGGGCGGATCTCGCAGCGCTGGATGTCGGTCATTCGCACAGCATTCTCCGTTCGTCTGCCCACGGGAGACGACCGGCCGGGCACCCGTGTCTGCTGGTCATCGCTCGGTGCACAACGGGACCAACGCTCAGGGGTGTCGGAAGAAACGGCGGGCATACGAACGGCGGGCATACAGGGGAACGCCCCCGGCACGGCGGCCGGGGGCGTCCTGCGAGGGGTCACGAGGGACCGGTCAGGGGGCGTCGATCAGGTGGTGCGGGGGGACCTTGACCGTGCGGGCGCCCGGTTCGCCGCCCAGGACCACCTTGCGCAGGGCGACGTTGTTGTTGAGGTTGGTCTCCTTGAGCCGCTTCTCCGGGTTGGCGATCACCTCGATGTAGTACGTGCCGTTCGGCAGGTCGGTGACGTCGAAGGACTGGCCCGGACGGTACTGCGTGTACGTGTCGCCGGAGCCGACGTCGAGCACCTCACGGACCGAGAGGGAGTTCTGCTGACCGCACGCGGTCGACAGGTCCGTGTTGTACGGGTGCCAGTTGGCGTTCTTCACCGTGTAGTCCACGGCGTCGGTGTTGGCCAGGCAGAACGCCTCCTTGCCGCTGCGCACCTCCTTCGTCCGGTCCGCGCTCAGCAGGCGGTAGCTGGCGAAGTCGGTGAAGTGCCAGTGTTCGTGCCCGACGCGCGGGTCCCACTCCATGGTGCCGGTGGGCGTGTACCCGACCTGCTTGCCCTTGGCGTCGTAGAAGTACTGGTAGGCGTCCATCAGGTCCGCGCCCGGGCTGCGGAACCCGTCCACGACGAGCGGCGCGGGCCCGGCGTTCCACACGTTCGCGCTGAAGGCGAGGTAGTCCTTGCCCGGTACGTCGCCGTCCTCGCCGTCCGTGATGGCGATGTCCCAGGCGGGCAGCGAGCGCAGGTCGGGCTTCGGCACGTTCGCCGGGACGCCCGCGCGCCCGGAGGGCCGCTTCGCGTGGGGCTTCAGCGCGGGCGCGATCCGCGAACCGTCCGTGTGGCCCGGCCCGTCGCCCAGGTGCGAGGCTCGGCCCCGGTCCGCCACGGCGTGCGACAGCTGGGGCGGGGTGGGGGCGTCGGCGCCGCGCGGGCCGTAGTGGTGGGCGGTGTGGGCGTCCGGCGCGGCGGCGCCGTGCGCACCGTGCCCGCTGTGCGCGCCGTGGCCGCCGTGCTGCGCGCCGGAGCGCGAGGCGGCCGCGCCCTCACCGCCGCCCCCGTCGCTGATCTCCCGGACGGTCACCTTGACGGACGGCTGGTCGTTCGGGATGCCGAACAGGTCGCGGTACTTCTTCGCCACCGCGACCTTTGCCGTGTACTCGCCGGCCGGCAGGTCCACGGGCCTGTCGTAGTCCACGGTGCTGGAGTTGGACGCCCAGCCCTTCTCCACGCCCCACACGGAGCCCAGCGTCCACGGGTTCGTGGGGCAGCTCTCCGGGTAGTGCGAGGTGGCCGGGGCGTCCGGGCGGAGCCGGCCGGAGGCGTTGTTCGGGCAGAAGGTTCCCTTGGACTTCGAGACCTCCTGACCCGCGGCGTTCTTGATCGACACCTCCAGGAAGCCGGGCAGCCCGGAGAAGTCCTTCACCAGGCCGGCGGGCAGGGTCCTGGTCCGGACGCTGCGGCCGTCGCGCAGGATCTGCCGGGCGACCACCGGGTCCTTGTACGACTTCCGCGTCACCTTGAACTCCAGTGGCGCGTTGTCGACGGTCACGTACGTCCCGAGGTCAAGGTGGACCCCGGGCTCCCCCTCCCAGCGATCGAGCGTCACGGACTTCGACGCGGCGATCAGCCTGAGCTTCGGCTTGCCGGGCGTGGTGCTCGCCGGGCCGGCCCCGGAGGCGACGGCGGCGCCGCCCACGACGACGGTGAGCGCGGTGCCGGCGGCGAGCGCCGAACGCTTCACACGATTGCGGTGTTGCTGACTGGTCATCGGTTCCTCGTCTGCGAGTGCCGCCGGTGGGCGGCATCGGACCGGACAGCCCACGTCCGCGCGGCCACCGCTGTACCGACGCACCCCACGCGCCCGGCGGCCGTGACTCTGTGAGCATCCTGTGAGACAGGTGAATCCGGTGCGCGGGTTGCCTGCCGATGCCGGAGTTCGTGCGAACGGGGTGCCGGGAGGGCGACCGGGGACCGGCGAATCTGTGCAGGAGCGTCACACCGGCTGCACACCGTGGCCGGAATCCGTCGTTAGCGTTGCTGGCCGTTCGGGGGGCGTCGACTCAGGAAGACCGCGCAGATGGACTACTGGCAGATGGACTACTGCTCCTCGTGCCGACGGCATCTCAACGGCGCGCTGGCGTGCCCCGGATGCGGCGCCTACGCACCGGACATCGCGCCGGCGCCCCGGGCGCAGGCCGAGCCCGAGCCGGTCTGCGTCCCGCCGGTCCCGCAGGACGGGCCCGAGGCGGTGGCGGTCCCCGCGCGGGAGGGCCGCGCGGCCCGGCGCAGGCAGCGGATCCGCTGGAGGAGGAGTCAGCGCCGGGCCCTGGTGGCGACGGCGGTCGCCCTGGTCGGCGGCGGGCTGACCCTCACGAGCCTGGACCGCGGCGCCCGCACCGACCGCGCCCAGACGGCCGCGGCGCCCGAGGAGCTGACGCTGGAGACCGCACCGCGTACGCCGGCGCAGGGCACACCGCCCACGCAGGCCCTGCCGCAGGAGCGGCGCACCGCGCCCCGCCCGGCCGCCACGCCGTCCCCGGCCGCGGACGCCACGGCGAGCCGCTCGCACCGGCTCCCCACGGCCCCCGCCCCGCACAGCGCCCGCCCCGAGACCCCGGTCGCCGTCCCCTCGGCCCCCCGGCCCCCGCGGCACCGGTCGGACTCCCCCGTCCCCCCGGTGGAGCCGGCCCCCGCCGCGCCGCAGCCGGCCACGCCCCCCGCCGACCCGGGGACGCCTCCGGCCGCCCCCGCGACCCCGCCCCCCGCCCCGCCGCAGTCCGCACCACCGCAGTCCGCACCACCGCAGCTCTGTCTGCTGGTCATCTGCCTCGGCTGAGTCCCCGGCGGCCGCCGCGCCGGCTTCAGGACACGTCACCGCGCCGCGGTCCCGTATTCCTGCCGGTGGCGGCGGCGCGCCCGGCGTGAACCGGCGCGCGTCCCGACGCGGCCCTCCGCAGCGGGTGCGACGCGCGGGTACGCGCTCGCGCGCCTCCTCGTGCTCCCGGCCCCCCGCGTCCCCACACGCCGAGGTTCACCTTTCCGGTGTTGTGGACAAAGTCCTCGTATCGTCCGGCGCAGAGCAGCCCGACCCGCGCAGCGGCCGTACCCAGAGGAGCCCGAGTGAGCACTCCCGATCTCTCCCCCAAGAGCCCCGAGTGGTGGCGCCAGGCCGTCATCTACCAGGTCTACCCGCGCAGCTTCGCCGACGCCGACGGTGACGGCCTCGGTGACCTCAAGGGCATCACCCAGCGGCTCACCCACCTCGCCGCGCTCGGCGTGGACGCCCTCTGGCTCAGCCCCTTCTACCCGTCCGAACTGGCCGACGGCGGCTACGACGTGGCCGACCACCGCGACGTCGACCCCCGTCTCGGCAGCCTCGACGACTTCGGGGCCATGGTCGCCGAGGCCCACCGGCTGGGCCTGAAGGTGCTCGTCGACATCGTCCCCAACCACTCCTCCCACCAGCACGTCTGGTTCCAGGAGGCGCTGCGCGCCGGCCCCGGCTCCGCCGCCCGCGACCGTTACGTCTTCCGCGACGGCCGCGGCGCCCACGGGGAACTCCCGCCCACCGACTGGCAGTCCGTCTTCGGCGGCAGCGCCTGGCGCCGCGTCCCGGACGGCCAGTGGTACCTGCACCTCTTCGCTCCCCAGCAGCCCGACCTCAACTGGGAGAACGAGGAGGTGCGCGCCGACTTCCGCACCACGCTCCGGTTCTGGTCCGACCGCGGAGTCGACGGTTTCCGCGTCGACGTCGCGCACGCCCTCGCCAAGGACCTCTCCGAACCCCTGCGCGACCTCGGCGCCCCCGAACTGAGCGACGAGGCCGCGCTCGCGACCATGGCCCCGGGCAGCCACCCCTTCTACGACCGCGACGAGGTCCACGAGATCTACCGCGACTGGCGCAAGATCCTCGACGCCTACTCCCCGCCCCGGATGGCGGTCGCCGAGGCCTGGGTACCCGGCGCCCGCCGCGCGCTGTACGCCCGCCCGGACGAGCTCGGCCAGGCCTTCAACTTCGAGTATCTCAAGGCGCGTTGGGACGCCGTGGAACTCCGCGAGGTCATCACCGCCTCCCTCGCCACGGCGCACGCGGCCGGCGCCTCGGCCACCTGGGTGCTGTCCAACCACGACGTCGTCCGCCACGCCAGCCGCCTGATGCTCCCGGCGGGCACGGACACCGACGCCTGGCTGCTGTCCGGCGGGAACGCGCCCGCCGTCGACCCGGTGGCCGGCCTGCGCCGCGCCCGCGCCGCCACGCTGCTGATGCTGGCGCTGCCCGGCTCGGCGTATGTCTACCAGGGCGAGGAACTCGGACTCCCCGAGGTCGCCGACCTGCCCGCCGCCGTCCTCCAGGACCCCATCTGGGAGCAGACGGGCCACGTCCGCAAGGGCCGCGACGGCTGCCGGGTGCCGCTCCCGTGGACGAGGACCGGTCCGTCGTACGGCTTCGGCGCGAGCGGCGCCTGGCTGCCGCAGCCCGCGACCTTCGCCCTGTACGCCGTCGAGGCCCAGGACGGGGTCGAGGGCTCGACCCTGGAGCTGTACCGCACGGCCCTGCGGCTGCGCCGCAAGCTGCTCCAGGGCGAGTCACTGACCTGGTCCGACGACACCCTGCCCGGCGTCCTGCACTTCACCCGCTCGGACGGCTGGCGCTGCCTCGCCAACCTCTCCGGCCGCCCCGTACCCCTGCCGCCCGGCGAACCGCTGCTGTCCAGCGCGCCCCTGGAGCCCGACGGACGCCTGGGCCCGGACACCACGGTCTGGCTGGGCCGCTAGGCCCTGGGGCCGTCCCCGCTCCTCTTGACAAGCCGCGCCCCTCGGCTTACCCAGGGCTCGTAGGCACAGCTCACGTGCGCCGGACGTCGTAGGGGTGGGCGAGGAGGTGGCCTGGATGGCCGGAAGCCGGGCCTTCGGCGGGAGCACCCGCGCGGAACTGGCCGAGCGCACCGCCGACCTGCAGCGCGTGAAGGCCGAGTACGACAACTACCGCAAGCGGGTACGGCGGGACCGGCTCGCCGTGCGGCACATCGCGGTGGCCAACGTGCTGCGCGGGCTGCTGCCGGTGCTGGACGCCGTGGAACGGGCGTGCGCGCACGAGCCGATGACGCCGGGACTGCGGGAGATCTCCGAGACCCTCCAGGTCCAGTCCGGCGCGCTGGGCCTGGTGGCGTTCGGGGAGGTGGGCGACCCCTTCGACCCCTGCCGCCACGAGGCGCTCGCCCACCACGTCTGTCCGTCCTGCCCCCGCCCGACCTGCACGGCGATCCTGCGCCCCGGCTACCGGGTCGGCGACCAGCTGCTGCGTCCGGCCTGCGTCGAGGTCACCGGTCCGGAGTAACGCCGCGCCGGAATCTCCCGCCGCCGCGCCGCCACGCCACGACGGCCGTCCGGTACGGGGTGCCGTCGTGGCCGGCGCGTCGATCTCCCGGCACGGCCACCCGCCCGCACGGCCGCCTCCTGCGCGCCCCGCACGACTAACCCTCCACGGTCGCCAGCCAGAGCTTCACGTACCGCTCCTCGTCGACGTCCAACGCCACGTCGATCAGTGGCTGTTCGCCCGCCTCGCCGTGGATCTCCGCCTCACCCGGACGCGGCCGGAGGTCGACGACCGTCTGCCCGCGGGCCGGGCCCGGCGCGAGCGACACCTCGACGGGCAGCGCCCGCGTGGTGAGCCCGGCGGGGTCGACTACCGCGCAGAGGGCCCCCGCGTCACCGAGCCCGCCCGCCGGGTCCTCCTCGGTCCCCGGCCCGCGGTGGGCGAGCAGTTCGCCCCCGAGGCGCGCACCGGGCTCGGAGCCGGCCCGCAGCCGCCGTACGTCCGACGCCGGCACCACGACCCGCGTGAACACGTCCAGTCCGTACATCGTGATCGGCACGCCCGCGGTGAGCAGGATCGCGGCGGCCTCCGGGTCGTGCCACACGTTGAACTCGGCGACCGGCGTCGCGTTCCCGGCGGCCACCGCCCCGCCCATGAAGACGATCCGCTCGATGTTGGCGGTCACCTCCGGGTGGGTGCGCAGCAGCAGGGCGATGTTGGTGAGCGGGGCGGTCGGCACGAGGGTCACCGGCCGCGGGGAGGCGAGGATCTCGCGGCGCAGCAGCGTCACGGCGTCCACGTCCACGGGTGTACGGGCCGGCGCGGGCAGCCCGAGGTCGCCCATCCCGTCGTGCCCGTGCACATGGCGGGCCGAACGCGGTTCCTCGACCAGCGGCCGGGCGGCTCCCCGGGCGACGGGCACGTCCCCGGCGCCTGCCTGCTCCAGCACGGTGAGGGTGTTGCGCACGACGCCGTCCACGCCGGTGTTCCCCGCCACGCACGTGACCGCGCGCAGGTCGATCGCCGGGTGCCGTACGGCGAACAGCAGGGCCAGGGCGTCGTCGACACCGGTGTCGCAGTCGACGATCACCGGAATGGGCCGACCGTTCATACGGGCCTCCTTGTCACCGGGCCGTGCAGCCCCCTCGCTCCGCGAGCGACCTTACGCCGCGTACGCCCCTGGCGACGGGGCGCCTGCTACTCATCGGCCGGGGTGGGGTCGGTCCGGCCGACCGTCACCGCGGGCCACCGGAGTAGGCGAAGGCCCCGTTGCCGCGGGTGGCCGGGTGCCGGCCGGAGAGGGTCTCGCCCGCCTCCGCTTCGAGCTCCGGGGGTGTGACGGAGGCGGTGCGGTGTGCGGGGGTGGGAGTGGCGGACGGGGGCGCGGAGGGTGCGGCGCCCGGCGGGTGGGCGGTGGTGCAGGCGGCGACCAGGAGCGGGAGGAGCGCGCAGGCGGTGACGGGGGGCAGGTGCTTACGTCCTGGGCTCATCGGTCCGCCTCGGCTCGGGGATCGCGTGCTCGGCGGTCAAGTATCCGGAAGGTACGGAGAGTCCGTCCTGCGGAGCCACGCCCTTTCGAAAATCTGAGCGAGATGTGAGGTTCGGTCAGAGGCGGAGGGGCCTCCGGCCCGCCCGGACGAACCCGCTCACCCATCCGGCCCGACCGCCCGCCCCGTACGGCCCGGCGTGCTGGTGACCTGCCGGTTCAGGTGTTCCCGTGGACGTATCCCCGTCGGCAGTTCCCTGGAGGCACCCCGATGACCCCGTGCCCGCGTCCACGCTCCGCCGCCCGTCTCCTTCTCGTCTCCGCCCTGTCGGCGAGCGGGCTGCTCGCCCTCGGCGGCTGCTCCGGGCTCGCCTCCGACGTCGCGCGCTACGCGTCCGCCCCCCGGTCGGCCACCGCCTCCGCCGGGGTCTCCGCGACGCCCCCGCAGTCCGCTCCCGCCCTCACCGACGCCCAGGCCCGGTCCGCGCTCGTCACCGAAGCCGATCTCGGGGATCCGTGGGCGCCCACGCAGGGCGTCGCGACCTGGCGGGACGGGTTCCTCAAGGCCTCGGCCCCCGCCGGGATGCCCGACTGCCAGCGGCTGATCGACGCGCTGTACGGCGACGAGCTGCTCGGCGCCCCCGCCCGAGCCGTCGTCGGCCTCGACGACGGGTACGCCGGCGCCCAGCTGCGCTACCAGGTGTCCTCCCAGCGGGCCGCGGAGGTGGACGCGGCGCTGGTCTGGCTGCGGAGCCTGCCGCAGAAGTGCCGTCAGTTCACGGCCACCACCGCGCTCGGCGTCGTCCAGGGCGTGCAGGTCGCCGACTCGGCGCTGCCGGCGTTCGGTGACGCGCGGCAGGGCCTGCGGATCACGGTCACCCGCGTGAACCGCGGCGCGAGCGAGACCCTCACCCTGGATATCGCCGCCGTCCGCGTGGGCGAGGACGCGTTCACCGTCACCAACGGCGGGCTCGGCGAGGTCTTCACCGAGGTCACCCAGGCGGTAGCCGAGCTGGGGGCCGAGCGGCTCGCGGAGGTGCGCAAGCAGGCTCGGGCACAGGTCTGACACCCCGGCGTCCCACGGGCCCGGCCCGCGCGACGTGCCACCGGCAGTCGCCGTTCGGGGCGGAAGGGTTCCCGGAGCCCCGTGCGGCCGGCACCGGGGCCTGCCGGACAGGCCCCCTACCCGTCCCGTTCGAACCGCTGCCTGTGCGCCACCACGTCGTGCGCCACGTCCAGCACCGTCAGGCCCCGCGCGAAGGCGTGCCCCCGCAGCCGGGCCAGCGCCTCGTCCGCGGCGACGCCCAGCTGGGCCATGACCATGCCGATGGCCTGGTAGACCTCGTCGTGCTCGGTGGCCAGTTCGCTGAGCCAGAGGCCGCCCGGGGGCCGGTGGCCGCTCTCCTCGCCGGTGGGCAGGGACATCAGGGCGATCGTCATGACGCCGGCCATGACGTCGGCGGTGCGCAGTTCGCCGGGACTGAGCACGCCGGGTACGTCGCGGTAGAGGTCGAGCGTCCCCAGGCATCCCGCGTCGTCGCCGAGCGGCAGCGCGTACACCGCCCGTACCCCGAGTGCCGTCGCCTGCTGGGCGAAGACGGGCCAGCGGCGGGTGTCCGCGCCGCCCGCCAGGTCGGCGGCGATCACGGGCGCGCCGGTGCGCGCGGCGTGCAGGCAGGGGCCCTCGCCCAGGGTGGCCTGGACCTCCATCAGATACGCGGCCCGGTCGTCGCTGGCGCTCAGCGGCACGGGCATGCCCTCGTTGCACAGCGACACGCTCGCACGGGCCACGGGCAGCAGGCGGACCGCGACGTGGCACAGTCTGCGGGGTATCTCTCCGGGCTCGGCGCCCCGGACCCCGTCGGCGATGGCGGCGGCGGCCCACGTCCCTTCCGGATCGTCCCTCGGCCGCACGGCGCCTCCCTCCTCCGACGACCTGTACGGACGACGTGGGGTGGCGGTGCCGCGCCACACCAGCGCCCACGCGCCGCCCGGGATCCTGGCCCGACTACCCCGGGCCGGACCTGCCGAAACCGCGCGCAGGCCGCCGCGGCGGCGAGGCGGCCATGTGCATGCTCATGGGCGGGGCTCGGCGACGACGGCGGTCACCACCGCGACCCCGAAGGACACGCGAGGACCCGCCGCGCTAGCCACGCACGCCGTGCACGGCCGCCGGCACCGGCTCCGCCGTCCGCACCGGCTCCGCCGCCCGCGCCGGCCCCGCGTTCGCCGCCGTGATCAGGCCCACGGCCGCGACGACCGCCGCGGCGAACGCCCGCGCGTAACGGGCGGAGGGGCGTCCGTGGGGAGCGGATGTGGGTCCGTGCACGGCAGCCTCCGCAACGACAGTGGGGGATTAAGCGGCCTTAATCTTGTTCCTAACCTAGGGGGTCGTGAGGGCCAACCGGAAGAGGGGCAGGCGGAGTTGGCCGACCCCGCCGGCCCCGGACGGCGACAGCGGGACCACCCGTCCATCCACCCCCAGCAGCGCGTGCTTCCTCCGAAACACCCTCTGCGTAAGTCCACTTACTGGCATGATTAAGCCCATGGCGAAGCGGGACGACCCGGAGATCATCGGGCGCAGGGTGCAGCAGCTGCGGCACGAACGCGGCCTCACCCAGCGGCAGTTGGCCGAACCGGCCTATACCCCCGCCTACATCTCCACCCTGGAGGCCGGCCGCGTCCGCCCCTCCGACGACGCGCTGCGGCACCTCGCCGACCGGCTCGGCGTGGCCTTCGACGAGCTGGCCACCGGCCGGCCCGCCCACCTCGCCACCGACCTCAGACTGCGGCTGACCGGCGCCCAGCGCACCCTCGCCGGCGGGGAGGCGGAGGAGGCCGGGGAGCGGTACGCCGCCCTGCTCGCCGAGGCGGAGTCGCACGGGCTGGTCGAGGAGCAGGCCACCGCGCTGCTCGGGCTCGGCGAGTGCGCGCTGGACACCGGTGATCTGGCCGCCGCCCGGCAGCACTTCGAGCGCGCCGAGCAGACCCTCCTGGAAGCACCCCTGCCCGCCCGCGTCCCCGCCCTGCGCGGCCGCGCCGTCGCCCACTACCTCGCCGGCGAACTCCGGTACGCCGTCTACCTCCTGGAGACCACCCTCGACGAGCTGAACCGCGGCGGACTGCACGACCCGGACGCCCTGCTCCTGCTCTACGCCGCCGCCATCGGCCCCTACATGGACATGGGCGCCCACGCCCGCGCCGCCCAGGCCGCCGAGTTCGCGCTCGCCCTCGCGCCCCGGGCCGGCGACCCCGCGCTGGTCGCCCGGATGCACCGCCAGGTCGCCCGCACCCTGGTCGCCGAGGGCCGGCTGGCCGAGGCCGACGCCTCGCTGGCCAAGGCCGCGGAGATGTACCGCCAGCTCCAGATCCGCACCGAACTCGCCAACTGCCACTGGATGCGCGGCTACGTCCACGCCCAGAACGGCGACCTGGAGCACGCCGAGTCCGAGCTGCGCGCCGCCCAGGACATGCTCTCGGCCAAGCGGGCCTCCCTCTACAGCAGCCAGGTGGCCGTCGAGCTCGCCGACGTGCTGCACCGGCGCGGCAAGTCCGGGGAGGCCGCCGCCCTGCTGCACGGCGTGCTCGGCGATCTCTCCTCCGAGCGCGGCGCCGTGCACGCCGCCGCCGCGCACCGGCTGCTCGGGCGGATCGCCGAGGACGCCGGGGACACGGAGTCGGCGGAGGAGCACTATGTCCGGGCCCTCAGCCTGCTGGAGCGCGCGGGCGCCGCCGGTGACCTGGCCGACCTGTGCCGGCTGCTGGGCGATCTGCTGCGCCGCACCGGACGGGTGGAGGCGGCGCTTGACGCGTACCGGACGGGCCTTGGCCACCGGACGGCGCCGGGCACCACCACCCTCGGGCCCGCACCCGCGCAGCCGCCCCTGTGACCAGGGCGCCGGCGAGGGACGTCAGTGCGGCAGTGCCCCTCTGAGCGCCTCGTCCAGGCTCTCCGCCAGGGCCGCGTCCCCCGGTGGGCTGTCGCCGAACAGCGCGCCCAGCCGGGCCGTGAAGGTCTGGGTGAAGGCCCCGTACTGGGCGGTGCGCGGGCGCTGCACGGCGTCGCGCAGGGCCGGGAGCAGGATGCGGCGGGCGTAGGCGGGGCGGCCCGCGGGGTCGCGGGGTGTGCGGTCGGCGCCCTCGCCCGACGGGGACGGTGCCGCCGCCGGCGCGGTGCAGCGTACGGCGTCGTCCGTGTAGGCCGAGGTGCGCGTCGCCGCGAACCCGGCGTCGAGCAGGCAGCGCTCGCTCTCCTTGCCGGTGAGGTACCTGATCAGTTCCTGTGCCTTCCCCGGCCGTTTCGAGGCCCGCGTCACCGCGAGGTTCTGCCCGCCGAGGACGGCCCGGCCGGGCAGCGGGGCGACGCCCAGCTGTGCGTCGGTGAGGGTCTGGTGGAGGGTGAAGTAGGCGTAGGGCCAGTGCCGCAGGAACGCGGTGCGGCCCTCCTCGAAGTCACCGAGGGTGGCGGCCTCGTCGGAGTGGACGGCGTCCTTGAGGAGGTACGGCGCCCGGGTGCGCCGGCGCAGTTCGGCGATACCGTCCGTCAGCTGCCCGGCGGTGGCGGCGTAGCGGCCGTCGGCGTCGGTGAGGGCGAGGCCGGGCACGGCCGACGCGAACGCCTCGACGGCGTTGACCGTGCGGCCCTCGTAGGCGGCGAGCTGGGTGGTCCAGCCCTTCTCGTAGCCCTCGGGCCGGCTCTCGTCGAGGGAGTCGGCCATCGCCTCCAGCTCCTGCCAGTCGAGCCCGCCGCTGAGGTCGGTGCGCTGCACGCCCCCGGCGCGGAGGTGGTCGCGCCGGTAGTAGAGCAGCCCGACGTCGCTGTTGAACGGCACCGCGTACACGCGGCCGTCCCAGCGGGCCGTGCCGGCGACGGACGCGACGACGTCGGTGTCGAGCACCTCGTCGGGCAGCGGGCGGACGAGTCCGGCGGCGGCGAACTCCGGCACCCACGTCACGTCCAGCAGGACGACGTCGTAGCCGGCGCTGCCGGACTGCAGGGCGCCGAGCAGCTGGCTGCGCTGTTCGTCGGCGCCGCCGGGGAGTTCGACCAGGCGGGCCCGGTAGAGGGTGCCCGCCTTCTGCTGCTGCCGGTTCCAGGCGTCGATCAGCTGCTGCCGTATGCCGTTCTTGCCGGTGACGTCACGCCCGCCGGCGACCACGATGTCGCCCTCCACATCGGCGGTCGGCGTGGCCCGCGTGCCGTCCCCGCCGCCGGTGCACGCGGCGAGCAGCAGCAGGACCAGCAGGGCCGCGAGCCGTCGGATCATCACTCTTCCCCCGTTCCCGTGCGGGCCACCTCGGCGCTCAGCCCTGTGCCCAGTTCGTCGTCGGCGTCCAGGCAGCGGCCGCCGCTCGCCGTGGAGATCAGGGCGCCCGGCCTTCCCGCGTCGCAGCCGCCGCTCACCAGGGACACCGTCGTGATCGGCACGTCCGTCAGGCGTGCCCGGGTCAGTACGTCGTCGAGGCGGGCGCCGGTGAGCCGGCCGGCGTCCTCGTCGTCGGTGATGTGCACGATCAGCTGGGGCCGGTCGTCGTCGGCGCCCCGCGCGGCCATCTCCGCGAGCGCGGCCACCAGCGCGGCGTGCGGATCGGCCTCGGCGTCCCGGATCCGGGCCCCGGCGTCGATCACGGCCTCGGCGGCACCGCGGCTGTGCGGGGCGAAGGGCAGCAGCGTCTCGTAGGACCGGTCCCGGGCACTGTCGGCGACCGCCCACACGCCGTACTCGTCGCGCCCGCCGAGCCCGCCCAGCGACTCCTTCAGCAGGCCTGGGCCGCCGCTCGGCCCCCGCCACCGCCCGGCCATCGAACCCGAGCTGTCGAGCAGGAACAGCACCCGGCCGGGCCCGCGCGCGTCGCGGTACCTGCGCAGCGCCGTCTCCATCGCGTCCCGCCCGGCGGACTCGATGAGCAGGGACGGCGCGGGCAGCACCCCGGCCGCGACCTCGTCCGTGTCCAGCAGGGCCCGGTCGCCGGTCGCGGCGCGGAACCCGGCCGCGCCGAAGGCGGCCCGTCCGCCCGGCCCGGCCAGCCACACCCGGAAGTCCTCGGCCGCCCGGTCCCGCGCGGCCCGGTCGAGGTCGGCGCCCTCCCAGCGGACCCGGACGAAGACGGGCTCCAGGCCCGGTACGTCGCCGGGGTAGTGGGCGGTGCGCGGGCTGCGCGTCGTACGGTCGCAGCCGACGCCGCTGCGCATCAGGAACTCCGGTACGAGGGCGGCGGTGCGGTGGTCGGTGCCGTCGTCTTCCGGCAGCGCGCACAGCAGGTCGGCGGCCGTACGGGAGGGCGGTCCCGGCGGCGCGATCCGCTGCTCCACCCGGCCGGGGTCGGCGCCTGGGCCGTACAGGCCGATCGTGGCGAGCAGCGCCGCGTCGGCGAACTCCGGGTCGGGGCGGCGCACTTCGGCGTCCGGATGGCGCTCGCGCAGGGCGTCGAGCATCCCGGACAGCGGGCCGCCGACCCGCTCGTCCAGGGAGTCGGCGGCGAGCTTCGTGGGCACGGCCAGCACGACCGGGGAGTACGCCAGCGCCCGCTCGTCCGGCTCCAGCAGGGCCAGCGCGTCGGTGTCCTGGCCGGTGGTGACCCGGGCGGCGTCCGCCCGCGAGGCCGGGATCCAGATGTCGGGCTGGGGGCCCACGTCGCGCTGCGGGTTGGGTCCCGCTTCCCGGGGCTCGTGCCAGGCGCCCGACTCGCGGCGCAGCGCGGTGACCGCGTCGGCGGAGCCCGCGCTGTACACCGTGATGCCGCTGCGCCGGCAGCCGTCGCCGGTGGTGTTCGCCTCCGACGTCAGATAGGCGACGGCCGCCGCGCCGACCGTCGCCTCCAGGTCGGGGTCGGTCAGGACGCGCAGCTCCAGGGGCGGCGCGCAGTCGGAGGGGCCGCCGGCGAGGCCCGCCAGGCCGTGGACGCCGAGGCCGGTGGCGGTGAGGGAGAGCAGGGCCGTCAGGACGGTACGCCACGCCCCGGTCCGCCGGGCGAGGCGGCGGACGGACCGCGGCGGGCCGGGTGAGCGGCTCGGGCGTGCGGGCACCTGGCCGCCGGGCACGGCGGCGCCCTGCCCGGGTGACCGGCGGGGCGGCCGGGGCGCGGGCGGCTGTCCGGCACCGGCCCGGCCCGGAGGCGTGGCCCCGCCGTCGCGGCCGTGCGGCGGTCGCCGCTGCGCGGCCGGCCGTGCGGCGCCGGGGCGGCCGGGGGCCACGTGCCCCGCGAGCCGGCCGTGCGGCCGGTGCGGCTGTCCGGTACCGGGGTGGCCCGAAGCCGCAGGCCCACCGCTGCGTCCGTGCGGCCGGTGCGGCTGTGCGGGCTTCGCGTCCGGTGACGGCCCGGGCTGCCGTACCGGCGGCCGCACGGCACCGGGGCCGGGGCCCGGTGGCCGTACGCCCCGCTGCTCCCGCGCCGACATCAGCACGTCCTCGTCGTGCTCCGCCCGGCTCTGCGGCGTCCACACCTCCCCCCGCATCGTCTCGTGACGCCCCTCGGTCATCCGCTTGCGCAGCGCGTCCGAGACGTCCCGGAACCCCAGCTCGCCGGGGGCGTCGAGCAGGTGCAGCAGCTCCGCGGTGAACGGTGTCGGCGTCCCGCCGTCCCCCGCGTCGGTGCGGTGGTTGGCCTGCACGCTCATCAGCAGCAGCACGCGCCGCTTGTCCCGGAAGTGCTCCCAGATCCATGCCGCGTTGCCCGCGAAGCAGCAGTCGAGGACCACCACGATCCGCTCGGCGGGGCTGCTGGCCAGCCAGGTCAGCACGGTCGTGAACATCTCCGCGCCGGGGAAGACCGCGTGCCCGCCCGCGATCACGCTCGCGTTGCGCATCTGCAGGAACAGCTCGTCACCCGCGCTGGGGATGGCGCCGTGCCCGGCGAAGTACAGCAGGAGCAGCCCCTCGGCCTCCTCGGCGGCCGTGCGCAGCGCGCGGCCGAAGTCGTCCAGCGAGGGCGAGCGTTCGACCGTGACGCCGTCCGCGCCGAAGACCCCGCCCCGGGCGAGGGCCCGCTGAAGCAGGTCCAGATTGTGCTCGACGGCCGGCAGTTCGCCGGGCACACCGTGGGGCGGCTCCGTGAAGTCGTAGCGGGAGACACCCACCAGCAGTGCCCGGTTCACCCTCCCCCGCGGGTCGAAACGGGTCACCGGCCTACCCGTCGAGGTCGACTGGGTCCACGCGGCCCTCGGGCGGATCGCCGTCCTCCACCTCGCGCCGGTTGGCCCGCCAGGCCTCCACGGCCTGCCCGACCTGCACCAGCAGCTGGTTGAAGACGACCGTGGCGCCGGCGCTGACCAGCGCGATGACGATCTCCATGCCGACGCCCATGGGCGCGCCGGTCTCGTCGGTGCGGCGCCGCTCGTGGATACGGAGCCGGCCCGACCGCACCATCTCGTCGAGACCCTGCTCCCGCTCCAGCCACTTGTGCAGCGCGCCGATGTCGCTCTCGGTCGCGGTGTCGTCCAACCGGACGCGGATGACCCGGTTGGCCACTTCGTCCCCGTAAGCCATGACTCACCATCATGGCACCGGGGTTGCCGTCTGGGGAGGGTGCGGACGCGGGCGGCGCGGATTCAGCTCTGCGTCTGGAGCTGGCGCAGCTGCCGCTGTACGTGGTCCAGGGCGCCGGTCCGCCTGCCCGGCACCCGGCCGCGCAACTCGGCGAGCACGGGACCCAGTTCGCGGGCCCGTGCCGGGTCGCGGATCTCTCCCCACTGGTGGTGGGCACGGTCGACGGCCGCCTCGACGGCGGGCGTGTCCGGTGCCTGCCCGGCGGCGAGCCGGGCGGACGCCACCGCCAGCCAGGTGCGGCAGCTGCGGGCCGCGTCCCCCGCGAACATCGCCAGGTCCGCCCTGACCTCCGACCAGTGCAGCGCCTCCTCGGAGGCGGCGCCGTGCGCCCGGGCGGCTGCCTGCTCCCAGCGGGCGGCCAGCCCGTCGGCGTCGGTGTGCCGGCCGGCCCGCACGGCGGCGGAGACGGCGGCGTGCGGATCACTGGCGCCGGGCGCCCGGGTGGCGAGCACGAGGCCGGGGTGCTCCCCGGTGATCCGGCTCAGCGCCTGCTCGTGCAGCTGTTCGACGGGCGGCCGGTGCCCGCTGCGCAGGATGGTCGCGACGGCCTTCATGTACGCCGGCCCGGCGACGGTGCGGCGTTGCGGAGGACCAGGGTCGTGGTGCCCGGCGCGCGCAGCCGTAGCTCCTCCCGGAGCCAGTGCCAGGGGAAACCCGTGTAGCGCGCGGTGGCCGGCGTCGTCCGTGCCAGCGCCAGGTGCGGCAGCCGCTGGCGCCGGTCGAGCAGGATCTGCCCGGTGACGAACACCGTCAGGGGCCCCACCGCCCCGGCGGCCGCCCGCAGCCGCGTCAGCACGGCCTGCGGCTCCACCGGGTCGGCCAGCTCCACGACGTTCGCGGTGTCGGCGCCCGCCAGCACCCCGGGCGGGACGGCCGCCAGCACGGGAAGCACCGTCGCCGCATCCACCAGCCGCCCCTTCCCCACGGGCGAGGCGGCCACCAGCAACACGGTCCCCGGCATGGTCCCTCCCTGTCGATCACGTACGTCAGCACCGTAACCGCTGCGAAGACCGGCGGGGCCGGGACGGTCGACGCCCGCCCGATCGCGCGTGAAACGGCGCGATGTGCCACCGCCCGTCCGGGGCACCGCCGAGGCGCTCGCGCCCGCTTCAGAGCCTGCGCACCGCGAACACCGTCGTGTCGTCCACCAGACGGCCCCGGGAATGCCGCAGCACCCCGTCCCGCACGAAGGCCACCAGCCGTCTCGGGCGGGCGGTCCGCTCGTCGGCGGTGAGCGCGCGGGTCACCTCGGCGGTCAGCGGGTAGAACGTGCCGTCCGGGGCCCGCGCCTCGGTGACGCCGTCGGTGGTGAGCAGGAGCGTCTCGTCCGCGGCGAAGGGGAATCTGCGCACCGGGGGCAGGGTGGGCACGCCCGGCGGGACGAGCTCGCCCAGGCCCAGCGGCAGGCCGCCGGTCGTGGGCAGGGTGCGGACGCCGCGCGGACCGGCGATGAGCGGCGGGTCGTGGCCGAAGTTGACGACGTCGACCGCGTCCGTCCCGTCCGCCGGGAAGCCGAGCAGCAGGGCGGTGGCGAAGCGGTCGCTGTCCGTGCGGCCGAGGGCGGCGGCGTGGTCCCGGTGCCGCCGGATGCGTACCGTCAGGCGCTCGGCGACGGTGGCCAGGTCCGGCTCGTGGTATCCGGCCTCGCGGAACGTGCTCAGCAAGGCCGCCGCCGCCTCGACCGCGCCGAGGCCCTTGCCCTGGACGTCACCGACGAGGACGCGGGTGCCGTGCGGGCCGGGCTGGATGTCGTAGAAGTCGCCGCCGACCCGGGCGTCGGTGTCGGCCGCGAGGTACACGGCGGCGTGCGAGAGGCCGCCCCACTCGGCGGGCAGGGGGCGCAGCACGGTACGGCGGATCGTCTCCGCGATGCTTCGGATGCGCAGCAGCCGCTCCTCCCCCCGGATGCGGACCACACACGCCGCCGTGGCCAGCAGGCCGCCCATCGCGATCAGGATGAGGTCGGGCATCCAGGCCTGGAACTCGTCGGGCCAGGCGCTGTCCACGATCAGGTACGCCAGCAGCGACAGCACCGCGAAGGCCGCCGTGCCCCACGCCCCGCAGATCGCGGCGGCGATGCCGGGGACCAGCACGATCCAGGAGGCGATCCGGAAGTCGCCGGCGGTGTTGGCGTCCACCACCGCGATCGTGATGAGCAGCAGCAGCGGAGGTACCCAGGCGACACTGCGGCCACGGACACGCAGCATCTGGTGCCGGTGCAGGGCCTCCCGGCGCCCGGACCGGGTGAACCGGACGAGCAGGCTCTGCCCGCCGCGCCCGCTCGCGGGCCTGGTCATGCACCACAGCGAAACACGGCCCGGTACCCTGCGCATCCGTTGCCCCGCGCCGGCCGACTTGCCGCCCGCCCTTCTCCGGTGTGCCCTGGAAGGCGGGGGCGAGGAGAGAGGAGTGCTCCCATGGCTCATGCGGCACCCGCATCCGGCGCGCCCACCGCCCGGCCCGGCGCGACGCGCCTGCCGGACGTCTTCAGCACCCGTACGCACGCGATCGCCCGCTGGGCCTGGCCGGTCGCCCTCGGGCTGGTCTACGGCTACTGGGCCGCGGCCAACCGGCGCGACCCGGGCCCCATCACCGGCTGGAACCTGCTCTTCGGATTCCTCACCGCCCTCGTGTTCATCCTGGCGTACGTCGCGGTACGGGAGATCGCGGGGCGGGTCCACCGCGGCGCGCACGCACTGATCTGGGCGGTCTTCGCGGGCGTCGCGTTCGGCTTCCTCTACGGCCAGATCGGCTACAGCGTGCTGCGCTCGGCCCTGATGTCACTGGTGATCGCGGGGGCTTTCTTCGCGGTGCTGTTCTACCGCTACTACACGCACGGCGACAGGGCCTAGCCGGCCGGGGGTGGGCAGGACGGGTCGCGTGCCGTGAGGCGGAGTTCGGCCCAGACGGTCTTGCGCGGGAAGCGGTCCCCGACCACGCCCCAGCGGTCGGCCAGCGCCTGCACCAGCAGCAGGCCCCGGCCGGACTCGGCGCCCGGGGAGGGCGCCTGCGGCCGGGGAAGCCGTTCGCCGCGCGTGTCGGTGACCTCGACGCGCAGGACGTCGCCCACGACGTAGAGCATCAGCCGGAAGTCACGACCCCCCACCCGGCCGTGTGTCGCCGCGTTGGCGGCGAGTTCCGCGACGATCTGCCGTCCCGGGTCCAACGGGATCTCCCACGAGCGGAGTTGCTCGGTGGCGAGCAGACGGGCGAGGCGGGCGCCGCGCGGCGTGGAGGACAGTTGCACGCTGAAGCTGCGGATGCCGGTGTCGAGTTCGGCGGATTTCCGGTTCACGTCACTCAGCGTGGCCGTGCGCACCTACCGTGAGAAGCCACTCAGGGAATACGTACGGTGACTGTCCGGATGCCGTCCGGCGCTGTCCGGGCTGTCAGGGCGGTTCGTACGAGCGCAGGCCCTCCCGCCCGGGGAGTCGCCGGCCTTCATCGAGCAACTGCTGGGAGACACATGATGCGCAAGGCCCTCGCCGGGGGCCCTTCCGAACCGGCGTGGTTCAGGAGCAGCTACAGCGGCGGCACCGACGGCGAATCCTGCGTCGAGATCGCGGTGGCGCCCCGCACCATCCACGTCCGCGACTCCAAGCAGACCGACGGCCCCCACCTCGGCCTCACCCCACAGGCCTGGACGGCATTCGTGACGTACGCCTCGGCAGGCTGACCTCCCCGGCGGCGCACACGTATGGACCCCGGCGTGGTGGCCGGGGTCCATACTTTCCCTCATCCCTCCACTCACCGGACGACAGGCAGCGCGCCCCTGTCGTCCGACGAGGTCCGAGAACACTTCCCTTCCAGGAAACACCCGTTCGGCCCAACCCTCCACCGGAGGCGGAGCCCCCACGGCTCGACGCATACACCCGATCGCAGCCGTACCGCTCGCACCGCCCGGCTTCGGGCCGTTGCCTGGAAGGGTGTCCTCCAGGCCAGCACCTGCACGCGCAATCCGGCTGCGCGGCGCCCTGTCCGCCGCGCTGATCGCCCTGTGCTGCCTGTTCACGCCGCTCGGCGCGCTGTCCGCCTGGGCGGCGTACGGCCTGGCCGACACCGGGCGTTACGTCCGCACCATGGCGCCGCTGGCCGGTGACCCGGCCGTGCGGGACGCGGTCGCGGACACCGTCGGGGACGCGGTGGCGCGGCGGATCGGCGGGACGCCGGGCACGATGGGCCCGTTCGCGCGGGACGCGGTGCGCTCGTTCACGCAGACCGACGCCTTCCGGGCCGGCTGGGACGCGGCGAACCGGGCCACGCACGGCGCCGTGCTGCACGCCCTGCGCGACGACGACCGGCCGCGCACCGCCCCGGTGACCGTCGACCTCGCGCCCGTGACCACCCGCATCAAGGACCGCCTGGCCGGCGAGAACATGCCGCTGGCCCACCGCATCCCGGTCCGCCACACCGAGGTCGCGGTGCTCGCGCCCGGCGATCTGGACCGGCTCCGAAAGGGATACGACGTGCTCGAAGTCGCCGCCCTCTGGCTGCCCGTCGCGGCCGTCACCTTCGCCGTCGCCGGGATCGCCCTCGCGACCTGCCGTCGCCGCGCGATCGCCGCGACCGCCCTCGGCACGGCCCTCGGCGGCGCCCTGCTCGGCGTGGCCGTGGCGGTCGGACGCCGGCTCACGCTGTCCGACCTGCCCGCGTCGGTCTCCCGCCCCGCCGCGGGCGCCGTCTACGACGCCCTCACCGCGACCTTGCGCACGGCGTCCTGGCTGCTCGTCACCCTCGGCCTCGCGGTGGCCCTTCTCACCTGGCTCACCGGCCGCTACGACCGCCGGCTGCGACGCCGGCCGGTACCCGGGACGCCCGGCCCGGTTCCACCCCGGCGACCGACCCGGGCCGAGGCGTAGGACGACGCCCCTGTGGCGCCCGGCCGGCGGCGGGACCGTCCTCGCACAGGAGTTCCATCGGCGGGACGAGCCGAACGGACATAATGGGCGCATGGCCCGCGAGTTCCCCGTCAGCCTCACTCCGCCCGACTGGCTGGTGAGGAATCTCCGGGCGCAGCAGGCGCCGGTCAACCGGCCCGCCGCCGCCCGGGCGGCCGTCGCGCTCGCGCTGCCGCTGGCCCTCGGGCTGGCCTTCGACCGGCCCGCCTACGGGGCCCTCGCCGCCATGGGCGCCCTGAACGGCGTCATCAGCGACACCGCCGCCGCGTACCGGATGCGGGTGCTGAACATCGCCGTGCCGCAGCTCTTCGGCGCCGCCGGCGTCACCCTCGGCACCCTCGTCCACGGGCACGGCTGGGTCGCCGTCGTCACCGTGACCGGCATCGCGCTGATCTCCGGGATGATCTCCACGATCGGCGCGGTCGCCTCCGTGTCGGGACTGCTCCTGCTGCTCAACTGCGTCGTCGGGGCGGGCCTGCCCCTGCCGGGCCCGTGGTGGGTTCCGGCCCTGCTCATCGGCGGCGGCGGCCTGCTCGTGCTGCTCCTCGCCCTGCTGGCCTGGCCGCTGCGCGCAGGGGTGCCCGAACGGCTGGCGGTCGCCGGCACCTACCGGCGCGTCGCCGACCTGCTCGGCACCTGCGCGGGCGAGTCGGAGGTGGCCTACGACGACGCCCGGCACGCCGTCACCGACGCCATGAACCAGGCGTACGACCTCGTCCTGTCCCACCGCGCCCGCCATCACGGCCGCAGCCCGGAACTGACCCGGCTGATCGCGCAGTTGAACGCCGTCACGCCGGTCCTGGAGGCCGCCCCCGCCGTCCATCTCAGCGGCAGGCCGCTGCCCGCCGAGATCCCGGCGGCAGTACGCGCCATCGCCGACGCGGTGCAGAGCGGCCGCACCGAGCCGCTCGCGCTGCGCCTGCCGCCCCCGACCACGGAGACCGGCCGCGCCATCGACCACGCCCTGCGGCACGCCTCCTCGGTCGTCACCGCCCCCGACATCGACCCGGGCGGCCTGGAGGACCGGCTCGGCCGTCCCGCCGCCCTCGGCATCCGCACGGCCCGCGCCACCCGCAGCATGCTGCTGTCGGCCGGCTCCTGGCACTACGGCCTGCGCCTCGCCCTGTGCATCGGCATCGCCCAGGCCCTGGTCTCGATCATCGCGGTACCGCGCTCCTACTGGGTCGCCCTGACCATCACCTTCGTCCTCAAGCCCGACTTCGGCTCGGTCTTCTCCCGTGCCCTGCTGCGCGCGCTCGGCACGGTCGCCGGGCTGGTCGTCGCGGCGGCGGTACTCGCGGAGGTGCCGCGCGGCTGGTGGGACGTACTGGTCATGCTGGTGCTCGCCCCGCTGATCCCGGCGCTCACCCCGCGCGGCTACGGCTACCAGACCGCCGCCATCACGCCGGTGATCCTGCTGCTCTCCGACGTCCTCAACCAGGAGGGCACCGCGCTGCTGCTGCCCCGCCTGGTCGACTCGCTGATGGGCTGCGCGATCGCGCTGATCGCCGGGTACCTGCTGTGGCCGGAGAGCTGGCACACCCGTGTCGGCGCCCGGCTCGCCGACGCGGTGGCGGACACGGCCCTCTACGTCGAGACGGCCTTCGCCACCTCGGCCGACCCCGCGGCCCGCGCCCGGATGCGCCGTCGCCTCTACCGCGACCTGTCCGGCATCCGTACGGAGTTCCAGCGGGCGCTCACCGAGCCCCCGCCGACCGGCCGGCGCGCCGCCGCCTGGTGGCCGCTGGTCGTCGCGGTGGAGCGCATGGTGGACGCGACGACGGCGGCTCGGGTCCGCATCAGGCACGGATCCGCGCCGCCGTCGGAGGCAGAGGTCGATCAGGTGGCCCGGCAACTGCGGGAACTCTCCGAGGGCCTGCGCGAAACGGACACCCTCGTCCCCGTCCGCACGGACCTGACGGGCCCGGCGGGCAGCGTCCTGGAGCCGCTGCGGCAGGAGGTGGCGGCGGCGCGGGCGATCGCGTCGCCGCTCACCTGACTGCCGTGGCGCCGGCTCAGATGCCGATGTCGCAGCCGTCCTTGCGCCACACGGCCACGACCGCGGGACGGTTGATCTTGCCGGGGCCGTCGGGCCATGCGCTCAGCGGCTTCTCGGCGGTCGCCCCGTCGAGCTCGCCCGGGTGCTGCACGGCGACCAGGACACGGCGGTCCTGGATGACCGGACCGCAGGTCTCCGCGCCCTTCGGCACCGTCAGGAACTGCTTCAGCTCACCGCGCCGGTCACCGCGCGTGGCGACACCGAAGAGACCGTCGTGCGAGCCGAGCTGGGCGCCGTCGGTGGAGATCCACAGGTTGCCGTGGTCGTCGAAGGCCACGTTGTCCGGGCAGGAGATCGGGCTGACGTCGTCCTTGGGGAACCCGGCGAAGTAGGTGGCCGGGTCGTTCGGGTCACCGGCGACCAGGAACAGCGTCCAGGCGAACCTGGTGGCGTCGGCCCGGTTCCAGCGCTCGGTCAGCTCCAGGATGTGGCCGTGCTTGTTGGCGTTGCGCGGGTTGGCCTCGTCCGCCTTGGCGTTGGTGCCGATGCCGCGGTTGCTGTTGTTGGTCAGGGCGACGTACACCTTGCCGGTGTGCGGGTTGGGCTCGATGTCCTCGGGGCGGTCCATCTTCGTGGCGCCGACCTTGTCACCCGCGAGGCGCGTGAAGACGAACACCTCCTCGGCGGACATGCCCTCGACGTGGGACACGGCACCGCGCGACGTCGCGGTGGCCAGCGGGATCCACTCGCCGCTGCCGTCGAACTCGCCGTCCGCCGGGAGCTTGCCGGTGCCGTCGATCTCGATGGCCGGGGAGTCACCGGTGAGCTTGGCGACGTACAGGGTGCCCTCGTCGAGCAGCGAGAGGTTGTGCTCGCGGGCGGCGCGGGAGTTCCCCCTCATCATCCGCTTGCTGCCGACGAACTTGTAGAAGTAGTCGAACCGCTCGTCGTCACCGGAGTACACGACCGGCCGGCCGTCGCCGGTCAGGCGCACGGTCGCGCCCTCGTGCTTGAAGCGGCCGAGCGCGGTGTGCTTGCGCGGCGCGGCGTCGGGGTTGTACGGGTCGAGCTCGACGACGTACCCGAAGCGGTGCGCCTCGTTCGGCTCCTGGGCGACGTCGAAGCGCTTGTCGAAACGCTCCCACTTGCGCTCGGTGGCGCCGGTGCCGATGCCGTACCGCTTGTCCGTGGTGCGGGTGGCGTTGGCGAAGTACTGGTTGAAGTTCTCCTCGCCGTGCAGCGTGGTGCCCCACGGGGTGACGCCGCCGGCGCAGTTGTTGAGGGTGCCGAGTGCCTTGCGGCCGGTCGGGTCGGCGGAGGTCTTCAGCAGGTCGGAGCCGGCGGCGGGGCCGGTGATGCGGAACTCGGTGGTGGCGGTGACCCGGCGGTTGAGCGGGTGACGCGAGACGGGGGTGAGCTTGCCGGTACGGCGCTCCTCCTCGACCACGACGGCGGAGAGACCGTGGGCGGCCCAGGCGATCTCGACCTGCTCCTTGGTCGGGTTGGCGGCGTCGTAGCCGCGGAACATGAGGATCTCGTCGGTGTACTCGTGGTTGGCGACGAGGATCTGCCGGCCACGCTCGCCGGGCACCGGCAGCAGCGCGAGGAAGTCGCAGTTGTACCCGAACTGACCGGCCTGGGCCTTGGCGGACTGCTTGTCCGGGTCGAAGGCGGGGGCGCCGCGCAGAATGGGCTCGCCCCAGCGGATGACGATGTTCTGGGCGTAGCCCTCGGGGATCGTCACGGCGTCGTCGGTGTTCGGCTCGACCGGCGTGAAGCGCAGGCCACGGGCGCCCTTGCCACTCGGCTTGGGCCAGTGACCGGCGGGCGCGGCCTCGGCCTGCGGGGCGGCGGCGACGCCCGCGGCGGTACCGGCGGCGGCCGCGGTGACGACCGCGGCGGCGCGCATCACGCCACGGCGGCTCAGGGCGCCGGCGATGACATCGCCCACGTACGGGTTGGCGGTGGTGTTGGGCACCTCGTGGAAGCAGGCGTCACCACACCGGAAACGGCAGGTCAGGGCGGACCGTCCGCCGTTGTGCGAGTCGTTCGTTCTGACGATAGGCAGTAGATTGCGCACCTTTTACTCCCCTTGCTTCCCCTTGTATCCAGCGTGACGGACGGTAGGAGCACGTTTGTGCGGGAGCGGAGCCATCGAATGAACGCCGCGTGAACCGGAAGTATCTGTCAGGGAGTTGAGGTTTACCCGCAGCGCGTCCGGGACCGACCCTTGACGCGAACGCCGTCGGCCCTTCCGGGACCGCTAACCTTACGTGTCCGTCCTGGCCAGGGATTGACGGGCATCAACTCACGCGAAGGGTTGCGCTAATGGGCATTCTCACTCTCCTGCGGAACGCGTTCGGCCGTTCCCGAAAGGGCCGCAGTCCCGAGGCAGAGGGTGTCTCCACGCAGCCGGAACCAACACCGACGGCCCCTCCGGCACCGTCCTCGGCGACACCGCCGAAGGCCCCCGCGGCACCCTCGGAGCCGACGCCCTCGGAGCAGAGTGCGCCGGCCGCGGCCCCGCACGTCCCCGAGCCCCGCTCGGAGCACGAACTGGTCTCGGCGGCTTTCGACAAGGTGACGGTCCCCCAGCAGACCCGCCCGGTTTCAGCCGCCCCGAACGACGCCACGGAAGCGCCCCTTTCGGACAAACCGACGGAACAGCCCCGCACGGGGCAGCCGACGGAGCCCGTGACCGAGAAGGAGCGGCACCTGACGACGGAGCCCGCCGCCGAGGACACGCCGCCGAGCACGTCGTCCACGGAGCCGGTGAACACGTCGGCGACGGCGCCCGAGAGCACGTCGGTCACCGAGCCGGATATCACGTCGGCGGCGGCGCCGGAGAGCACGTCGGCCACCGAGCCCGGGACGGAAGCGCAGCGGCAGCCGCAGCCGCAGCCGCAGCCCGAGCCGGACACCACGCCGACGGCTGAGGCGGAGCCGACCGCTGAGACGAGCGCCGAGCCGACGGCCGAAACGGAACTGACCACCGAGACGAGCGCCGAGCCCGAGGCCGAGCCCGAGGCAACGGCGCCGGCGCCGGCGCCGGCGGCCCAGCCCGCAGCAGAGGCCGCGCCGCAGCCCGAGACCGACACCACGCCCACGACCGAAACGGAACCGACGACGGAGGCCGGCGCCGAGCCGTCGGCGCCGGAAGCCGAGGCCGAGGCCGAGGCAGGCGTCGCGCCGACCGCGGACACGGACCCGGAGCCCGCCCCGCGGCTGGAGACGAACGACGAGCCGACGGCGGAAGCGGAACCGCCCGCGCCGGCCACCACGGAAGCCCCCGCGTCGAAGGAGGCTGACGCCGAGCCCCAGCCGGAAGCGGAGGGCGAGGCCCAGGCCCACCCGGCGCCCACGACGGCGACCCCCGCAGAGGCCGACCTGACCACCGAGCCGGCCCCGCAGCCGCAGGCCGAGGTCGTGGCGGAACCGGTCGCCGAGCCCCCCGCCCCGGTCGCCTCAGCCGGCCCGGCGCAGGAGCCCACCGCCACGGAGCCCGAGACCGCCACCGCACCGGACACCACCCCGGACCCGGAAGCCACCACCGCACCGGACACCACCCCGGACCCGGAAGCCACCACCGCACCGGACGCCGAAGCCGCTCCCGAAGCCGACGAGACCGCCACCGCAGCCGGCGAGGCCACCTCCGAAGCCGCACCCGAAGCCGACGAGACCGCCCCCGAAGCCGCACCCGAAGCCGACGAGACCGCCCCCGCCCCCGGCGACGAAAGCCGCGAGGGTGTCGCGGGCGTGCACGGCACCCCCGTACCCCCCACCCTCCGCACGGCCTACTCCGCCGCCGCCACCGCCCTCGAGTCCCGGGCCCTCACCACCGCCACCCCGACCAAGATCTACCTCGTACTCGACCGCTCCGCCTCCATGCGCCCGTACTACAAGGACGGCTCCGCCCAGGCCCTCGCGGAGCAGACGCTCGCGCTCGCCGCCCACCTCGACCCCGAGGCCACGGTCCACGTCACCTTCTTCTCCACGGAACTCGACGGCACCGGCGAGCTGACCCTCTCCGATCACGAGAACAAGATCGACGAGCTGCACGCCGCCTTCGGCCGCATGGGCCGTACCAGCTACCACGTCGCCGTCGAGGACGTCCTCACCCACCACGACAAGAGCGCCGCCCCCGGCACCCCCGCCCTCGTGATCTTCCAGACCGACGGCGCGCCCGACGCGAAGACCCCCGCCACCCACGCCCTCACCGTCGCCGCGAAGACCTACCCCCACATCCACTTCGCCTTCGTCGCCTTCGGTGAGCACGACAACAAGGCCTTCGACTACCTCCGCAAGCTGAAGACCGGCAACACGTCGTTCTTCCACGCCGGCCCCACCCCGAAGGAACTCACCGACGCCGAGTTCTACGAGGGCGTCCTCGCGCACTGGCGACCGTAAATCCCGCACAGCAAATCCCGCACAGCGCGAAATCCCCGGGCCGCCCGCCTCTCACCCCTCAAAACGGGAAGCGGGCGGCCCACCCGTGTCGGCTACGATTTCAAGGTTCGAAAAACAACCGACCTGGGAGCAGCCAAGCCATGGCTCGACACCTCATCACCAGCGCCCTTCCGTACATCAACGGGATCAAGCACCTGGGCAACATGGTGGGGTCCATGCTCCCGGCGGACGTGTACGCCCGCTACCTCCGCCAGCGCGGCCACGACGTCCTCTACATCTGCGCCACCGACGAGCACGGCACCCCCGCCGAGCTCGCCGCGAAGGAGCAGGGCCTCCCCGTCGACGAGTTCTGCGCCCAGGCGCACGACGCCCAGAAGGCGGTCTACGACGGCTTCGCCCTCGCCTTCGACTACTTCGGCCGCAGCTCCTCCCCGCAGAACGTGGAGATCACCCAGCACTTCGCGCGCAAGCTCAACGAGAACGGCTTCATCGAGGAGCGCGCGATCCGCCAGGTGTACAGCCCCACCGACGGCCGCTTCCTCCCGGACCGCTACGTCGAGGGCACCTGCCCCCACTGCGGCTACGACAAGGCCCGCGGCGACCAGTGCGAGAACTGCACCCGCGTCCTGGACCCGACCGACCTGATCAACCCGCGCTCGGCGATCTCCGGCTCCACGGACCTGGAGGTCCGCGAGACCAAGCACCTCTTCCTCCTCCAGTCCAAGCTCCAGCACGAGGTCGAGGCGTGGGTCGCCCGTCACGAGGACGACTGGCCCCAGCTGGCCTCCTCCATCGCCCGCAAGTGGCTGAACGAGGGCCTGCACGACCGCGCGATCACCCGCGACCTGGACTGGGGCGTCCCGGTCCCCGCCGACACCTGGCCGGACCTGGCGGCCGAGGGCAAGGTCTTCTACGTCTGGTTCGACGCCCCGATCGAGTACATCGGCGCGACGAAGGAATGGTCGGACGAGGACCCGGAGAACCGGGACTGGAAGTCCTGGTGGTACGAGGCCGACGACACCGTGCGCTACACCGAGTTCATGGCGAAGGACAACGTCCCCTTCCACACCGTGATGTTCCCGGCCACCGAGCTGGGCGTCCGTGAGCCGTGGAAGAAGGTCGACTACGTCAAGGCCTTCAACTGGCTGACGTACTACGGCGGCAAGTTCTCCACGAGCCAGAAGCGCGGCGTCTTCACCGACCACGCGCTGGAGATCCTCCCCGCCGACTACTGGCGCTACTTCCTGATCGCCAACGCTCCCGAGTCCGACGACTCCTCCTTCACCTGGGAGCACTTCACGGCGACGGTGAACAAGGACCTCGCCGACACCCTCGGCAACTTCGTCAACCGCGTCCTGTCCTTCTCCAAGAAGCGCTTCGGCGAGGAGGTCCCGGCCGGCGGCGAGCCCGGCGCGGCGGAGGCGGCGCTGGGCGAGGAGATCGCCCGCCTGCTCGCCGAGTACGAGCAGCAGATGGAGGCCCTCCAGTTCCGCAAGGCCGCGGCCGCGCTGCGCGCCCTGTGGTCGGCCGGCAACTCCTACCTGGAGGAGAAGGCCCCCTGGCTGGAGATCAAGACGGACAAGGACGCCGCCGCCCTGACGCTGCGCACCGCGATGAACCTGATCCACCTGTACTCGGTGGTGTCGGAGCCCTTCATCCCGGCGACCTCGGCGGCCATGCGCCAGGCATTCTCACTCACCGGCGACGACGCCACCTGGGTCTCGGCGGACGAGGCGAAGTCCCTGTCCTCCGTCCCGGCGGGCACCCCCTTCACCGTCCCGCCGGTCCTCTTCGCCAAGCTCACGGACGACGACCTGGCCGCGTACAAGGAGCGCTTCGGCGGCGAAACAGCCGCGTAACAGCCCTTCTCGGACCCCTCACCCAGCGGGTATACCTGGCTCAAGATCACGTGACCGGCCAAGGTCACGTGGCGTTCGAGTGGGGGGGTCCGTTCATGGCTCTGTTCGGCAACGCGCACAGCATCGATCCGGGGACGGCCGCGCAGGACTACGCGCGGCTGCTGGGACAGGGCGAGCAGGTGCACGCCGCGTACCTGCTGATCCGCGACACCATGCTGTTCACCGACCGCCGCCTCATCATGGTCGACAAGCAGGGCATCACCGGCAAGAAGGTGGAGTACCACTCCATCCCGTACCGCAGCATCACCCACTTCGCCGTCGAGACCGCCGGCACCTTCGACCTCGACGCCGAACTGAAGATCTGGCTCTCCGGCTCCCAGATGCCGATCCAGAAGACGTTCACCAAGGGCGTCGACATCTACGAGGTCCAGGCGATCCTGACGCAGTTCGTGGCCCGCTGAGCCGGAAACGCCCTGTTCTGAGCTGTACGACAACGCGCCCCGCCCGGGTGACAACCAGGCGCGGGGCGCGTGTAGTTGCGGACTCAGCTCCCCGACGCGTACGCCAGGAAGTCCGTCCATGCCTCTGGCGCCAGCGCGAGGCGCGGGCTGGCGTCGCGGTACTTGGAGTCGCGGACGTGGACGGTGCCGGGGGTGGTGGCGACCTCGACGCAGGAGTCGCCGTCGGGGCCGTCGCTGAAGCTGCTCTTGAACCAGTCCAGCGCGACTTCGACACAGGAGTCACCGTCAGGGCCGCTGCTGTAGCTGCTCTTGAACCACGCCAGCTCGGAGGCGTCACCGGCAGTGGGCTTGCGGATCATGTTTCTCCCAGCAGTCGTTCCATGAGGGCCAGCGACTCTCCTGGGGGAAGAGCCTGGGCCCGGATCGTGCCATACCGCAGCTCAAGGATGCGCAGCTCCCTCAGGTCCGAGACCGGGCGACCGTTGAACGCTCCGTCGGAGCGCCCGACAGCGGTGCCGTCCTCGAACTTCAGCAACTCGATCCTTCCACTCATGCCAGGGTGCGGCGTGCTGTCCAACGGCATCACCTGAAGCGTGACATTGGGCAACCGTCCTACCTCCAGCAGACGTTCGAACTGCTGTCGCCGCACCATTGTGCCTCCAACTTTGCGGTGCAGCGTCGCCTCTTCCAAGACGAAAGCGAGGGCGGGAGCGGGCGAGCGCTCGTAGATGGACTGCCGAGCCATGCGAGCGGCCACCCGTCGCTCCAAGTCCTCGGGAGAATAGGCAGGCAGCCATGATTCCAACAGCGCACGTGCGTGCTCGGGCGTCTGCAACAGGCCCGGGATGCTGCTGCACACGTACACCCCGATCTCGACCGCCTTCTCCTCCATCTTCGCCAAGTCGCGCACCTTCTTCGGGTACCGGACCTTCTTCACGTCCTCCCAAGCCGCCGCGATGAGCCCATCCGCCCCCAACACCGCGTCGGCCTTGTCCAGATACTCCTGCCGAGGAATCCGCTTCCCACCCTCGATCTTGTAGACGAGATCCTCGCCGTACCCAACCGCCTTGGCGAACTCGGGAACCCGCATCCCCACCGCTTCCCTGCGCAGCCTCAACTGCCGCCCCACTGTCGCGATGACCGCCACACCCCAGTCATCGTCCGGATCCACCTCCCAACCCGGCTCATCCGCCTCGCGATTGAGCCCTCCCGCCGCCGTGTCCACCACCGACATCCCGCACCCTCTCGTCGTACGACCGTGCCGCAACGCCCCTACCCGTACGCACCCTCTGGACAGCCTGGACACCCCTGGACAAGGCCTGGACAGTCGCTCTACGTACCGGCGTCATCACTCCTCACGGTAGGCACATCCGGCCACGCTGAGTGACGTGAATCAGAAACTCGCCGAGCCCGCAGTCCACCCCGCCCAGCCCGACTGCCCCATCCGCAACTTCAGCGTTCTCCTGTCTCCCACCCCACGCGGCGCCCGCCTCGCACGTCTGCTCGTCACCGAACAACTGCGCACCTGGCAACTCCCATTGGATCCGGCGCCGCACATCGTGGCCGAACTGGCGAACAACGCCGCCACCCACGGCCGCGTCCCCGGCCGAAGCTTCCGGCTCCTGCTCTACGTGGTCGGCACAACGCTCCGTATCGAAGTCACCGACACGCGCGGTGACCAACTACCGCACCCCCAACCCACCGCCACCCCCGACAGCGAAGCCGGCCGCGGCCTGACCCTCGTAGCCGCCCTCGCGGACCGCTGGGGAGTGACCCAAGGCCTACCCCCACGCAAGACCGTCTGGGCCGAACTCGAACTCGCCGCCCCACCACAGCCGGCACCGAAGCCCGACGCCCCAAACTCCGGTCCGACCTGCGCTCCCTATGAACCACCCACTGGGGAGAAAGCACCCCACCAAGCCCCACCCCTCCCTCCCGCCGGGCAAACTCACTCCCGCGAGTGAATATGCCCAACTCGGCTGGATTCGGGACCGGTTGCCTGCCTTACGCTCACCGCAGCAAGACACAACCCACACACATGCGACGGCCCTCGCCGGGACTGGCATCCCAGTGCGAGGGCCTGACCACCGAGGAAGAAACAGGCTTCCCGATGGACACCGAAAACCCTAGCGCGCCCTCGCGTGCCCAGTCCCGTATCCCGGGCAAAAACCACCCCCACGCGCGGCCGGAATCCGGCGTCGCCCACGACAACGCCCGCCACACCGAGAACTTCACGGTGATCGGCAACCACCTCGTCCAGCACCAGGAGCTCTCCCTCCTCGCCATCGGCCTGGCGTGCTACATCCAGTCGGTGCGGCAGGGCACCGCCGTCGACATCAAGACTCTGGCCGACCGCTTCCCGGAGGGCCCCACCCGCATCGCCGCCGCCCTGCGCGAACTCGAAGCCCACGGCTACCTCCGCCGCACCCGCGAACGCACCCCCACCGGCCGGATCGTCACCCGCACGGTCTCCTGCAACAAGCCAGGCCACCGGACCACCCCCACCGAAACCTCCAGCAGGCCCACCCGCCAGCCGGCCGCGGACAAACCACCTCCCCGCAAGAAGCGCCTCCCCGCCGTGCCACACCCCTCATACACCTCCCCCGCCCTCCTCCGGACGGCCGTCGACATCCTCGCCGGCCTCCGCCGCCACGACCCCCGCCTGCTCCTCTCCGCGACCGACGCCGAACACCTCGCGCCGGGAGTCGCCGCCTGGCTGGAACGCGACCTCACGCCCACCGCCGTACGCCACGCCCTGACCGAGAACCTGCCGACGGAACCCCTGATCCGCCCGGCCGCCTTCCTCGCCCACCGCCTGACCACCCGACTCCCACCCCCGCCCCCGTTCCGGCCCCCCGCCCCACCGGCCCCGGAGCCCAGGCACCCCTTCCAGACCTGCGACGGCTGCGACCGTCCCTTCCGCGCCCCGGAACCCGGCCGCTGCCGCGACTGCCGAACCGATCTCCCGGAGGCCGCCTAGCATGAACGCGCGACAGGGCGCCTCCCACCGGTACCGGGCCATGCGGGACTTCGTCCCATCCATGGACGACACCCTTCCCGGCAAATTCGAAGTCACCAAGGAAGGCATCGTCCACGACATGGTGTCGTCCAACGGTCGACACGAGCTCGACCTGGGAGTGACCTGGTACGGAGCCGACGGTGACCTGCGCAGGGCCCAGCTCACGGAGCGCGGCAGGCGTTATGTCGAGCGCCTTCGCGAGACGCTGCCCCGTGATCAAGAGATCACGTATCTGGGACCGGCGGCGGAGCAGCCTTCGCTGCCGCCTGAATCCTGATCAGGACGACCGGAGGCACGTTGAACGCCGAGATCGGCCCCGAGTGCGAGCTGATCCCCCGCCCCGAGCAGACTCCCGACGCCCTGCGAGCGGCTCTCGCCGGTGCGGGACGTTAGGGAGCGCGCCTGTCAGCACCATGAGTAGGGGCTGGGTGAGAGCCCTGCATACGAAAGTGGCTCGGAACCGACGTCGGTTCCGAGCCACCCGCGCCCAGCAGGACTACTTCGGCTGCGGCCTCCGCACCGTCAGGTGCAGCTCCTTCAACCGGGCCTCCTCCAGCTCCGTGGGGGCGCCCATCATCAGGTCCTGGGCGTTGCCGTTGAGCGGGAACGCGATGGTCTCGCGGATGTTGGGCTCGTCGGCCAGCAGCATGACGATGCGGTCGACGCCGGGGGCGATGCCGCCGTGCGGCGGGGCGCCGAAGCGGAACGCGCGCAACATGCCGGCGAACTTGTCCTCGACGGTCTCCCGGTCGTATCCGGCGATCTCGAAGGCCTTGAGCATGATCTCCGGCTCGTGGTTCCGGATCGCGCCGGAGGACAGCTCGACGCCGTTGCAGACGATGTCGTACTGCCAGCCCAGGATGTCCAGCGGGTCCTGGTTCTCCAGGGCCTCCAGGCCGCCCTGCGGCATGGAGAAGGGGTTGTGCGAGAAGTCGATCGCGCCGGTCTCCTCGTCCTTCTCGTACATCGGGAAGTCGACGATCCAGCAGAAGCGGAAGACGCCCTCCTCGAAGTGCCCGGCCCGCTTGGCGGCCTCGACGCGCACCGCGCCCATGATCTTCGAGACCTCGTCGAACTCGCCCGCGCCGAAGAACACCGCGTGCCCGGCGGCCAGCGACAGCCGCTTGGTCAGCTCGGCGACGTCGTCCTCGGTGAGGAACTTCGCGATCGGGCCGGACAACGTGCCGTCCTCGCCCACCCGCACCCACGCGAGGCCCTTGGCGCCCAGCGTGACGGCGTAGTCACCGAGCTGGTCGAAGAACTTCCGGGGCTGCGCGGCGACGTCCGGCACCGGCAGCGCCCGCACGTGCTTGCCGGCGAAGGCCTTGAACCCGGAGCCCTCGAAGATGTCGGTGATGTCCACCAGTTCCAGCTGGGCGCGCAGGTCCGGCTTGTCGGAGCCGTACTTCAGCATCGCCTCGCGGAACGGGATCCGCGGGAACGGGGAGGTGACGTGGCGTCCGCCGCCGAACTCCTCGAACAGCTCGGTCATCAGCTTCTCGACCGGCTGGAAGACGTCCTCCTGCTCGACGAAGGACATCTCGATGTCGAGCTGGTAGAACTCGCCCGGCGAGCGGTCCGCACGCGCGTCCTCGTCACGGAAGCAGGGCGCGATCTGGAAGTAGCGGTCGAAGCCGGAGATCATCAGCAGCTGCTTGAACTGCTGCGGAGCCTGGGGGAGGGCGTAGAACTTGCCCGGGTTCAGACGGGAGGGCACGACGAAGTCACGGGCGCCCTCGGGGGACGTCGCGGACAGGATCGGCGTCGCCATCTCGTTGAAGCCCAGCGCCGTCATCTTGTGCCGGATCGCCGAGATGACCGACGTGCGCAGCAGGATGTTGCGGTGCATGCGCTCGCGGCGCAGGTCCAGGAAGCGGTACTCCAGGCGCCGCTCCTCGTTGACCCCGTCCTCGGTGTTGATCGTGAAGGGCAGCGGGGCGGCCGCGCCCAGCACCTCGACGCCGCCGACCTCGATCTCGATCTCGCCGGTGGGCAGCTCGGGGTTGATGTTCTCAGCGCCACGGGAGACGACCTGGCCGTCGACCCGGACGACGGTCTCCTTGGAGAGCTTGTCCAGCGCCTCGTAGGCGGCCGTGTTCGGCCGGGCGACCAGCTGCGTGATGCCGTAGTGGTCGCGCAGATCGATGAAGAGGATGCCGCCCAGGTCGCGCCGATTGTGCAGCCAGCCACTCAGCCGGACGTCGGTGCCGACGTCAGAGGCGCGGAGCTCGCCGCAGGTGTGGGACCTGTACCGATGCATCGTCGTTCATCCAGCCTTCGCAGATCGGGGGTGTTTCACGTGAAACACCCCCAGCGTACCGGCCGTCCCGGAAGGCCTCTCCACGATTACCGGGGTGCGCCTTCGGTGGCAGCGTCCGATGACCTCTTCATAGAGTGGGGCAATGCGCACTGGTGAGCCCCTGCCCGCCGTGGGGCAGGTTCTCGCCGCCCTCGCGACCGGCCTGTGGCAATGGGACACGGCCACGAAGCTGGTCACGGTGGATGCCGAGGCCGCTCGGCTGCTCGGGCTGCCCGCCGAGCAGACGACCCTCACCGAGGCCCGGACCAGGGCCCGGCTGCACCCCGTCGACTGGAACGAGATCATCAGCGTCGTCGGCCTGGCCGTCGCCGAAGGCACGCTCGCCGAGGTGCGTGTGCGGATCATGGATGAGCGGGGCCGGGTCATCCGTACCGTGCGCAGCCGCTCCAAGCCGAGCTACGACCGCGAACGCCGGGCCTTCCAGCTGATCGGCACCCTCCAGGAGGTCACCGACCCCTCGCCGGGCACCCCCGCCGCCCGCCGCGCGGTCACCGGCGACTGGCGGCGCTCCAGGGAGGCGTTCCTGCTGGACGCGGGCCGGGCGCTGGCCGAGGCGCGGTCCACGGCCGAGGTGCTGCGGGTCGCGGCCGGGCTCTCGATGCCGGGCTTCTCCCCGGACGGGCTCGCCGTCTTCGGTGTGGAGGGCGACCGGCTGACGATCATCGGCCACCACGGGCACCAGCCCGGCGACGAAGGCCCCTTCTCGCACATGGCCCTGGCGACGGACTACCCGGCGGCGGAGGTCGTACGGACCGGCCGCGCCGTCTATCTCTCCTCACCCGAGCAGTACAAGGCGCGCTATCCGCTCACCTGGCACCTCGCCGAGCAGTTCGGCCGCCAGTCCTGGGCCTTCCTGCCGCTGACCGTCGCCGGGCGCACCATGGGCGCCTGGATGGCGGCCTTCGCCTATCCGGTCACGTTCACCCCGGACGAGCGGTCCGTGCTCACCACGGTCGCCCGGATGCTCGCGCAGGCCCTCACCCGGGCCGGCGCCGCCGAGACCGAGCGCGAGCTGACCGACGGCCTCCAGCGTTCCATGCTGCCCACGCTGGGCCCGGAGATCCCCGGGATGGGTGTCGCCGCCCGGTACATACCCACCGGCGGCGGTCTCCAGGTCGGCGGCGACTGGTACGACATGATCCCCCTGCCCAGTGGGCGGATCGCCCTCGTGATCGGCGACGTCCAGGGCCATGACGTACGGGCGGCGGGCCTCATGGGCCAGCTGCGGATAGCCCTGCGGGCGTACGCGTCCGAGGGCCACCGCCCGGACGCCGTACTGTCCCGCGCCTCCCGCTTCCTGCACGGCATCGCCACCCCCGACGAGGACCCCGCCGACCTGCGCTTCGCGACCTGCCTGTATGTCGAGGCGGACCCGGAGACCGGGGTGCTGGACATCGCCCGCGCCGGGCATCCGGAACCGGCGATCCGGATGGTGGACGGCACGGTTTTGAAGAGCCCGACGGCCGGAGGGCTGCCCCTGGGCATCGACCCGGACGCCGACTACCCCACCACCCAGCTGGTCCTCGAACCCGGCGAGACCATGCTGATCTGCACCGACGGCCTGATCGAGACCGGCGGGCACGACCTGGAGACCGGCTGGGCGCGGATCCGCGCCATCCTGGAGGAGCACAAGGGCGACGACCTGGAGGAACTCGCGGACTCCCTGGTCCAGGCCGTGCACGGGCCGTCCTCCCACCACACCACCGGCCCGCTCGCGGACCGGCGCGAGGACGACATCGCCGTCCTGCTGCTGTGCCGAGACGCCGAGGGCTGCGGCTGCGGCGACACCGTGGTCGCGCCGCCGCGGCGCCGGCGCACGATGCTGACGGTCGCCCAGGCCGAGCCCGAGCGGGTCGCCGTGGCCCGGCAGCAGCTGCGCGAGCTGCTGCACGACTGGAGCTCCGCCGACCAGGTCGACTCGGCGGTGCTGCTGCTGTCCGAGACACTCACCAACGTCCTCGTGCACACCGACACCGACGCGCTGCTGGTCGCCGAGGTCGCGGGGGAGCCGGGCGCGCGGCGGATGCGGGTGGAGGTCACCGACGCCAGCGACGACCTGCCGCACAAGCGCCGGCCCGGGGAGCTGGCGTCCTCCGGCCGCGGGCTGATGCTGATCGAGCTGCTGGCGCATTCCTGGGGGGTGGATCCGCGGGGCGAGGGCAAGAGCATCTGGTTCGAGCTGCGCGAGTCCGAGCGCCCGGACGGCGCCTCGGGGACCCACGGCGACAGGCCCTGACAGGGGGCGTCTGCCCGTCGGCTACGACTCCGCCGGCTCCGGCGGTGCTCCGTGGCGCGTGCGCAGCTCGTGCACGACGGCGAGGGCGGCGGCGGTGAGCGGCACCGACAGCAGGATGCCCAGGATCCCGGCGACCGACGCCCCGGCGGTGATCGCGAGGAGCACCATCGCCGGATGCATGTGCACGGTCCGGCTCTGCACCAGCGGCTGCAGCACATGCCCCTCCAGCACCTGTACGGCGAGCACCACCCCGAGCGCCCACAGCGCGATGACGAATCCCCGGTCGGCGAGCGCGACGAGCACGGCCACGGCACCGGAGAGGAACGCGCCGAGATAGGGGATGTACGCGGCGACGAAGACCAGCGCGCCCAGCCCGGCCGCGCCGGGCACGCCCAGGACCAGCAGCCCGACGGTGATGCACACGGCGTCGACGAAGGCGATGAAGGTGGTGCCGCGCATGAACCCCTCGACGGCCCGGAAGGCCCGCCGTGCCATGGCCTCCACGGTGTCGGCGGTCCCGCGCGGTGCGAGCGCGCGCAGGCCGTGCGCGGCCCGGTCGGAGTCCCGCAGGAAGAAGAAGACGAGCAGCAGCGCCAGGACGGCCATGGCGATGAACTCCCCGACCACACTGACCCCGCTGATGACCCCGGAGGCGGCCGTGCCGCCGAACCTGCCCAGCAGTTCACGGGCGTTGGAGGCGAGGTCGTGCAGCGAGGTTCCGGCCGCCCCGAAGTACTGGGCGATGTCGTCGGCCGCCCGCCGCAGCGAGGCGACGATCTGGTCGCCCGACTCGATGAGCGCGGCGACGACGATGTAGACCGCCCCGCCCACCACCGCCACCACGGCGACACAGGTGAGCGCGGCCGCAACGGACCGGTTGACGCCGACCTTGACCAGCCGCCGGTACAGCGGGCCCAGCAGGGCGGTGCCGAGCAGCGCGAGCAGCACCGGCACGACGGCCGTGCGCAGTTCACCGCAGAGCAGGATCCCCACCCAGCCGACGCCGGCGGCCAGCAGCACGACGGCGCACCACGCGGCGAACCGCCGTACGGGAACGGGAAGCAGATGCACGCCTCCCACCCGATCACGCGCCGGCCGGGCTGTCCTGCGTGGACGGCCCGGCCGGGTGACGGCTCGTCAGGACATCAGTCCCGCGGGCCGCTCTCCGTCATGCCGTGCACCGCCGGGACCGTCCCCAGGCGGCCCTTCTGGAAGTCCTCGAAGGCCTGCATCAGCTCGTCCTTGGTGTTCATCACGAACGGGCCGTAGTGGGCCATCGGCTCCCGGATCGGCCGTCCGCCGAGCAGGACGACCTCCAGGTCCGGCGTGTGCGAGTCCTGCTTCTCGTCCGCGCGGACGGTCAGCGAGCCGCCGGCGCCGAAGACCGCGGTCTGGCCCAGTTGGACCGGACGGCGCTCGGCACCGACCGAGCCCTTGCCCGCCAGCACGTACGCGAGCCCGTTGAAATCCTCCCGCCACGGCAGGGTGATCTCGGCACCCGGCGCCAGCGTCGCGTGGATCATGGTGATCGGCGTGTGCGTGACACCGGGTCCGGCGTGCCCGTCCAGCTCACCGGCGATGACACGGAGCAGCGCGCCGCCGTCGGGGGAGGTGAGCAGCTGGACGTTGCCGCCGCGGATGTCCTGGTAGCGCGGGGCCATCATCTTGTCCCTGGCCGGGAGGTTCACCCACAGCTGGAGGCCGTGGAAGAGACCGCCGGACATGACGAGGTGCTCCGGCGGCGCCTCGATGTGGAGGAGGCCCGAGCCGGCCGTCATCCACTGGGTGTCGCCGTTGGTGATGGTGCCGCCGCCGCCCTGGCTGTCCTGGTGGTCGAAGATGCCGTCGATGATGTAGGTGACGGTCTCGAAGCCGCGGTGCGGGTGCCAGGGCGTGCCCTTCGGCTCTCCGGGCGCGTAATCCACCTCGCCCATCTGGTCCATCATGATGAACGGGTCGAGGTGGCGGTAGTTGATCCCCGCGAACGCCCGGCGCACCGGGAAGCCCTCGCCCTCGAATCCGCTCGGCGCGGTCGTGACGCTGAGCACGGGACGTGCCACCGCGTCGGCCGGCGCGGTCACACGGGGCAGCGTCAACGGGTTCTCGACGGTCACTGCGGGCATGTCGGTACCTCCTTGGGCGACGTGCGTTCCACTTTAGTTGAGCGTTGAACTTTCCGCCACCCCGCAACGCCGACGGCCCGGGGGACATTCCCTCCGGGCCGTCGTCGTCACGTCGTCGAGTTCGCGGAGTCACCGGACGAGCCGGTGAGGTACACCGCCGAGCGCGTCCGCGCCCCAAGGACCGGCCGGCCTTCCCGCCGTCCCCGGGCGCCGCGCGGCGCTTTCGCCACGGCCCGCGTGCGAGCCGGCGGGTCGGCCGACGGCAGTGGCAGCCGAACGAGTTGCGGTCGGCACCGAACCGCCGGGCCGACGTCTAGCCGTACATCCGCCGCATGGCGAAGTCGACCATCTCCTCCACGGCCTTCGCGTCGAACACCATCCGGTGCTCCCCCTCCATGTCGAGGACGAAGCCGTAGCCGGTCGGCAGCAGGTCGATCACCTCGGCGCCGGTGATCACGAAGTACTTGGACTCCTTGCCCGCGTAGCGCCGCAACTCCTTCAGCGAGGTGAACATAGGGATCACCGGCTGCTGGGTGTTGTGCAGGGCGAGGAAGCCGGGGTTGTCGCCCCGCGGGCAGTAGACCTTGGAGGTGGCGAACACCTGCTGGAAGTCCTCGGCGGTCAGCTGCCCGGTGGTGAAGGCGCGCACCGCGTCCGCGAGCGACGGCGGCGACGGCTCCGGGTACAGCGGCGGCTGCTGCCCGTAGCCCCCGGCACCGGGCATCTGCTGCTGCGGCTGGGCGTACTGCTGCCCCACGCCCGCGCTCTGGTCGTAGCCGTACATGCACGCAAGAGTACTGACCGACCACGAGGGCTGAGTCACAGATACCGGGATCGGGGTTGCTTCTTATTACCGACGGGTAGCATCATCTCAGTTACTAGTTGGTACGTGAACTTTGGGTGCGAGGATTCAGTGCCTCGCCGATCTCTCTCAACGGAGCCAGTCGCCATGGGGCACTACAAGTCGAATCTCCGCGACATCGAGTTCAACCTCTTCGAAGTACTGGGGCGCGACAAGGTGTACGGCACCGGCCCGTTCGAGGAGATGGACGTCGAGACCGCCAAGAGCGTCCTGGAGGAGCTGACCCGCCTCTCCGAGAACGAGCTGGCCGAGTCCTTCGCCGAGGCCGACCGCAACCCCCCGGTCTTCGACCCGCAGACCAGCACCGCGCCGGTGCCGGCGTCCTTCAAGAAGAGCTACCAGGCCTTCATGGACTCCGAGTACTGGCGGCTCGGCCTGCCCGAGGAGATCGGCGGCACCACCTCGCCCCGCTCCCTGATCTGGGCCTACGCCGAGCTGATCCTGGGCGCCAACCCGGCCGTGTGGATGTACTCCTCCGGCCCGGCCTTCGCCGGCATCCTCTTCGAGGAGGGCAACGAGGTCCAGAAGCACATCGCCTCGGTCGCCGTCGAGAAGCAGTGGGGCTCCACCATGGTCCTCACCGAGCCCGACGCGGGCTCCGACGTGGGCGCCGGCCGCACCAAGGCCGTCCAGCAGGAGGACGGCTCCTGGCACATCGAGGGCGTGAAGCGCTTCATCACCTCCGGCGAGCACGACATGTCGGAGAACATCCTCCACTACGTCCTCGCCCGCCCCGAGGGCGCCGGCCCCGGCACCAAGGGCCTGTCCCTCTTCCTCGTGCCGAAGTACCTCTTCGACTTCGAGACCGGCGAACTCGGGATGCGCAACGGCGTCTACGCCACCAACGTCGAGCACAAGATGGGCCTGAAGGCCTCCAACACGTGCGAGATGACCTTCGGCGACAAGCACCCCGCCAAGGGCTGGCTGATCGGCGACAAGCACGACGGCATCCGCCAGATGTTCCGGATCATCGAGTTCGCGCGGATGATGGTCGGCACGAAGGCGATCTCCACGCTTTCCACGGGCTACCTGAACGCGCTGGAGTACGCCAAGGAGCGCGTCCAGGGCCCGGACCTGGCGAACTTCATGGACAAGACCGCGCCGAAGGTCACCGTCACCCACCACCCCGACGTGCGCCGTTCGCTCATGACGCAGAAGGCGTACGCGGAGGGCATGCGTGCCCTGGTCATGTACACCGCCTCCGTCCAGGACGCCATCCAGGTCAAGGAGGCGAGCGGCGAGGACGCGGCCGTCGAGCACGCCCTGAACGACCTGCTCCTGCCGATCGTCAAGGGCTACGGCTCCGAGAAGGCCTACGAGCAGCTCGCCCAGTCGCTGCAGACCTTCGGCGGCTCCGGCTTCCTGCAGGAGTACCCGATCGAGCAGTACATCCGCGACGCCAAGATCGACACCCTCTACGAGGGCACCACCGCGATCCAGGGCCAGGACTTCTTCTTCCGGAAGATCGTCCGCAACCAGGGCGCGGCACTGAACTCCCTCGCCGAGGACATCAAGAAGTTCCTGGCGCTCGGCACCGGCGGCGAGGACCTGGCCGGCGCCCGCGAGCACCTCGCCAAGGCGGCCGTCGAGCTGGAGGCGATCGTCGGCCTGATGCTGACCGACCTCGCGGCCACCGAGCAGGACGTCAAGAACATCTACAAGGTGGGCCTGAACACCACCCGCCTGCTCATGGCCTCCGGTGACGTGATCGTCGGCTACCTGCTGCTCAAGGGCGCCGCGGTCGCCGCCGAGAAGCTGGAGTCGGCCACCGCCAAGGACAAGGCCTTCTACGCCGGCAAGATCGCGGCGGCGAAGTTCTTCGCGGCCAACGTCCTGCCCGGTGTGACCCTGGCCCGCAAGATCGCCCAGGGCGTGGAACTGGACCTGATGGAGCTGGACGAAGCGGCCTTCTGACCGGCCCCGCCCACCGGCACCGCGCTTTTCCACAGCGTCCTTACGAGGGCCCGCTCCCGGCCAGGGGGAGTGGGCCCTCGTACGTCGTTAAGGTGAACCCCATGAGCGAACCCTCCCGCTTCGACCGCGGCCACACCGACGACCTCATGTCCTTCCTGGCGGCGAGTCCCTCGCCGTACCACGCCGTGGCGAACGCCGCCGAGCGGCTGGAGAAGGCGGGCTTCCGGCAGGTCGCGGAGACGGACGCCTGGGACGGGACGAGCGGCGGCAGGTTCGTGCTGCGCGGTGGCGCGATCGTGGCGTGGTACGTCCCTGAGGGCGCCGCGCCGCACACCCCGTTCCGGATCATCGGCGCGCACACCGACTCCCCCAACCTGCGCGTCAAGCCACTGCCCGACACCGGCGCGCACGGCTGGCGCCAGGTCGCCGTGGAGATCTACGGCGGACCGCTGCTGAACTCCTGGCTGGACCGCGACCTCGGCCTCGCCGGCCGGCTGACGCTGCGCGACGGCACCACGCGGCTGGTGAACGTCGACCGGCCGCTGCTGAGGGTGCCGCAGCTGGCGATCCACCTGGACCGCTCGGTGTCCTCGGAAGGCCTGAAGCTCGACAAGCAGCGCCACCTCCAGCCCGTCTGGGGCCTCGGCAACGACGTACGCGACGGCGACCTGATCGCCTTCCTGGAGGCGGAGTCGGGCATCGGGCGGGGCGAGGCGACCGGCTGGGACCTGATGGTGCACTCCGTCGAGCCGCCCGCGTACCTCGGCCGTGACCAGGAGCTGATGGCCGGGCCGCGCCTGGACAACCTGCTCTCCGTGCACGCGGGCGTGGCCGCGCTGACCGCCGCCGCGACCGGCAGTGCGGAACCGGCCGCCATCCCCGTGCTCGCCGCCTTCGACCACGAGGAGAACGGCTCCCAGTCCGACACGGGCGCCGACGGCCCGCTGCTCGGCGGCGTCCTGGAGCGCTCGGTCTTCGCCCGCGGCGGCTCGTACGAGGACCGGGCCCGCGCCTTCGCCGCCACCGTCTGCCTCTCCTCCGACACGGGCCACGCGGTGCACCCCAACTACGCCGAACGCCACGACCCCAGCCACCACCCCCGGGTCAACGGCGGCCCCATCCTCAAGGTCAACGTCAACAACCGCTACGCGACGGACGGTTCGGGCCGCGCGGTCTGGGCGGCGGCCTGCGAGAGGGCCCAAGTTCCCTTCCAGTCCTTCGTCTCCAACAACTCCATGCCCTGCGGCACGACCATCGGCCCCATCACGGCGGCCCGGCACGGGATCCGCACGGTGGACATCGGCGTGGCGATCCTGTCGATGCACAGCGCCCGCGAACTGTGCGGCGCGGAGGACCCCGGCCTGCTGGCGCGCGCGCTGGTGGCGTTCCTGGAGGACTGAGCGGCCCTCCGTGGCACATGAGCTGACGGGTGGTGAGGAGACGCTGCCCTCCGTCTGGTGAGGACTGCATTCCGGGGGCGCGGGTACCCGCATCCCACCGGAAGCTCCGGAATCACCGGACCGGAACAGGGAGGCAACACTCATGGGCCTCGGCGGGTGCATCATCCTCATCGCCGTGGGAGCCATCCTCACGTTCGCCACGGACTGGAACATGGAGGGTGTCAATCTCGACCTGGTCGGCGTCATCCTGATGATCGTCGGGCTGATCGGGGTCACCACGTTCAGCAGCATCGCGCGGCGGCGCCGCGTCGTGGTGCCGCCCTCGCAGCCGGTCGTGACGGAGGAACGGCACCCCCGGCGCGACGGCTACAGCGACGGGTACGGGGTGTGACAGCCCACGAGGCCGGGCGTCGCGGAGTCAGGCGTCCAGACCGGCCAGGACGAGGGGCAGGCGGTCCGTCCCCCGCTCGGTGAGCCGGACCGGCACGCCCCAGTCCTGCTGGTGGACGTGGCAGGCGGGGTACTCGTTTGCGGGGTCGTCGTCGCAGGACGCCGCCGTCGCGGAGACGTGCAGCACACCCTCCGGCACGGTGGGGTCCAGCTCCAGGGCGCGGGACAGCTCTGTTCCCGCGCCCTCGCCGTGCTTCAGCAGTTCCGGAGGCGTCGAGGAGACCAGCAGGCGGGTCGAGGGGCCGTAGCGCGTGTCGAGCTTCTGGCCCGCGGGCGCCTCGAAGATCACGTCCAACTGGAGTCGCCCGGAGGCGACTTCCGTGGCCGCGCGCTGTGTGCGGTGGGCGACCGCCTCGACGCGGACCGCGTCCTCCGGCAGCCGCAGCCGGGTCAGGCGGTGCCTGGCCGACTCCACGACGACGATGTCGCCACCGGCCAGCACCGCGTCGCTCGGCTCGCGCAGATCCGTGGCCAGAGTGGTGACTTCACCGGTCGCCGGGTCGAAGCGGCGCAGCGCGTGGTTGTAGGTGTCGCTGACGGCCACCGAGCCGTCGGGCAGGGCCGTGACGCCCAGCGGGTGCTGGAGCAGGGCCTGACCGGCCGGTCCGTCACGGTGGCCGAAGTCGAACAGGCCCGTGCCGACGGCGGTGTGCACGGTGCCGTCGAGATCCACCCAACGCAGGGCGCTCGTCTCCGAGTCCGCCAGCCACAGCCGCTCGGGCGTGGCCGCGAGGCCGGACGGCTGGGCGAACCAGGCCTCGGGGCCGGGACCGTCGACCAGCCCCTCGTTGGTGGTGCCGGCCGCGACGGCGACACCGCCGCCCGCAGGGTCGTAGGCCCAGAGCTGGTGCACGCCCGCCATGGCGATCCACACCCGGCCGGCGAAGACGGCGACGTCCCAGGGCGAGGAGAGGTTCACCTCCCGCGCCGGACCCGACGTGGCGTCGCCCCGCATCCACTGCTTGCCCGTCCCGGCCAGCGTGCCGACCTCGCCGGTGGCGGGATCCAGGCGGCGCAGGGCGTGATTGACGGTGTCGGCGACCACGACCGAGCCGTCGTCGAGGAGGGTGAGGCCCTGCGGCTCGTTGAACGACGCCGCCCCGGCCGGACCGTCGGCGAACCCGCGCGCTCCGGAACCGATCCGCCGGACCACGCTCTCCCCGTCCTCCGCCAGCTCCACCAGCTGATGCCGGGTCGTGTCACTGACCAGGAACGTCCCGCCGGGCAGCAGCAGCGCCTTGCCCGGGAACCGCAGCACCGTCGGCTCCGGCTCCGGCGCCACGTACGGCCCGTCGCCCCGCCGCAGGGTGCCCTTCGCGGCGTGCTCCGCCTCCAGCTCGGTCACCAGCCGCTCGATGGCGTGCACATGCCCCTCACCGGCGTGCTGGGCGACGACGTACCCCTCGGGGTCGATCACCACGAGCGTCGGCCAGGCGCGCACCGCGTACTGCTTCCAGGTGCCGAGCTCGGGGTCGTCGAGCACCGGGTGCTCCACCCCGTACCGCTCCACGGCGTCCGCCACCGCCGCGTGGTCGGCCTCGTGCACGAACTTCGGCGAGTGCACCCCGATGACCACCACGGTGTCCCGGTGCCTGGCCTCCAGCTCACGCATCTCGTCCACGACGTGCAGGCAGTTGATGCAGCAGAAGGTCCAGAAATCGAGGATCACCACACGTCCTCGCAGGTCAGCGAGGCTGTACTGCTTTCCGCCGGTGTTCAGCCAGCCGCCCTTGCCGATCAGCTCGGGGGCACGGACACGGGCGCGGCGGCGGCTCGGGGCGGGGGCGGGATCGGTCATGGTTCAAGGGTGCCACCCGCCACTGACAGTCACGCGACCCGCCGCCCCGCGACCCACAGTCACCCCAGGGCGTGGCCCGTCGTGGAGTCCACGTGGGCCGGGACGTCGTCGTGGCGGTCGCCGACGGTGAGGGTGCCGGTCGGCTCGAACAGGAGGATCGCGGTGGGGACGGGGGCGTACGGCTTGTGCTCGGTACCGCGCGGGACGGTGAACAGGGAGCCCCTGGGCAGCACGACCGTGCGCTCGCCGCCGGCCTCCCGCAGGGCGATGTGCAGCTCTCCCTCGACGACCAGGAAGAACTCGTCGGTGTGATCGTGCGTGTGCCACACGTGCTCGCCCTCGGCCTTGGCGACGCGTACGTCGTAGTCGTTGACGGCGGTGACGATCCGGGGGCTCCACCGGTCGGTGAAGGATGCGAGGGCCTCGTCCAGGGCGATGGGTTCCATGGGGACCATCGTCGGCCGTGGCGCCGTACGCGGACGAGTGCTAGGAATCGCACATGCCGCAAGAATCCTCTCAGCCTGCGGGAGCGCACCGTGTCGTCCTGATCGTCGACGACAACTCCAACCCGTTCGAGAGGACGCCGCTGGCGTGGCTGACCGGGGAGCGGGTGGCCCTGGCGTGCCGGCTCATCGAGCGCGGCGAGGAACGGCTGGACGTGGTGGCCGCCCGCAGCGGGCTGGGCACGGCGGCGAACCTGCGGGCGCGGCTGCGGCGCGAGACCGGCCTCAGCCCGTCGGCCTACCGGCGGCGTTTCGGACCGGCCGCGGGGGAAGCGGTCATGGCATGAGATTCCTCGTGCGCGAACGGCTCCTCGGCTTCGGTGACGACTACTGGATCGAGGACGACAGAGGCGACAAGGCCTACCTCGTCGACGGCAAGGCGATGAGGCTGCGCGACACCTTCGAACTGAAGGACACCCAGGGGAAGGTGCTGGCCGACATCCGGCAGAAGATGTTCGCCCTGCGGGACACCATGCTGATCGAGCGGGACGGCGAGCCGCTGGCCCGCATCAGGCGCAAGCGGCTGTCACTGCTGCGCAACCACTACAAGGTGGTCCTGGTGGACGGCACCGAGCTCGACGTCAGCGGCAAGATCCTCGACCGTGAGTTCGCCGTCGAGTACGACGGTGAACTCCTCGCCGTGATCTCCCGGCGCTTCCTGCACGTCCGGGAGACGTACGGCGTGGACGTCGTCCGGGACGACGCGGACCCGGCGCTGCTGATCGCGGTGACGGTGTGCGTGATCCATCTGGCGGACAAGGAACGGGAGGACGACTAGAGCGTCCCTCCTCGGTGGCTTGCGGACGCCGCTCGTCATGACGGAACGCAGCGTCGGCACGGGGGGCGCGGCGCGCGGCGACGGCCACAAACCCCGACGGCCGACGAGTGCGCGCCGGGCGGGTTCTTCGCGGCCCGGGAGTCCGGCACTCACCGATCAAGGTGAACGGGCTCGGCATCTCCCACACCCCTCGGCCCACCCCGCCGATCCGTCCTCCGTGCCCCCTGGTCGCGGGCCGGCCGGGAGGTACGGCAGCATGGGCGGCCCAGACGCACGTACGACCGGAAGGCCCCGCCCATGACGCCGGCCCCCAAGCCCGAGATCCTCGCCGCGTTCGAGGCGGCCAAGGGGTTCATGCCCGTGGACGAGGGGCTCGCGCTGTACGGGGCGGCCGTCGGGGCGGGGCGGCTCGGGCTGCCGCTGCTGGAGGTCGGCACGTACTGCGGGCGTTCCACGATCCTGCTCGCCGACGCGGCCCGCGCGGCCGGCGTCACCGCGCTCACCGTCGACCACCACCGCGGCAGCGAGGAGCAGCAGCCGGGCTGGGAGTACCACGACCCGCAGACGGTGGACGCCGGCCTCGGCCTGATGGACACCCTGCCGACCTTCCGCCGCACCCTGTACCGGGCGGGCCTGGAAGAGCACGTGGTGGCGCTCGTCGGCCGCTCCCCGCAGATCGCGCGGGTCTGGGGCACGCCCCTCGGACTGGTCTTCGTCGACGGCGGCCACACCGACGAGCACGCGAACGCCGACTACGAGGGCTGGGCCCCGCATGTCGCCGAGGGCGGACTGCTCGTCGTCCACGACGTCTTCCCGGAGCCGGAGGACGAGTTCACCGGCCAGGCGCCGTACCGGATCTATCTGCGGGCGCTCGCGTCGGGGGCGTTCACCGAGGTGTCGGAGACGGGTTCCCTGCGGGTACTGCGCCGCACGGGTGCCGGGCTCTGACCCGGCCGGCGTGCCGGGCACCGGGTCTGCGGGAGGCTCCGCCCGGCAGGCCCTCAAGGGGTGTCCGGCGCCGCCGGGCACGGCCCCGTCACGGGATGCCACCACCGGTTCGGGCGCCGCACGGCCGCTCCCCCGATCGGGCCCGCCACTCGTCCAGGACCCCGCACGGGGCAACCCTCGGCCACGGCCCGCCTCCGTTCACCGCCCGGCCCGTCCCCGGCTTGAGGACCGCCATTCGGCCACCGCCCGGCGACCGCCCCCATGTCGGCGCCACCGCCCGGCCACCGCCCGGTGCAAGCCCCCGCCCGCCCCGGCCCCTCATCCAGGCCCCCGTCCAGGACCCCGATTCAGCGTCGGGGCCGCTGCAGGCCCAGCACCCGGTCCTTCAGCGCCGGGAACTGTTCCCTGGTCGCCGCCACCTTCGCGCAGTCGAGTTCCACCGTGAGGACCTCCTCTTCCGCGCCGGCCTGCGCCAGCACCTCGCCCCACGGATCGACCACGATCGAGTGACCGGCCTGTGGAACTCCCGCGTGCGTCCCGGCCGTTCCACACGCGAGGACGTACGCCTGGTTCTCCACCGCCCGCGCCTGAGCCAGCAGCGTCCAGTGGGAGCGCCGGCGTTCCGGCCACCCCGCCGGGACCACCAGGGTCTCGGCGCCCACGTCGACGAGCCCACGGAACAGCTCGGGGAACCGGAGGTCGTAGCAGGTGGCCAGGCCCAGCGTCGTCGCGCCCGGAAGACGGACGGTCACCAGTTCGTCGCCCGCTCCCATCAGCACGGCCTCACCCTTGTCGAAGCCGAAGCGATGGATCTTGCGGTAGGCGGCGACCAGATCACCGGAGGGAGAGAAGACGAGCGAGGTGTTGTAGAGGGGCCCCTCCGGGTCCCGCTCCGGAATCGAACCCGCGTGCAGCCACACGCCCGTGTCGCTCGCGGCCTTGGCCATGGCCTCGTACGTCGGCCCTTCGAGCGGCTCGGCCTCCCGGCCGAAGTCCTCGTAGGCGAAGGCGCCCGTCGTCCACAGCTCGGGCAGCACCACGAGATCGGTGCCGGCCTGCTGCTGTACCAGAGAGAACGCTCGCTGTCGACGTTCCGCGACCGATTCGCCCTCGTCTACGGCGATCTGGATCAAAGAGGCGCGCACACTACCACCGTCCTGGCGTTCGAGCCGTCCACACAGGCCTACGATCGTCACACGAAAGCACTGCCGGGGTGCCACACAGCAGCGTAACTTTGGGGGTCCCCCCGGTTCGAGCGGAGCCGAGAACCAGGGGAGTTTCGAGACGACGCCGAGTGCAGCCACCTCCCACTGGCACCGCCGCCACAACCTGCCCGTGTACCGACCGCCGAGGGGTCCCGTTCCGTGAGTCTGCATCCCACCCTCCAGCCCTACGCCGACGCCTGGACCCACTCCATCGAAGCGATATCCGAGCTGGTGCAGCCCCTTGTGGAGGGCGAGTGGAACCGGCGGACCCCCTGCCCGGGCTGGTCGGTGCGGGACATCGTCTCGCACGTGATCGGCCTGGACTGCGAGATGCTCGGCGACCCGCGCCCGATCCACACCCTCCCGCGCGACCTGTTCCACGTCACCAACGACCACCAGCGTTACATGGAGATGCAGGTGGACGTACGCCGTCACCACACGGCGCCCGAGATGACCTCCGAGCTGGAGTACACGGTCATCCGGCGCAACCGGCAGCTGCGCGGCGAGTCCCGCGACCCCCGCACCAAGGTGCGCGGCCCGCTCGGCACCGAGCTCACGCTGGAGGAGTCGATGCGGGGCCACGCCTTCGCCGTGTGGGCGCACGAGCAGGACCTGCGCGCCGCCCTCGGCCGCCCCGGCAACCTGGACTCCCCCGGCGCCCACATCGCCCGCGACGTCCTGCTGGCCGAGCTCCCGGAGGTCGTCGCCGCCAAGGCGAACGCGCCGCGCAGCTCGGCCGTCGTGTTCGACGTGCACGGCCCCGTCGAGTTCCTGCGCACCATCCGCGTCGACATCCAGGGCCGCGGCACCCTCGAAACGGCCCCCGCCCTCGGTCCCGCCGCCACCCTGACCCTCGACTGGGAGACCTACGTCCGCCTGGCCTGCGGCCGCGTCACGCCCGAGGCGGCCGCCGACCGCGTCAAGGTGGAGGGCGACGCGGACCTGTCGGCGGCGATCCTGCGGAACTTCACCGTCACCCAGTAGCGCGACGCCGGAGCGCGGATCCGGGGGCGGCAGCCCCCGGCACGCTCACGGCAGCCCTGGCACTGGGCAAGCCCTGGCACGGCGGAAGCCCTGGCGGGCGCACGGACGCCGGACGCGTGACGCCGGGCCCAGGTGGCCGGACGCGTGACGCCGGGCCCAGGCTGCCGGACGCGTGACGCCGGAGGCCTACGCGGGGACGTGCACCGTCTCCACCCGGCTGGCCACCAGCCGCTCCCGCTCCAGCCGCGCCGCCTGCTTCCGCAGCCGCAGCACCTGCGACAGACCCAGCGCCTGCAGCACGAACACGGACGAGAAGGCCACGGTGTAGTCGTCCCCGGTCGCGTCCAGCAGCGCGCCCACCGCGAGCAGCGTGGTCATCGAGGCGACGAACCCGCCCATGTTGGTGATCCCGGACGCCGTCCCCTGCCGCTCGGGCGGATTCGCCGGCCGGGCGAAGTCGAACCCGATCATCGAGGCGGGTCCGCACGCGCCGAGCACCGCGCACAACACGATCAGCAGCCACATCGGCGCCCGGTCGGCCGGGTGGTACACCGTCGCGGCCCACAGCAGCGACGTCGCCGCCACCGTACCGAGCGCGAGCGGCAGCCGCGCCCCGTGATGGCGGGCGACGATCTGGCCGTAGACGAGCCCGACCGCCATGTTCGACAGCACGACGAGGGTGAGCAGTTCACCGGCCGTGGCCCGGGACAGTCCCTGCGCCTCGACCAGGAACGGCATGCCCCACAGCAGCAGGAACACCATCGCCGGGAACTGGGTCGTGAAGTGCACCCACAGCCCCAGCCGGGTCCCCGGCTCCCGCCAGGACGCGGCGATCTGCCGTCGTACGTAAGCGGCCCCCATGTGCGGCGCCGGTTCCGGCTCGTGCCCCTCGGGGTGGTCCTTCAGGAACAGCAGGAGCAGTACGAAGACCACGGCCCCGGCGAGCGCGCTGCCCGCGAACGCGGCCGTCCAGCCGATGCCGTGCAGCAGCCGGGCCAGTACGAGGGTGGAGACCAGGTTGCCCGCCATGCCGGCGAGACCGGCGAGCTGCGCGATCATCGGGCCGCGCCGGGCCGGGAACCAGCGGCTGCCGAGCCGCAGCACGCTGATGAACGTCATGGCGTCCCCGCATCCCAGCAGTGCGCGCGAGGCGAGCGCCATGCCGTAGGTCGGGGAGAACGCGAAGCCCAGCTGCCCGGCCGTGAACAGCACGACGCCCAGGCCCAGCACCTTCTTGGTGCCGAGCCGGTCGACGAGCAGGCCGACGGGTATCTGCATGCCGGCGTAGACCAGCAGCTGGAGGATCGAGAACGTCGACAGCGCGGAGGCGCCCACGCCGAACCGGTCGGCCGCGTCGAGGCCGGCGACTCCCAGCGACGTACGGAAAATGACGGCGACGAAGTAGACCGAGACGCCTGTGCCCCAGACGGCGACGGCGCGCCGGCCGCCTGGGGGTGCCCCCTCTGGAGGAGGATCGCCGGGCCGTGCGACCGAGGCGGAGCTCATCGCACCTCACCCCGCGCCAGGTGCGAGAACCAGCCGATGTGCCGGTGGACGACGCCGACGGCCGCGTCGGGGTCGCCGGAGCGCAACGCGTCCAGGATGTCCTGGTGCTCGGCGAGCGTCTTGGCGATCCGGTCGGGGTGGGAGTGCATGACGGCGACACCCATCCGCAACTGCCGGTCGCGCAGCTGGTCGTAGAGCCGGGAGAGGATCTCGTTCCCGCCGCTGCGGACGATCTCGGCGTGGAAGCTGCGGTCGGTGACGGCGGCGCCTGCCAGGTCCCCGGCGGCGGCCTGCTCCCGCTGCCGTTCCAGAAGTTCTTCGAGGCGCGCGATGAGCCCGGAGGGCGCGGGTACGGCCTTGCGCGCCGCGTGTTCCTCCACCAGCAGGCGGGTCTCGACGACGTCGGCGATCTCCTGCGCGGAGACGGGGAGGACGAGGGCGCCCTTCTTCGGATAGAGCTTGATCAGCCCCTCGGCCTCCAGCCGGAGCAGCGCCTCGCGCACGGGCGTCCTCGACACCCCCACGGCATCGGCCAGTTCGCCCTCGGTGAGGAGGGTGCCGCCTTCGTAACGGCGGTCCAGGACGCCTTGCTTGACGTGGGTGTAGACACGGTCGGCGGCAGGGGGTTGCTTCACGGCGGCCAGGGTCATGCCGACAGGATAGATACAACACGTACGCATGGATGGGCCCGTCCACCATGCGGACCCCGGAAGTCACCGACCCGGCCCCTCCCCCGCACAACCATTCGTGCAACTCACGTGTCACACCCATGCGGCCTCCTGTGCTCCCGTTCAACTCGGCCGCTTCATAGGGGCATTCGACGTATTCGGGGTATCTCAGTTGATAACCGGCATCAAGGGCATCCGTATCCGCAGAGCCGTCGCCGTCACCGCGACGGCCGGCGCCGTGTTCACCACCGGAGCCCTCACCGCGGCACCCGCGCAGGCCGTCGCCGCGCCCACGATCGTGGCCAAGGGCGGCTACGTCATGGACAACGCCACCGGCAGGACGCTGTTCGACAAGTACGCGAACACCACGCGCGCCACCGGCTCCACCACCAAGATCATGACCGCCAAGGTCGTGCTGTCCCAGCCGAACCTGAACCTGGACGCCAAGGTCACGGTGCAGAAGGCGTACAGCGACTACATCGTGTCGAAGAACGCCTCGTCCGCGCGCCTGATCGTCGGCGACAAGGTCACCGTCCGTCAGCTGCTCTACGGGCTGATGCTGCCGTCCGGCTGTGACGCCGCCTACGCGCTCGCCGACAAGTTCGGCACCGGCTCGACCCGCGCCGCGCGAGTGAAGTCGTTCATCGGCAAGATGAACACCACGGCGCGTTCGCTCGGCATGACGAAGACCAAGTTCGACTCGTTCGACGGCATCAGCAACGGCTCGAACTACTCCACGCCGCGCGACCTGACGAAGCTCGCCGGCAACGCGATGAAGAGCGCCACCTTCCGCGCGCTCGTCAAGACGAAGACCACGAAGCAGAAGGTCACCACGAAGAGCGGCGGCTACCGCTACTACACGTGGACCAACACCAACACGCTGCTCAGCAACTACAGCGGCGCCATCGGCGTGAAGACCGGTTCCGGCAGCATCGCCAAGTACTGCCTGGTCTTCGCCGCCACCCGCAACGGCAAGACCGTCATCGGCACGGTCCTGACCTCCACCTCGGCGGCCCAGCGCGAGGCGGACGCGAAGAGGCTCCTGAGCTACGGCTTCGCCCGCCTGGGCTGACGCCACCGCACCACGACGAGGGCGGGAGCCGCATCACCCCGGGGTGCGCGGCTCCCGCCCTCCGTCACGTCGTACCGCGTCGTGCCCTGCGGCCCACGGCCGGTGTCACGCCCAGGTGATCAACCGCTTCGGCTGCTCCAGGATCGCCGCCACGTCCGCCAGGACCTTGGAGCCCAGTTCGCCGTCGACCAGGCGGTGGTCGAAGGAGAGGGCCAGCGTGGTGACCTGCCGCGGCTTGACCTTGCCCTTGTGGACCCACGGCTGGAGCTTGATGGCGCCGACCGCGAGGATCGCGGACTCGCCGGGGTTGAGGATCGGCGTGCCGGTGTCGACGCCGAAGACGCCGACGTTGGTGATGGTCACCGTGCCGCCCTGCATCGCCGACGGGGAGGTCTTGCCCTCCCGGGCCGTGGCGACCAGCTCGCCGAGGGACGCGGCCAGTTGCGGAAGGGTCTTGTCGTGCGCGTCCTTGATGTTCGGCACGATCAGGCCGCGCGGGGTCGCCGCCGCGATGCCCAGGTTGACGTAGTGCTTGAGCACGATCTCCTGGCCGGCCTCGTCCCAGGACGCGTTGATGTCAGGGTTGCGTCTGATCGCCACCAGGAGCGCCTTGGAGACGAGGAGGAGGGGGTTCACGCGCAGGCCCGCGAACTCCTTGTCCTCCTTCAGCTCCTCGACCAGCTTCATCGTGCGCGTCACGTCGACCGTCACGAACTCGGTGACATGCGGCGCGGTGAAGGCCGAGCCGACCATCGCGGCGGCGGTGGCCTTGCGGACGCCCTTGACCGGGACGCGCGTCTCGCGGGCCGCCGGGACCGGCACGGGCGAAGCCGCCACGGGTGCGGCACTCGCCGCCACCGGCTCCGCGGCCGGCGCGGGGGCGGGGGCGTGGGCCGCGGCCGCATGCACGTCCTCGCGCGTGATGATGCCGTCCGGGCCGGTCGGCACGACCACCGCCAGGTCGACGCCGAGGTCCTTGGCCAGCTTGCGCACGGGCGGTTTGGCGAGGGGACGCTGCCGGCCCGACGGGACCCCGGCGGCCGGGGCCGGTGTGCCGTGACCGTTCAGCTCGGCCTGGACGGCGGCCGCGGCCTGCTGCACAGGGGCGTCGGGGCCCTTGCGCGGGCGGCGCTTGGTGGAGGAGGTGGACACGCCGTAGCCCACCAGCACCGGCTGGCGGCCCTCCGGCTTCGGCTCCTCCGCCGGCTCGGCGGGCGCCTCGGGCGCCGGTGCCGCGCCGCCGCTCACGTCCACCGCGATGATCGACGTGCCGACGTCGACCGTGGTGCCCTCGGGGAAGTGCAGTGCGCGCACGACGCCGTCGTACGGGATCGGCAGCTCGACGGCCGCCTTCGCCGTCTCGACCTCGCACACCACCTGGCCGTCGGTGACCGTGTCGCCGGGCTGGACGTACCACTTGAGGATCTCGGCCTCGGTCAGGCCCTCGCCCACGTCGGGCATCTTGAACTCGCGCACGGAAGCTTCCGTCATCGTCGTCACGACCCTCTCCTCAGTACGCCAGCGAGCGGTCGACGGCGTCCAGCACCCGGTCCAGGCCGGGCAGGTACTCCTCCTCCAGGCGGGCCGGCGGGTAGGGGGCGTGGTAGCCGCCGACCCTGAGCACGGGTGCCTCCAGGTGGTAGAAGCAGCGCTCGGTGATCCGGGCGGCGATCTCCGCGCCGGAACCGAAGAACACCGGCGCCTCGTGGACGACGACCAGGCGGCGGGTCTTCTCGACCGACGCCTGGATGGAGTCGAAGTCCAGCGGTGAGATCGAGCGCAGGTCGAGGACCTCCAGCGACTTGCCCTCCTCGGCGGCCGCGTCGGCGACCTCGTGGCAGAGCTTCACCATCGGGCCGTAGGCGGCGAGGGTGAGGTCGGTGCCCTCACGGGTGACGCGCGCCTTGTGCAGCGGGCCGGGGATGGCCTCCGTGCTGACCTCGCCCTTGTCCCAGTAGCGCCGCTTGGGCTCGAAGAAGATCACCGGGTCGTCGCTCTGGATGGCCTGCTGCATCATCCAGTAGGCGTCCGAGGAGTTGGACGGGGAGACGATCTTCAGGCCCGCCACGTGTGCGAAGAGCGACTCGGGGGACTCCGAGTGGTGCTCGACCGCGCCGATGCCGCCGCCGTAGGGGATACGGACGACGACCGGGAGCTTCACCTTGCCGAGCGAGCGCGCGTGCATCTTGGCGAGCTGCGTGACGATCTGGTCGTACGCCGGGAAGACGAAGCCGTCGAACTGGATCTCGACGACGGGTCGGTACCCGCGCAGAGCCAGGCCGATCGCCGTGCCGACGATGCCGGACTCGGCGAGCGGGGTGTCGATGACGCGGCTCTCGCCGAAGTCCTTCTGCAGGCCGTCGGTCACGCGGAACACGCCGCCGAGCTTGCCGACGTCCTCGCCCATGACGACGACCTTGGGGTCGGCCTCCAGGGCGTGCCGCAGCGACTCGTTGATCGCCTTGGCCAGGGCCATCTTCTCCACAGCCATGTTCAGACCCCCTCTACGTCCGTGAACGACGCCTGGTAGGCGGCGAACTGGGCTCGCTCCTCGTCGACGAGCGCGTGCCCGTCCGCGTACACGTTCTCGAAGATGGCGAAACGGTCCGGGTCGGGCATCGCACGGACCGCTTCGCGCACTCGCCTGCCCAACGCCTCGCTCTCGGCCTCCAGTTCCGCGAAGAATCCCTCGTCCGCGTGGTTTGCGGCCTCCAGGTGGCGGCGAAGGCGCAGGATCGGGTCCTTCGCCTCCCAGGCGGCGCGCTCGTCGTCGTGCCGGTAGCGCGTCGGGTCGTCGGAGGTGGTGTGGGCGCCCATGCGGTAGGTGTACGCCTCGACCAGCGTCGGGCCCTCGCCGCTGCGGGCCCGCTCCAGCGCCCACTTGGTGACCGCGAGACAGGCCAGCACGTCGTTGCCGTCGACGCGGACGCCCGGGAAGCCGTAGCCGCGGGCGCGCTGGTACAGGGGCACGCGGGTCTGCTTCTCGGTGGGCTCGGAGATCGCCCACTGGTTGTTCTGGCAGAAGAACACCACGGGGGCGTTGTAGACCGCGGAGAAGGTGAACGATTCAGCGACGTCGCCCTGGCTGGAGGCGCCGTCACCGAAGTAGGCGATGACCGCCGAGTCCGCGCCGTCCTTGGCGACGCCCATCGCGTAGCCGGTGGCGTGCAGCGTCTGGGAGCCGATGACGATCGTGTAGAGGTGGAAGTTGTTGCCGTTCGGGTCCCAGCCGCCGTTGTTCACGCCGCGGAACATGCCGAGCAGGTTGGCCGGGTCGACCCCGCGGCACCAGGCGACGCCGTGCTCGCGGTAGGTGGGGAAGACGTAGTCGTCCTCGCGGGTGGCGCGGCCGGAGCCGATCTGGGCGGCCTCCTGGCCGAGCAGGGACGCCCACAGGCCCAGCTCGCCCTGGCGCTGCAGGGCGGTGGCCTCGGCGTCGAAGCGACGGGTGAGCACCATGTCGCGGTAGAGGCCGCGGAGCTCGTCCGGGGTGATGCCGTCCACGTACCGCTCGTACTCGGCGTTCTTGACGCGCTCGCCCTCGGGCGTCAGAAGCTGTACGAGCTCGGGGTCGGTGTTCTGGGCGGTGTTGCGGGTGGTGCGCTTGGTGCCGGCTTTGCCTCCGGCGCTGCGTCGCGGCTTGCGCGCGGCAGTGCTCTCCACGGTCACGTGTGCTCCTCCGTCGGTCCGGCCCCCGGGATTGCCGGGAAAGCCAGTGCGGCTCACCTGTTCCGTTCCCGTGCACGGGGTGGGTGCCGCTCGGCCGGAACAGGCGTGACAGGTGCCCCGGCGAGCGCCCTGCAACGGTCACGTTACCCAGTGCTCCACATTTCTGTGAAACCCTCCCTGACCTGCGTTTTTGCTTGGAAATCCAAGTAAATCGAAAAGCCGGGAAGGGGGCCTGGTCACAGCCTTGCAGGGGGCCGGAACACCGGCACGTTATCCCGCTCACCCAGCTCTCGGGAAGAGCTGTATGTGAGACTGACCTCGTGCGCGAAAACCGAAAAATACGGGTATTTCTGCTCGACGACCACGAGGTCGTCCGGCGTGGCGTGCACGAGCTGCTCTCGGTGGAGGGCGACATCGAGGTGGTCGGCGAGGCGGGTACGGCGGCCGACGCGCTGGTGCGGATTCCGGCGACCCGGCCGGACGTCGCGGTGCTCGACGTGCGCCTCCCGGACGGCAGCGGCGTCGAGGTGTGCCGCGAGATCCGCGCCCGGGGCGACACCGTCCGGTGTCTGATGCTGACGTCGTTCGCCGACGACGAGGCCCTCTTCGACGCGATCGTGGCGGGCGCCTCCGCGTACGTCCTCAAGGCCGTCCGGGGCGGGGAGCTGCTGTCGGCCGTGCGGGACGTCGCGGCCGGGAGGTCGCTGCTGGACCCCGTGGCGACGGCCCGGGTCCTGGAGCGGCTGCGCGACGGCGGCAGCGGCACCGAGGACGACGCGCGGCTCGCGCGGCTGACCGGCCAGGAGCGCCGGATTCTCGATCTGATCGGCGAGGGGCTCACCAACCGGCAGATCGGCGCCGAACTGCATCTCGCCGAGAAAACGATCAAGAATTACGTTTCCGGGCTGCTCGCCAAACTCGGAATGCGGAGGCGTTCGCAGGCAGCGGCATATGTGGCGCGAATGCAGGCCGGGAAACACTCACAGCGATTCGGGTCCGCCTGTGAACGGGCCCGCGAGTGACCGCGCCCGTGAACGCGGTGATGACCACGCTGACCACGCACCCGCGCCCGGCCGCGCGACCGTCCCTCGGGACGCATGCCGGGGCCGCACACCGGGGCAGCACACCGGGGCCGCAGTCCGGAGCCGGCCCTCCCCAGCCGCCGACCGCGGCAGGAGCCGCCCCCAGAACCGCCCTCGTGACACGCGAAACGCACTTGGGCTGCACTTGTGACCGAAAGCGACCGTCGGCGACTTCGTGTGACAACGCCCAGCTCACGCGCCCGGCAGGTGCCCTAGCATCTGCCGCGTGCCGCGCCCTTGTGTACCACCCCCCGTACCCCATGCGCCCCCGCTGAGCGCCCTTCTGCGCCAGTACGCCGCCGGTTCCGCCCTCACCTGCGACCCCGTCGACCAGGGCCTGCTCAACCGGGGCTACCGGCTCTGCACCACCCGCGGCCGCTACTTCCTCAAGCACCACTTCGACCCCGACACCGCCGATCCCGCCGCCATCGAACGCCGGCACCGGGCCACCCAGCGGCTGGCGGACCTCGGCGTCCCGGTGGCGCCGCCGCTGGCCGGTCGTGACGGGCGCACGGTCGCGGTGGTGGGCGGCCACGCGTACGCCCTGCACCCGTGGATCGACGGCAGGCACCGGCACGGCGGGCAGCTCAGCGCGGGGCAGTGCGCGCGCCTGGGAGCGCTGCTCGGCGCCGTTCACGCGATCCTGGACCGCGTGATGCCGCCCAAGGGGCGCACGCCCCCGGCGACCAGCCCCCACCCCGTGGAGAGCGCCGATCCCGCCGACACGTTCGACCTCATCGACGACCTCCTCGCGCGCGTACGCCGCCACCGCCCCGCCGACTCGTTCGACGAACTGGCCCGCCACCGCCTCCTGGAGCGGCGCGCGCTGCTGGAGCGGCACGCCGGCCGGCGCCCCCCGCGCGGGGGCTCGGTGGGCTGGGTGCACGGCGACTTCCACCCGTTCAACCTGCTCTACCGGGGAAACGCGCCCGCAGCGATCGTGGACTGGGACCGGCTCGGCGTGCAGCCCCGCGCCGAGGAGGCCGTACGCGCCGCCGCGATCTTCTTCGTACGGCCCGTCGGGACCCTCGACCTGCCGAAGGTGCGGGCCTACGCGCGCGCGTACCGGCGTGCCGCCGGGGCCACGCCCTCGGAGCTCGCCGCGGCCGTGCACCGCGTGTGGTGGGAGCGGCTGAACGACTTCTGGATGCTCCGCTGGCACTACGAACGCGGTGACACCCGCGCCGACCCCCAGTTCCCGGCCGCCTCGGCACTGGCGGTGTGGTGGACGCGCGAGTACGACGCGGTGTGCGGGGCGTTCGTGGACTGAGCGGGGCCGGCCCGCCCGACGGCACGCGCGCGTGGAGCCCGGTGGGGCCCGCACACGCGCGTGAGGGGTCCTCGCCGGCGATGCCGGCGCTGCGGATCAGCCGCCCGAGGCGCCCTCGGTCAGGCCCTCGAGCGTGCCACCCGTCGGCTCCGGCTCGCTCGGCTCGGGGTCGGAGGGCTCCGGGTCCGTCGGCTCGGGGTCGGAAGGCTCCGGGTCCGTCGGCGCGGTGTACGTCGGGTCCGTGTCGGTGGGCTTGTCGCTGGGCGTGTACGAGGGGGGGTCCGACGGGGTGTACGACGGCGAGTAGTCGCCCCAGCCGGAGCCGGGGTTGCCGCTGTCCTCGGTGGAGGTGTCCGTGGAGTCGTCGCTCGGCCGATCGCTCGGCTGCTCGCTGGAGGTCTCCTCGTCGGTGGCCTGCGAGCTGGTCGGCGTCGGCGTGGTGCCGCTGCCGCCCTGGCCGCCCCCGCCGTTGTTCAGCGCCAGCGCGACACCGGCCGAGATGGCGATCACCGCGAGCACGGCGAGGATCCACAGCTTGCCCCGGCCGCTGCCCTTGTTGCCGTGCCCCTCGAAACCTCCGTCGTCGCGGCCACCGTGGCCCGGGATCATCGGCTGCGGGATCTGCGTGGTGCCCTCGGCCGAGTGCGGCAGTACGGCTGTGCCCGCCATGCCCATGGCCGGGGTCTTCCCGGAGTCCTGCGCGGTGACGGGACCGGTGTTCCAGGTGCCGGTGTGGGGGCCCTGGTCGTACAGCATCTGCAGGCCGTACTGGACGAGCCCGCGCATCTCCTCCGCCGTCTGGAAGCGGTCGTCGGGCTCCTTGGCGAGCGAGCGCATGACGAGGCCGTCCAGCTCCGGCGGCGAGCCCTCGTGGAGCTCCGACGGCGGGGTGGGGATGTCCTGGACGTGCTGGTAGACCACCGAGAGCGGAGTCTCACCGACGAACGGCGGGCGCAGTGCGAGCAGTTCGTACAGCAGGCAGCCCGTCGCGTACAGGTCGGAGCGGTGGTCGACGGCCTTGCCGAGCGCCTGCTCCGGGGAGAGGTACTGCGGGGTGCCCATGACCATGCCGGTCTGCGTCATCGTCGTGGACGCCCCGTGCAGGGCGCGGGCGATGCCGAAGTCCATCACCTTCACGGCGCCGTTGTGGGTGATGATGACGTTCGCCGGCTTGATGTCGCGGTGCACGATGCCGTGCTGGTGCGAGTAGGCGAGCGCCTCCAGGACGCCGGAGACGATGATCAGGGCCTGCTCCGGGCCGGGCGCCTCGGCGTTGTGCAGCAGATCGCGGATGGTGCGGCCCTCGACCAGCTCCATCACGATGTACGGCACCGACTGGCCGCCCACGACGTCCTCGCCGGAGTCGTACACGGCGACGATGGCGTGGTGGTTGAGGCCGGCCACCGACTGCGCCTCGCGCGTGAAGCGGGCCTTGGACACCGGGTCCTCGGCGAGGTCCGCGCGCAGCAGCTTGACGGCCACGGTGCGCCCGAGGCGCACGTCCTCGGCCGCGAACACCTCGGCCATGCCGCCCCGGCCGAGTCTGCCGGTCAGCCGGTACCGGCCATCCCCGACAAGCCCTCCGTTACCCCACATTTCCGGCGCATCTGACATCCCGCCGCCAGTCGCCTCGGGGTCGGACGGGCCCTGAGCGCGCTGCTGCTGTGCCATCGGTCCTCGCCGTCGTTTCTGCCCGCGGTGCGCGCGGTGTTGTCACGGTCTCCGTCGGCCACGCTACAGCCTTCACACAAGCCGCCGGTCCGAGATGGACACAGGGACCGGTCCAGGACGGACGGCCGTCGAACCGGTCATGAAACCCTCGCGCCGTCGCGCCGTGCAAATCCTGTGTACCGGCCGTACGGCCGCTGTAACGCTTCCGCGACGCTTCTTTCGCTTACGGTCACGGAACGGGCACCGAGCTTGACGTGTCGGTGCCCTGGGGCAGACTTGGCCGGGAGTAGCACTTTCGATCAACGGCGCCTGAAGGCCCACGGGGGATACGGAACATGAGCCAGGACGGCGCACAGGGCCGGTACACGGGGCGGGCACTCGCCGGTGGCCGGTATCAGCTGCGTGACTTGCTCGGCCAGGGCGGCATGGCCTCGGTGCACCTCGCGTACGACGCCGTGCTCGACCGCCAGGTCGCCATCAAGACCCTGCACACCGAGCTGGGCCGCGAACAGGCCTTCCGCGAGCGCTTCCGCCGTGAGGCGCAGGCAGTGGCGAAGCTCACGCACACCAACATCGTCTCGGTCTTCGACACCGGCGAGGACGATCTCGGCGGGCTGACGACGCCGTACATCGTCATGGAGTACGTCGAGGGCCGCCCGCTCGGCTCGGTGCTCGACGAGGACGTACGGCGGGCCGGCGCGATGCCCGCCGACAAGGCGCTGAAGGTCACGGCGGACGTGCTCGCGGCGCTCGAGATCAGCCATGAGATGGGCCTGGTCCACCGGGACATCAAGCCGGGCAACGTGATGGTGACCAAGCGTGGCGTCGTCAAGGTCATGGACTTCGGCATCGCGCGCGCCATGCAGTCCGGGGTCACGTCGATGACGCAGACCGGCATGGTCGTCGGCACCCCGCAGTACCTCTCGCCGGAGCAGGCGCTCGGCCGCGGCGTGGACGCCCGCTCCGACCTTTACTCGGTCGGCATCATGCTGTTCCAACTGGTCACCGGGCGGCTGCCGTTCGACGCGGACTCGCCGCTGGCCATCGCGTACGCGCATGTGCAGGAGGAGCCGCCGGCCGCGTCCTCCATCAACCGGGCGCTGCCGCCGGCCGTGGACGCGCTGATCGCCCGCGCGCTGAAGAAGAACCCGAGCGAGCGCTTCCCGACGGCCGAGTCCATGCGCGACGAGTGCCTGCGCGTGGCGGCGTCCTTCCAGGCGGCCCCGCCGAGCATCGTGCCGGGCGCACCGACGCAGAGCGGCGCGGGCGTCGGCTCCGCGGTGTTCCCGCCGGTCGACCAGGCGACTCCGGCGCCGCCCCAGAGCGGTCTGCAGACGCCGTACCAGCCCCACCCGGCGCCGAACCCGTACGGCACGCCGACGCCCTCCCCGGCGTACGGCTATCCGCAGCAGGGCGGCTACCAGACGCCGCACTCCCCGTACGGGCACCAGCCGACCCCGGGCACCCCGCCGCCGTACAACATCACGCCGCAGGGCCGGACACCCGCGAGCGGCGGCAGGAGCAACAGGCCGGTGATCATCGGCTCGGTCGTGGTCGCCCTGGTCGCGGTCGGCGGCCTGGCCGCGGCTCTCGCGCTGAACGGCGGCGACGGCGCAAACAAGGGCGGGGGCGGCGAGGCGAGCACCTCCGCGTCGTCGACCGAAGTGCCGGGCTACCGGGGGCCGGACACGGCGAAGACGATCGAGAAGGAGGAGTGCACGGAACCGGAGGAGGCGTACAACGACCCCGACAAGATCCGGATCCCGAACTTCCAGTTCAAGAACCTCACCTCGGTCAAGGAGTGCCTCCAGGCCGCCGGCTGGCAGCTGAAGACCAAAGAGGTCCACGAGAACACGTACGGCAAGGACACGGTCATGAACCAGTTCCCGTCCGCGGGGACGGACGCGGACCCGGAGGACATGCCGGAGCTCCTGCTGGAGGTCTCGACGGGCTATCCGCCTTCCTGAGCCGTCGGCCCGGGCAGAGGACGGGGAGAACGCGGAGAAGAACGGCAAGAACGGAAAGAGGAAGGGCCCGGCTCATGCCGGGCCCTTGTGCGGTGTCCTTGAAGGGTGCGCGTCCCTGCAAGGGGCGGGTGCCCTCGAAGGGCGCGGGTGCCCTTGAAGGGCGGAGGTGCCCTTGAAGGGCAGGGGCCTTACAGGTACGGGCCGCCCGAGCGGCCGACCGTGCGGGGGTCGTCGCCCTCCTGGCCGATGCCCGGCGGCAGGGCCCGGCGCATCTGTTCCAACTGGGCACGCGCGGCCATCTGCTGGGCGAACAGCGTGGTCTGGATCCCGTGGAAGAGCCCCTCCAGCCAGCCGACCAACTGGGCCTGGGCGATCCGCAGTTCGGCGTCGCTGGGGGTTCCCTCGTCGGTGAACGGCAGGGAGAGCCGCTCCAGCTCCTCCACCAGCTCCGGCGCCAGGCCGTCCTCCAGCTCCTTCACCGAGCTCGCGTGGATCTCCTTGAGCCGGACCCTGCTGGCCTCGTCGAGGGGAGCCGCGCGCACCTCCTCCAGGAGCTGTTTGATCATGCTGCCGATCCGCATCACCTTGGCCGGCTGCTCGACCTGCTCGGTCAGCGGAGTCTCATGGGAGTCGTCGTCTCCACCGCCGCCGAGTGCCATGCCGTCCTGGCCCACGACCAGGATCTTCTGGGCGTTATCCGACGACCGTTCGTTCCTCGGCATCTCCATGCCGTCATTCTCTCGCACCCGTCCACCCCATCACCGAGGCGCCCCCCGTGTGGGGTGATCCACCAATGACGCCTGTTCGTTACGACCACTTGGCGGCGCCCGGAATGCCATGACCTGCCGCTGATGTGAGGCTTGTGCCGTCGATTGTGGCGACCTGTTTCCGGGAGGGGGTCACGGACGTGACTCCAGGATGGCGTGTCAGGCGTGCGGCGGGGGTGGTGCTGGGACTGGCGCTCAGCGCGGTCGTGCTCGGGTGCGAGGCGGTGGCGTCGTACGAGACGGCGGGGCCGTCGTTCGCGGGGACGGGCGCGGATGACGTGCCGTCCATCGCGAGGCAACGCTCCGGCCCTCCCTCCCCCGCTCCCTCCGTCTCCGACTCCGTGGATCCGAGCTGGGCCGGGAGCCGGGCCGGGGAGGGGCGGCTGCGTCCCGGGCGGCCGGAGGAGCCGGGGCCCGGGACGGAGACGGCACACCCGAGCGGCACCGGAGCCGCCGACGACGCACCCGCGTCGCCGCCGGCGTCCGACCCCGGGGCCGCCACGGACGAGGACGTGCAGGCGGTGACCGGCGCCGATCCGTCCGGGCCGGTGCTGCGGGTCCTGCCGCTGGGCAGCGGCCTGGTGCTCATCGGCCTCGGGTTCGGGCTGGCCTTCGTGGCGCTGCGGGTGCGCCGGGCGGGGGAATGAGGCCCTGCCGGCCCCGGCGCGGCCCGCAGGGCCTTCGTCACGCCATGACCAGCAGCACCTTTCCGACGTGGCCGCTCTCCTCCAGCAGACGGTGGGCGTCGGGGGCGTCCCGCATGGGCAGCTCGCGGTCGACCACCGGGCGGACCCGGCCGGAGTCGAGCAGCGGCCAGACGTGTTCGCGGACGGCGGCGACGATGGCCGCCTTCTCGCCGAGCGGACGGGCGCGCAGCGAGGTCGCGCTGATCGCGGCGCGCTTGCCGAGCAGGGCACCGATGTTCAGCTCGGCCTTGACGCCGCCCTGCATACCGATGATCGCCAGCCGGCCGTTGACGGCGAGCGCCTGGACGTTGCGGTCGAGGTACTTGGCGCCCATGTTGTCGAGGATGACGTCGGCGCCCTCACCGGCCGTGGCCTGCCGGATCTCCTCGACGAAGTCCTGCTCGCGGTAGTTGATCAGGATGTCCGCGCCGAGCTCGGCGCAGCGCTCCAGCTTCTCCTTGGTGCCCGCGGTGACGGCGACCTTGGCGCCGACGGCCTTGGCCAGCTGGATCGCCATGGTGCCGATGCCGCTGGAGCCGCCGTGCACGAGGAAGGTCTCGCCGGGGCGCAGCTGGGAGACCATGAAAACGTTCGACCAGACCGTGCAGACGACCTCGGGCAGCGCCGCGGCCTGCCGGACGTCGAGACCGCCGGGCACGGGCAGCAGCTGACCTGCGGGAACGGCCACCTTCTCGGCGTAACCGCCGCCGGAGAGCAGCGCGCACACCTCGTCATCGACGGCCCAGCCGGCGACCCCGGCGCCCACCGCGGCGATCCGGCCGGAGCATTCCAGTCCGGGGTAGGGGGATGCGCCGGGCGGGGGGTTGTAGAAGCCCTGGCGCTGCAGGACGTCGGCCCGGTTCACGGCGCTGGCCACCACCTCGACCAGTACCTCACCGTCTCCGGCGACCGGATCCGGGACCTCGTCCCACACCAGCGCCTCGGGCCCACCAGGTTCGGGAATCGTGATCGCATGCATAGGGGGACGCTACTCCTCCGTCTCCAGGCCGAGGCCCCTCGGTCATTGGTCCGGTCCGCCGGGAAAACCCTGTGCGCGACCGATGAGTTTGCGCGACGGTATGGGTCTCCCCAGGCGTAGCCCACGTACGCGGAAGGACACACACACCATGAGCCAGCAGACGCCCGGTCTGGCCATCGAGACCGCGGGCCTGGTGAAGACGTTCGGCGAGACGAGGGCCGTGGACGGCGTCGACCTGGCCGTGCCCACCGGCACGGTGTACGGCGTCCTCGGTCCGAACGGCGCCGGGAAGACCACCACCGTGAAAATGCTCGCCACCCTGCTCAGGCCGGACGGCGGCGAGGCCCACGTCTTCGGCCACGACGTCGTCCGGGAGGCGGACGAGGTACGCGGCCGGGTCAGCCTGACCGGGCAGTACGCGTCCGTGGACGAGGACCTGACCGGCACCGAGAACCTCGTCCTGCTCGGTCGCCTCCTCGGCCACCACAAGAAGGCCGCGCGGGAGCGCGCCGGCCAGCTGCTGGAGGCCTTCGGACTCGCCGACGCGGCCGCGAAGCAGGTCAAGAACTACTCCGGCGGTATGCGGCGCCGCATCGACATCGCCGCGTCCATCCTGAACACGCCCGACCTGCTGTTCCTGGACGAGCCGACCACCGGTCTCGACCCGCGCAGCCGCAACCAGGTGTGGGACATCGTCCGCGCGGTCGTCGCCCAGGGCACGACAGTGCTGCTGACGACGCAGTACCTGGACGAGGCCGACCAGCTGGCCTCCCGGATCGCCGTGATCGACCGCGGCAGGGTGATCGCCGAGGGCACCAAGGGCGAGCTGAAGGCGTCCGTCGGGGCGGGCTCCGTCCATCTGCGGCTGCGGGAGGCTGAGCAGCGGCCGGAGGCCTCGCGGGTGCTGCGCCAGGTGCTCCAGGCGGACGTACAGCTGGAACCGGACCCGGTGGCGCTCACCGCGCGCGTCGGCGGTGCCTCGAACGGCCAGGGCGCCGCCGAGCAGGCCGCCGCGGCCCTCGCCGAACTGGCCCGCGCCGGCGTCGTCGTCGACAACTTCTCACTGGGCCAGCCGAGCCTGGACGAGGTCTTCCTCGCCCTCACCGGACACGACACCAACGTGCACGACGAGCCGCAGGCTCAGGACGCGAAGGACGGGGCAGCCGCATGAGCACCGCGACCACCACGGAGACCAAGGAACTCGCCCCCGTCAGCACCGAGTCGCTCGCCGCCCTGCTGGTGGCCAAGGAGCGGCCGCCCCGGCCGAGCGCCCTGTCGGCGTCACTGACCTTCGGCTGGCGGGCGATCCTGAAGATCAAGCACGTGCCGGAGCAGCTCTTCGACGTCACCGCCTTCCCGATCATGATGGTGCTGATGTACACGTACCTGTTCGGCGGGGCGCTGGCCGGCTCGCCGAAGGAGTACATCCAGTTCCTGCTGCCGGGCATCCTGGTGATGTCGGTCGTGATGATCACGATGTACACCGGCGTCTCGGTCAACACGGACATCGAGAAGGGCGTCTTCGACCGGTTCCGCAGCCTGCCCATCTGGCGGCCGTCGACCATGGTGGGCTACCTGCTCGGCGACGCCCTGCGCTACTCCATCGCCTCGGTGGTCATGCTGACCGTCGGCATGATCCTCGGCTACCGGCCGGACGGCGGGGTCGGCGGTGTGCTCGCCGGGATCGCGCTGCTGGTGGTCTTCTCGTTCGCGTTCTCGTGGATCTGGACGATGTTCGGGCTGATGCTGCGCACCGAGAAGTCGGTGATGGGCGTCAGCATGATGGTGATCTTCCCGCTGACCTTCCTGTCCAACGTCTTCGTCGACCCGCGCACGATGCCCGGCTGGCTCCAGGCGTTCGTCAACAACAGCCCGGTCACCCATCTGGCCTCCGCGGTACGGGGGCTGATGGCCGGCGACTGGCCGGCCGGCGAGATCGCCTGGTCGCTGGGCTGGGCGGGCGTGTTCGTCCTGGTCTTCGGCCCGATCACGATGCGGCTCTACAACCGCAAGTAGCCGAGCTCGTCCCCGCGTGCCGGGCCACGCCTCCGGCGCGGCACGCGGCGTGACGGGGGTGGCGGTCCGCCGCGGATGCCAGGGCAAGGCCCCGGCCAGGGGTCCCGGACGTCGTCGGCCTGGTCCTCGGGGCGACGGGCGCGGCACCGCCTCGGCCCCTCGGATGCGTGGCCCCGGCCCGACCGGAGAACCGGTCCGCGACACCACACCGGCACCGCACTCCACGGCCACTCGGATACCCCGCCGCGACAACACGGCGGATCCGGTCCGAGACGTCGACGCGGCACCGCCTCGGCCCGACAGGCGCGCCTCCACGGCGACACCGGGCGCCAACGGCAGTCCGCCACGACCCCGGCGCGGCATTCTCCGGCTACTCGGGTGCGTCGGTCCGCCGGGGCCCTGGGTCGGCAGCCCTCGGCCTGTCCGGGGCGGGGTTCCGGGGCATTTCCGGGGCGATGCTCCAAGGTGTCTCCGGCGTGGCGCCGCGCGGCTTCACCGGTGCTGCCCGGGGCACGATGGTGATCACACGGTCCGTCAGCTCCAGCGTCCGTACGGCCGGATCGTCGTAGTGCAGTACCCGGTGGCCGCGTACGACGCTGATCACCAGGTCGTCGGTCTCGCGTGGGCTCCGGCCCACCTCCGCCCTGGTCACCGGCCGGTCGACGACGTCCAGTCCGCTGTCCTGGCGGATCAGATCCTCCATCACCAGCCCCGCGGCGGGGCTGAGTACGGACAGGCCGAGCAGCCGTCCGGCCGCGCCGGCGCTGGTGATGACCTCGTCGGCGCCGGACTGCCGCAGCAGCGGCGCGTTCTCCTCCTCGCGCACCGCGACCACGATCGTCGCGTTCCGGTTGAGCTGCCGGGCCGTCAGCGCCACCAGCACTGCCGTGTCGTCACGCTGGGTCGCGATGATGATCTGCCCCGCCCGCAGTACCTCGGCCCGCTTCAGTACGTCACTTCGTGTCGCGTCCCCGAGCACGGCGGCGTAGCCCTGCGCCGTCGCGGCGTCGACCGCCTTGGCGCTGGGGTCGATCACCACGACCTGTTCCTTCCTCAGCCCGGTGGCGCAGACGGCCTGGATCGCCGCCCGGCCCTTCGTACCGAAGCCGACGACGACGGTGTGGTCGCGCAAGGAGGACCTCCAGCGGGATATGCGGCAGCCGAGCGGGTACGGCTCCCGGACGTCGGATCCGACGCTACCGAGCGGCCGGACAACAGCCCACCCCGGTTCGGCGTGTCGCAACGGGGGGCAGGGCGTCCGCACCGGCCGCGGTGCGGAACGATGGACCCGACAGTCAGACGACACCGCAGGGGGCACAGCGATGAGGGACGACGACCATGCGACCGCGCGGGGGGCGAGGTCTGCGCTGTTGCGGTCCCTGTGGAGCCGCTCACGCACGGAGGCCCGCGACGACGCCGAGGCGGGCCGCTCCATCACCATGCCGGTGCAGAACGTCGTACCGCCGCTCCAGCAGGTCCTCAAGCGCCTGTTCGTGGCCATACTGGTGCTGGCCGTCACGGTCCTGATCGTCTACGTGGACCGCGAGGGATACAACGACAACTCCGACGGCTCCGTGGACCTGCTCGACGCCGCGTACTACGCCACCGTCACGCTCTCCACCACCGGGTACGGCGACATCACCCCGGTCAGCGAGGCCGCCCGGCTCACCAACATCTTCGTCATCACACCGTTGCGGGTGCTCTTCCTGATCATCCTGGTCGGCACGACCCTGGAGGTGCTCACCGAGCGCACCCGCCAGCAGGTCCGCATCCACCGCTGGCGCGCCCGGACCCGGGACCATGTCGTGGTCGTCGGGTACGGCACCAAGGGCCGGCACGCCGTGGAGACCCTGGTCGGGCAGGGCATCGGCAAGGAGCGCATCGTCGTCGTCGACGCCCAGCGCAAGACCGCCGACGCGGCCGGCGACGACGGCCTGGTAGCCGTGACCGGCGACGCCACACGCTCGGAGACCCTGCTCAAGGCGGAGATCCACCGTGCCAACCGCGTGATCATCGCCCCGCAGCGCGACGAGACGGCCACCCTGATCACCCTCACCGCACGCCAGCTGAACAAGCACGCCACGATCGTCGCGGCCGTCCGCGAGGACGAGAACGTGCCCCTGCTCAAGCAGAGCGGCGCTGACACCGTCGTGACCAGCTCCAGCTCGGCCGGCCGGCTGCTCGGCACGTTCACGGCCAGCCCCGCCGTCGCCCGGACGCTGGAGGACCTCATGACCCTCGGCAGCGGCATGGACCTGATCGAACGTCCGGTGGGCCCGGCCGAGGTGGGCCGGACCCCTCGCGAGTGCGCGGATCTGGTGGTGGCGGTCGTGCGGGACAGGAAGGTGCTGGGCTACACCGACGGATGGCGGACGGAACTGCGGGCGGGGGACCGGGTCATCACGGTCAGCCGACCGGTGACCGCTGCCTGACGGCAGACGTGCGGTGTTTCACGTGAAACACCGCCCGAGACCCGACGTGCTCCACGGCAGTTCCAGGATCTCCGCGGCCTGACCGGCTCGTGCGCCGCCCGGCGGTACGACCGCCAGGGCGTCGGCGGCGGCGACGCCGCGCAGCATGGCGGGGCCGTTGTAGTGCAGCGGTACCGCCTGGCCGGCGCGCAGGACGACCGGGACGAGCCTGGTGTCGTACGGGTGTCCGTGCACGGCCTCCCGCAGGGGCAGCAGGCATGGCTCTGGTTCCGGGCGGGCCGCGAGCATCCGGAGCAGGGGCTCCGCGAGGGTGAGCAGCCCGGAGACGGCGGCCAGCGGGTTGCCGGGCAGGCCGACCAGGTGCTGGTTCTCCTTGGTGCGGGCCAGCAGCATGGGGTGACCCGGTCGCACCTTGACCCCGTTGACCAGGAGTTCGGCGTCGACACGGCGCAGGGTGGGCTGGACGTGGTCGACGGGGCCCGAGGCGGTGCCGCCGGTCGTGACGACGAGGTCGGCGTCGCTGGCCGTGATCGCCTCATGCAGGGCGTCCGCGTCGTCGCCGAGCCTCCGCACCGACGTGACCTCGGCGCCGAGTGCCCGCAGCCAGGGCGGCAGCATGGGGCCTAGGGCGTCCCGGATGAGTCCGTCGTGCGGAAGTCCCTCGGTGAGCAGTTCGTCGCCGAGGACCAGGACATCGGCGCGGGGGCGGGGCACGGCGGTGAGGGTGTCGTACCCGGCGGCCGCGGCGAGGCCCAGCACGGCGGGGGTCACCGTCGTACCGGGCGGCAGCAACTGGTCGCCGCTGCGGCATTCCTGACCGCGTGGGCGGATGTCCTGTCCGTGGCCCGGATCGCGGGTGGCGTGCAGCCTGCCCCGGTCGTCGGTACGGCCGTGCTCACTGCGCAGTACCGCGGTGGTGTCCGGCGGGATCCGGGCACCGGTGGCGATCCGGACGGCCTCGCCGTCGTCGAGGCGTGTGCGTGCCGCGTGGCCCGCGAGAACGTCCTCTTCCCGTACCACCCAAGGGCCGGGCCCGGCGACCGCCCAGCCGTCCATCGCCGAGGTGTCGAAGGAGGGGAGGTCCGTGAGGGCGGTCAGGGGTGCGGCCAGAGTGAGGCCGAGGGCGGCGTCGAGGGCGACCGGGACGGGAGCACGGCGGACGCGGGCCAGGGGAGCACGGGTGGCGATCTCGCGGGCCTCGGGCCAGGGGGTGGCCTTGTGGTGACGGTCCTGGGGGATGCGGGGCTGAGGGGCGGCTCCGTGGGGGGTGCCGTGCTGAGGGGTGTCGTGTGGTGAGGCGCCTTGCCGGGAGGTGCCGTGTTCGGGTGTGCGGCTCCGGGTGCGGGGCGTGCGCGTTCCCGGACCGGCGGCGGGGGTGGGGACGCCGGCGTGGTCCTCGGCGGGAGCGGTGTCCCGGCGAGGGGAGCTGGTGCGGTCAGGGGCGTCGTCGCGGCGACGGGCCCTGTCCCGGTCCTCCTTCACGAGTGCCAGCGCCTCCTCCACATCCCGGTCCTCGATGCCCTGCTTCCCGGCACCCCGATCCTTGACGTCCGGCGGATCGACGTCCTCGCCGCCATGGACGCCGGGGGCGGCGGTCATCCGGCGTCCGGGCGGGGCTCGGCGGAGGCCGCGCCGTCCCTGGCGGCGTCGTCCTCCTCCGCCCAGCGCAGCGCCAAGGCGGTGGCCTTGCGGGAGGCCTCGGCGACGGCTTCGGGGCCGCCGCCGGCCCGGGCCGCCGCATAGCCGACGAGGAAGGTCGTCAGCGGCGCCGCGGGGCGTGCCACCCCGTGCGCCGCGTCGCGGGCGAGATCCAGCAGGACACCGGTGTCGACGTCGAGGTCGATGCCCAGCTCGTCCTTCACTGCGGAGATCCATTCGTCCAACACGAGCCCATGCTCCCTGATACGTGACCTGGCAGTGGCGATGTCGTCCCAGGTGTCGCAGTCGAAGGACGCGACAGGGTCGAGGACGCGGGTGAGGTGGAGTTCGGAGGTGAGGAGCCGCAGAGGCAGGCCGGTGAGGCCGCCGTTGCGGGCACCGAGACGCGCGAGGGTCCCGCGCAGGCGCTCCGCGCGGTAGGCCGCCACGAGCGGCTGGTCACGGCCGTCGGGGTCGGTGAGCAGCACGCCGTCCGCCGTACCCGCGTCCAGCTCGGCGAGCAGACCCTTGACCGTGGACGCGCCGAGAAAGGGCAGGTCGGCGGAGAGGACCACCACCCGCCCGGAGACGGTCAGAGGCAGGCCGGCGGCGAGGGCGGCGAGCGGTCCACCGCCCGGCGGGTCCTCGCGTGCCCAGGTCATGGGGCGTGCCGTGGGCCTGGGGTCGGCGACGACGACGGTGGTCCGGGCGTCCGCGCAGGCGGCCAGCACCCGGTCGAGCAGCGCCCGTCCGCCCACCCGGACGCCGGGCTTGTCGGCACCGCCCAGCCGCCGCGCCGCACCCCCGGCGAGCACCACGGCGTCGTAGCCGCCGTGGTCGTCAGGTGCGGTGCGCTGCTTCTCGCTCACCCCCTGAGTATGCGTGCCGCTGGCCGTCTCAGGGAACGCCGGCGGACCGCCCGGTCACAAGGTGCGCAGCAGCACCGCCGGCTGTTCCACGCAGTCCGCGACATGACGCAGGAAGCCGCCCGCGACGCCCCCGTCGCACACCCGGTGGTCGAAGGTGAGCGAGAGCTGCACGACCTGCCGCACCGCCAGCTCACCCTCGTGCACCCAGGGCTTGGGGACGATCCTGCCGACGCCGAGCATGGCCGCCTCGGGGTGGTTGATGATCGGCGTGGAGCCGTCGACGCCGAACACGCCGTAGTTGTTCAGCGTGAAGGTGCCGCCGGTCAGGTCCGCGGGGGTGAGCCTGCCCGCTCGGCCCGCCTCGGTCAGCCGGGCGAACTCCGCGGTCAGGCCCTCGGCATCCAGGGTGTGCGCGTTCCGCACGACCGGGACGACCAGTCCCCGCTCGGTCTGCGCGGCGAAGCCCAGGTGCACCTCGTCCAGCCGGACGATCTCCCGGGCCGCCGTGTCCACCGTGGAGTTCAGCTCGGGGAAGCGGGCGATCGCGGCAGTGCAGATCCGGGCCAGCAGGGCGAGCAGCGAGATCTTGGGGCCGCCGGCCGCGTTCATCGCGGTGCGCGCCCGCGTCAGCTCCGTCGCGTCGGCGTCCACCCAGCAGGTCGCGTCCGGGATCTCCCGCCGGCTGCGGGAGAGCTTGTCGGCCACCGCGCCGCGGACGCCCTTGAGCGGGACGCGGGTGCCGGAGGCGAGCGCCGGGGTGACCGGGACGGCCGTGGTGGCGGTGTCCGCCGGAGCGGCGTGCGGTGCGAGGGACTGCGCGGGAGCCACGCGTGCGTGCGGCTCGGCCTGCGCCTGGGCGGAACGGCCCTGCGCGGCGGCGGCACGCAGCGCGTACTCCACGTCCGCGCGCAGGATCAGCCCGTCGGGGCCGGAGCCCGTCAGCTCCCGCAGGTCCAGCCCGTTCTCGCGTGCGAGGCGCCGCACGAGGGGGGAGATCACCGGCACGGGGCCTTCGCCCCGGCCGCCGTTGAGATGGTCGTCGATGTCAGCTGTCCGGGATGCCGGTGCGGGAGCGGCCTGCGCATCCGGGGCCTCCACTGCCCTCTGGGGAGCTATGGGAGCCTGGGGACGTACCCTGCGGCGCCGCGCCGCAGGCGCACCCGTGCCGTAGCCCACCAGGACGTTGCCGGAACCCGTGCCGCCGGACCGCGGGCCTGAGCCGTTGGCGGAAGCGGTGCTGGAACCTCCACCCGAACCCGTACCCGAACTTGGCCTCGTACCCGATCCGGTACTGGGACGTTCAGCCGTACCCGGCCCGCGCCCCGCGTCCGGGACCGAACCGGAGCCCTGCCCCGCACCCGCGTCGGCGCCCGTGCCCTGAGCCGCCCCGGAGACCGCCCCCGGTCCGCCCTCAGCCTCGCCCCCCGTGCCGGAGGCCTCCGCGCCCACGGCCACGGTCAGCAGCGGCGCCCCCACGGGCAGCTCCGCGCCCTCCTCACCGAAGCGGGCCGTGACGACGCCTCCGTACGGGCAGGGGACCTCGACCATCGCCTTGGCCGTCTCGACCTCGACGACCGGCTGGTCGACGGCGACGACGTCGCCGACCTGCACCAGCCACCGCACGATCTCCGCCTCGGTGAGCCCTTCTCCGAGGTCGGGGAGCTTGAACTCCAGCACCTGTGCCATCAGCTCTCGGCCTCCCATTGCAGACGCGCCACGGCGTCCAGGATGCGGTCGACGCCGGGAAGATGGTGCCTCTCCAGCATCGGCGGCGGGTAGGGGATGTCGAACCCTGCCACGCGCAGCACCGGCGCCTCCAGGTGGTGGAAGCAGCGCTCCGTGACCCGGGCCGCGATCTCACCGCCCGGTCCGCCGAACCCGCCCGCCTCATGGACGACGACCGCTCGCCCGGTCCGTCGTACCGAGGCCGAGACCGTCTCGTCGTCGAACGGCACCAGGGAGCGCAGGTCGACGACTTCGAGGTCCCATCCCTCGGCCCTGGCCGCCTCGGCGGCTTCGAGGCAGACGGGTACCGACGGGCCGTACGTGATGAGCGTGGCGCTCCGGCCGGAACGCCGCACCACCGCGCGGCCGATGGGTTCAACGGTTTCCGGCTCGTCCGGGTTCCAGGCGTCCTTCGACCAGTACAGACGCTTGGGCTCGAGGAAGACGACCGGGTCGTCGGAGGCGATGGCGGCGCGCAGCAGGCCGTAGGCGTCGGCGACGGTCGCCGGCGTGACGACGTGGAGCCCCGGAGTCGCCACGTAGTACGCCTCGGAGGAGTCGCTGTGGTGCTCGACGCCGCCGATGCCGCCGCCGTAGGGGACACGGACGGTGATCGGCAGGGGCATCGCCCCGCGAGTGCGGTTGCGCATGCGCGCCACATGGCTGACGAGCTGCTCGAACGACGGGTAGGCGAACGCGTCGAACTGCATCTCGACGACCGGCCTGAGCCCGTACATCGCCATGCCGACGGCCGTGCCGAGGATGCCGGCCTCGGCCAGCGGGGTGTCCGTGCAGCGGTCCTCGCCGAACTCCTCGGCGAGGCCGTCGGTGACGCGGAAGACGCCGCCGAGGGTGCCGACGTCCTCGCCCATGACGTGCACGGACGGGTCGGCGGCCATGGAGTCGCGCAGCGCGCGGGTGAGGGCCTGGGCCATGGTCGCGGGCTTCACGGCAACCGTGGTCATGACAGCTCCTCCTCCTGTCCGGCCGCCAGCTCGGCCCGCAGCAGGGCCTGCTGCTCGCGCAGCTGCGGGGTCGGCTCGGCGTAGACGTGGTCGAACAGGTCCATGGGGTCGAGCCGGGGGTCCTGGTTCAGGCGGGCGCGCATGTCGGCGGCGAGCGCCTCGGCGTCCTCGCGCGCGGCCTGCGCTCCGGCCTCGTCGAGCCAGCCGCGCCCGGTCAGCTCCCGCTCCAGGAGCGTGACGGGGTCGTGGTCCCGCCAGACCTCGAGCTCACCGTCCGGGCGGTAGCGCTTGTCGTCGTCGGCGTTCGTGTGCGCCTCCAGGCGGTACGTCACCGCCTCGACGAGCGTCGGACCGCCCCCCGCGCGCGCGTGGCGCACGGCGTCGGTGAGGACCTCGTGCACGGCGGCGGCGTCGTTGCCGTCGACCAGGCGGCCCGGCATGCCGTACCCGACGGCCTTGTGGGCCAGGGAGGGCGCGGCGGTCTGCTTGGCGAGCGGGACGGAGATCGCGAAGCCGTTGTTCTGGACCAGGAAGACGACCGGCGCCTGCCATACGGCGGCGAAGTTCAGCGCCTCGTGGAAGTCGCCCTCGCTGGTGCCACCGTCGCCGACGATCGCCAGCGCGACCACGTCGTCGCCCTTCAGGCGGGCGGCGTGCGCGAGGCCGACGGCGTGCGGCAGCTGGGTGGCGAGCGGGGTGCACAAGGGGGCGACGCGGTGGGCGTGCGGGTCGTAGCCGGTGTGCCAGTCGCCGCGCAGCAGGGTGAGCGCGTCGACGGGGTCCACGCCGCGGACGACGGCGGCGAGGGTGTCGCGGTAGCTGGGGAAGAGCCAGTCACGGTCCTCGAGGGCCAGCGCGGCGGCGACCTCGCAGGCCTCCTGGCCGGTGCTGGACGGGTAGACGGCGAGGCGGCCCTGCTTGGTGAGGGCGGTCGCCTGCGCGTTGTACCGTCGGCCGCGCACCAGCTGCGCGTACAGCAGGCGCAGCAGCTCGGGGTCGGCCTTCGCCACGGCCTCGGTGCCGAGCACGCGGTACGGAGCCGCGTCGGGCAGCAGCGGCGTCGGGTCTGTACGGGGCTGCCAGGCGGGCGGCGGCGACGGACGATACGCGCCGCGCTGCTCCATGACCGTCATGACGGCACCTCCTCGTGGGAGCGGCTTCGGGGAGGCGCGCGTCTGTGATGCGCCTCACCTACCGATTGTTCGGTCGACGGCACATTTTGGCTACAGGCGACCCGGGGCTGTGGACAAACGGTTCTCCACAACCTGAGATGGACGCAGTACGTCCATGGTAGAGAGGTGGGGGGACATGGCATCTGAACAAATGGCCGAAGGGCAGGACACCGGTGCCGCCCTGCCGCCGCCGCGTCCCCTCGACGCCATCGACCAGGACATCCTGCGGATGCTCCAGGCCGACGGCCGCTCGTCGATAAGGTCCGTCGCCGAGCGTGTGCACGTCTCACGGGCCAACGCCTACGCGCGCATCAACCGGCTCGTCGAGGACGGGGTCATCCGTGGCTTCGGCGCCCGCGTCGACCACCAGCGCGCGGGTCAGGGGACCTCGGCGTACATCACCCTGAAGATCGTCCAGAACTCCTGGCGCACCGTGCGGGAGCAGCTCAGACAGCTCCCCGGCGCCTCCCACATCGCCCTCGTCGGGGGCGATTTCGATGTGCTGTTGCTGGTGCACACCCCGGACAACCGGGCGCTGCGCGAGGTGGTGCTCACCCGGCTCCAGGCGATCCCCGAGGTGCTCAGCACGCGCACGTTGCTGGTGTTCGAGGAGGAGGACCTGGAACCGCAGGGCTGAAGCCCGTCAGCCGGAGGGCGGCGCCGCGCCCGGGATCGGGAACGTCACGGGGAGCAGCGCACAGCCGAGCCCCGCGCCCGCCGCCGTCCGCGGCCCGCGCGAGGGCCGGGGCGGCAGCAGCCAGACGAGGACGAGCATGCCGGTGGCCCAGTGGTCCACTCCGGCGAAGGCCCCGGGGCCGTCGAGGGACGCGAACCACTGCGAGGCGGCCACCGGGGCGGGGGCGCCCTCCACCACGTGGGGTGCGCGGCGGACGGGGCCGCGGAGGGGACGCCGTCGTGAACCGTGCGCCCGAGTCCACCACCGGCACCCGGCAGTGGCATCGGGCGGCGTACTCAGCCCCTCCCCGCGCGCGTGCCCACGTCTCAGCCCGCCCGGCGCAGCCCCTCGAACACCAACTGCGTCACCGCGTCGGCCACCTCGCGCTCCCCCATGCCCCGCCCGTCCGGCCGGTACCACTCCACGATCGAGTTGATCATGCCGAAGACCAGCCTCGTGGCCAGGCGCACCTCCACGTCGCCGCGCACGTCCCCCTCCGCGGCGGCCGCCTTCAGCAACTCGGCGACGCGGTGGTCGAAGTCGCGGCGCCGCTCCAGCGCCCACCGCTCGGTGTCCGTGTTGCCGCGCACCCGCAGCAGCAGCGTCACGTACGGCAGTTCGGCGATGAGCACCTCGACCATGCGCCGGACGACGTACTCCAGCCGCCCGGACGCCCGTCCCACGCGCGCGTGCTCCTCGCCGAGGATCCCGAAGAGCCCGTCCAGCGCCCGGCTCACGGCCCGGCGCAGCAGCTCCTCCTTGCCCGTGACGTGGTGGTAGATCGACGACTTGGAGATCCCTGCCGCCTTGGAGAGGTGCTCCATGGAAGTGCCGTCGTAGCCGCGCTCGTTGAAGACCTGCACGGCGACCGACAGCAGCGTCTCCGGGGTGTACGTGTCGCGCTTGGCGGTGGTCATGACGTACTGCCCTCCCGCTTGCCGGAGGCGTACGCGTGGCGGTAGAGCGCGAGGGAGGGGGCGTAGCGCCCCGAGGGGTCGCGCAGGTGCAGGTCGTCCAGGAGGGCGTACGCCCAGTTGCGGCCGAGCCGCCGGCTCCATTCGAAGGGGCCGAGCGGGTAGTTGACGCCCAGGCGCATCGCGGTGTCGACGTCCTCCTCCGTGGCGACGCCCTTGGCGACGGCGTCGTGGGCGAGGTCGACGATCCGCGCGACCGTGCGGGCGACGATCATGCCGGGGACGTCGCCGATGACGCTGACCTTCTTGCCGAGCGCCTGGAACAGGCCGGTGGCCTCGGCGAGGGTCTGCGGGGAGGTGTCCTGGGACGCCGACAGGGCGACGCGGGTGGCCCTGCGGTAGTCCAGGGCGAGGTCGAAGTAGACGACGTCCCGGAACTCCACGGAGGTCTGGCCGTCGGCGAGGGCCAGCTGGCCGCCGCTGGGCAGCACGAACCGGGTGCCGTGGTCCTCTTCCTCCTCGCGGACCTGGATTCCCGCCTCACGGATCAGGGCGAGCAGCTCGGACGCGGGGCCCAGGTCGCCCTCCGCGACGACGTACGCGGGCGGCTGGGCGCTCTCCGCGGTGTGCGGTTCGGCGCGCTCGGCGCCGTCCCGGTAGTCGTACCAGCCCTGCCCGGACTTGCGGCCGAGCCGGCCGGACTCGACCAGGCGGCGCTGGGCGAGCGACGGTGTGAAACGGACGTCCTGGAAGAAGGACTGCCACACGGACCGCGTCACGGACTCGTTGACGTCCTGCCCGATCAGGTCGGTCAGCTCGAAGGCGCCCATGCGGAAGCCGCCGCACTCGCGCAGCACGGCGTCGATGGTGGCGGGGTCGGCGCCGTGCGCCTCGTAGACGGCGAAGCTCTCGGCGTAGAAGGGCCGGGCGATGCGGTTGACGATGAAGCCGGGGGTGTCGGCGCAGGCCACCGGCGTCTTGCCCCAGGCGCGCGCCGTCTCGTACACGCGTGTGGCCGAGGTGACGTCGGTGGCGAAACCGGAGACCACCTCGACCAGTGGCAGCAGTGGAGCGGGGTTGAAGAAGTGCAGGCCGACGAAACGGCCCGGGACGCGCAGTCCGCCGCCGATGGCGGTCACCGACAGCGAGGAGGTGTTGGTCGCGAGCAGACAGTCCTCGGCGACGACGTCCTCCAGCTCGCGCAGCAGGTGCTGTTTGACGTCCAGCCGCTCCAGGACGGCCTCGACGAGGAGGGCGGAGTCGGCGAGCTCGGCGAGGCTCCCGGCGGGGAGCAGACGGGCGCGTGCGGCGTCCCGGTCGGCGCCGCTGAGCCGCTCCTTCTCGACGAGCCGGTCGAGCCGTGCGCCGATCGCGTCGGCGGCTTCGCGGGCGCGCCCGGGGACGGCGTCGTACAGCCGTACGGGGTGGCCCGCGACCAGCGCCACCTGGGCGATGCCCTGGCCCATGGTGCCGCTGCCGACGACGGCCACGGGGCTGCTGAGGTCGAGTGCTGTCATGAACGCGATCCTCCCGCACGGGGTTTTCCACAGATGCGGCGGACCCCCTTGAACCGACCGATCGTTCGGTTACTCTAACTCTGACCGCCTGATCCTGCCCATGTCTCTGCCCAGGTCATGAGCTCGACGAAGAGCTCACAAGACGAGGAGTTGGTCCCGCATGGCCGCCGAACTCACCGCGCACGAGCTGATCGCCCAGCACCGGCCGACCCTCGACCAGGCGCTGGAAGCCATCCGCACACGCGCGTACTGGTCCCCGCACCCCGAGCACCCGAAGGCCTACGGGGAGAACGGCAGCCTGGACGCGACCGCGGGCAAGGCCGCCTTCGACGCCCTGCTCGGCACCCGCCTCGAGCTGGACCAGCCCGGCACGGACGACTGGGTGGGCGGCGAGGTCTCCCCCTACGGCCTCGATCTGGGCGTCAGCTACCCGCACGCGGACATCGACGTGCTGCTGCCCGCCATGCGGGCCGGGCAGCGCGCGTGGCGCGACGCGGGGCCGGAGCTGCGCGCGATGGTCTGCCTGGAGATCCTCAAGCGGATCAGCGACCGGACGCACGAGTTCGCGCACGCCGTCATGCACACCTCCGGCCAGGCGTTCATGATGGCGTTCCAGGCGGGCGGCCCGCACGCGCAGGACCGTGGCATGGAAGCGGTGGCGTACGCGTACGTGGAGCAGGCCCGCACCCCCGACACCGCGGAGTGGACCAAGCCGCAGGGCAAGCGCGACCCGCTCGCCCTGACCAAGCGCTTCACCGCGGTCCCGCGCGGGATCGCCTTGATGATCGGCTGCAACACCTTCCCCACGTGGAACGGCTACCCGGGCCTGTTCGCCTCGCTCGCCACCGGAAATGCCGTCCTGGTGAAGCCCCACCCGCGCGCCGTGCTGCCGCTCGCGCTCACGGTGCAGGTCGCGCGCCAGGTGCTCACGGAGTCCGGCTTCGACCCGAACCTGGTCGCCCTGGCCGCCGAGCGGCCCGATGAGGGCATCGCCAAGAACCTCGCCGTCCGCCCCGAGATCCGGATCATCGACTACACCGGCTCGACGGCGTTCGGCGACTGGCTGGAGGCCAACGCCCGCCAGGCGCAGGTCTACACGGAGAAGGCCGGCGTCAACACGGTGATCGTGGAGTCGACCGGCGACTACAAGGGGATGCTGTCCAACCTGGCGTTCTCGCTGTCGCTGTACAGCGGCCAGATGTGCACCACCCCGCAGAACCTCCTCATCCCCCGGGACGGCATCCGCACCGAGCAGGGCCCGAAGTCCTTCGACGAGGTGACCGCCGACCTCGCCCAGGCCGTCGACGGCCTGCTGGGCGACGACGCGCGCGCGAACGCCCTGCTCGGCGCCATCGTCAACCCCGACGTCAAGGCCCGCCTCGAGGCGGCCGCCGGCCTCGGCGAAGTCGCCCTCGCCTCGCGCGAGATCACCAACCCCGACTTCCCGGGCGCGGTGGTCCGCACGCCCGTCGTCGTGAAGCTGGACGGCGCCAAGCCGGACGACGAGGCCGCGTACATGAGCGAGTGCTTCGGCCCGGTCGCCTTCGCCGTCGCCGTCGACTCGGCGGCCGACGCGGTGGAGCTGCTGCGCCGGACCGTCCGGGAGAAGGGCGCGATGACGGTCGGGGCGTACACGACCGACGAGGACGTCGAGCGGGCGATCGAGGAGGCCTGCCTGGAGGAGGCCGCGCAGCTCTCGCTGAACCTGACCGGCGGGGTGTACGTCAACCAGACGGCCGCTTTCTCCGACTTCCACGGCTCGGGCGGCAACCCGGCGGCCAACTCGGCGCTGACCGACGGGGCGTTCGTCGCGAACCGGTTCCGCGTGGTGGAGGTGCGCCGGGAGGCGTGACCTCTCAGGCCGCCGCGCCCCCGGTGGCGCTCCAGTGGTACAGCGTCATGGCCACGCTGGTCGCGAGGTTGTAGCTGGAGACCTGGGGGCGCATCGGCAACGCCACCAGATGGTCCGCACGCGCGCGTACGGACGTGGACAGGCCGCTGCGCTCCGAACCGAAGGCGAGCAGGGCGTCGGCCGGCAGCTTCACTCCACGGATGTCCTCGCCCTCCGGGTCGAGGGCGAACAGCGGGCCGGGAGGCAGCTCCCCGACGTCCAGCCGCTCCACGGCGGTCGCGAAGTGCAGCCCGGCGCCACCACGGACGACCGTGGGATGCCAGGGGTCGAGCGTGCCCGTCGTGACCACGCCGGTCGCCCCGAAGCCGGCCGCGAGCCGGATCACGGCCCCCGCGTTGCCCAGGTTGCGCGGCTGGTCCAGGACCACGACGGGGGCGGTGCGGGGCGTGCGGGCCAGCGCCCGCAGATTGCCCTCGCGGGACGGCCGTACGGCCAGGGCGGCCACGGCGGTGGGGTGCGGGCGCGGCACCAGGGAGGCGTACACCGGCTCCGGGACCTCGGTGAGCAGCGCGGCCAGCGGCTGCCGCAGGTCCGCAGCGAGCTCGCCGGCGAGGGCGAGAGTGGCCGCGCGGTCGGCGGTGACCGCGAGGGGCACCTCGGCGCCGAAGCGCAAGGCGTGCTTGAGGGCGTGGAAGCCGTCCAGCAGCACCGAGGTGCCGGCGAGCCGGTGCCAGTCGCTCACCGGCCCCCGCGCGGAGCCGCCGGTGCCGCTGTCCGCGGGGTCGTTCATGCCCTGAAGCCTACGTGGGCCTGTTCGGTGTCCCCGTGCTGATCGGCGGTGTCCGGCGTCCGCTGCGCGGGCACCTTCGGCAGAACGCCCCGGTGCAGCCGTCCGCGCGCGCGTACCGTCCAGTCGCCCAGGCGGCGCAGGAACGACGTGGGCAGGAAGACCGCGTCCGCCGCGATCATCGCCAGCGAGAAGAACGGCAGCCCGAGCACCACGGCGATCACGGCGTGCTCGATGATCATGACAGTCAGCAGGACGTTCTTGACCCGCCGGTTGAGCAGTGTGAACGGGAAGGCGACCTGGACGATCACTGTCCCGTACGTCACGAGCATGACCAGGGTGCCGCCGGCGGACATCAGGTCGGCCAGGGCGGGCCAGGGCGAGAAGTACTCGAGCTGCAGGGGGTAGTAGACGGCGGTGCCGTCCTGCCAGCGGGAGCCCTGGATCTTGTACCAGCCGGCCGTGGCGTAGATCAGGCAGGCCTCGGCCATGATCACGAACAGCGCGCCGTTGTGCAGGATGTCGGCGATCACGTCGAGCATGATCCGCGGCTCGCCGGTGCGGGTGAGGCGCCCGGCGAACCACCACAGGCACTGCGCCATCCACGCGCCCCACAGCAGCGCCGGCACCAGCCAGTCGCCGTCCATCCGGCCGGCCGCGGTCACCACGGTCAGCACGAGCCCGAACACGCCCCACAGCAGCGGGCCCGTCCGATCGGTGACACGTTCCCCACGCGCGCGTGCCTCGCGCGTGCGCCGCGCACGGCGCGCGTCCAGCGACCACACCTGTCCGCACCGGGTGAAGACCAGGTAGATGCACATCAGGTGCAGGACGTTGTCACCGCCGTCGCCCATGAAGACGCTACGGTTCTGCAGCGAGAGCACACCGGCCATGAAGAGCACGGACATGGTGCGGGTACGCCAGCCCAGCATCAGCAGCACGCTGGAGAGCACACCGAGCGCGTAGACGGTCTCGAACCACAGCTGCCCGTCGGACCACAGCAGGGCCGTGAAGGCGCCGTTCTGGCCGACCAGCTGCTCGGCCAGATCCCAGCCCCAGGGGCTGTCCGGGCCGTACAGCTCCTGGCGGTGCGGGACCTCCCTCAGCAGGAACAGCAGCCAGGTCGCGGCGAACCCGATCCGGATCACGGCGGTCTGGTACGGGCCGAGGGCGGATCCGGTGACCCGGGCGATGCCACGGGAGACGGCCAGGGCGAAGCGGCTCACCGGGTGCCTCCCCCGGCCTCGTCACGCGGCACCGTCCACCAGGGCAGCTCCCGGTACTCCGGTTCGAGCGAGATCCGCTCCTCGCTCCACGCGGGCGGGCGGACGGCGGTCGTCCGCGAGCGGATCTGGACCCGCTCGACGGCACCGCCCGGCCCGGCGGCCTCGGCGCGGTCCAGGCGCAGCACGACGATCCGGCGCATGTACGTCTCGCTCAGCGCGCCGCGCAGTCCCGAGGGGCGGTTACTGCCGTCGTGGGTGGCGGTGAAGAAGTCCCAGGCGCGGCGCAGCTCGTTCTGCTGGGTGTGGCTCGGCAGCGGATTGCCGTCGATGGCCTCGCCGTCCTGAGCGGACAGGTCGTACCAGCCGGTGACGCGGCTGCTGCCGTCACCCGTTCGGATCTGGGCACGGACCTGGACGGCGATGTTCTGCTGGAGCGGGTTGGGCGCGAACAGCTTCCAGTTCTGCTCGAACTCCGGGTAGATCCAGTCGTCGATCACCTCGCCGTGCTGCTTGGTGACCGTGTTCGACGGCGCCACGTGCAGGAAGACCATCCCGATGTGCACACACACGGCGATCGCGACGACGGCGAGGGCCAGCGCGACGCTGATCTGGTAACGCGGCGAGAGGGCGGCGACGCCGGTGCGGGACTCCGGCAGGGGCTCGCGCGCGTCATGGGCTGCGCCCGGCTCGCCCCGCGCGTGCCGGTCGCTCGCCTCCCTGTCGTACGCCCCCCTGTCGTACGCATCCTTCGCGCCCTGCGCGTCCATTCCGCCCCGATTCCGTTCCCGATCCGGTCCACTCCGCCGCCGGCAGCCCCCTCGCACGCGAACGGTACTCAGGCCGACCCACCGGGCACAGCCCCTTCGATCAGCCCGTCCACAGCCGCGCCGGTTTTCCACAGCGGTTGACACCTTACGGCGCCCGTCCGACCATGGAATCGCACGAACCGAACGATCGGTCGGGAGCATGCTCCGGACAGACCCACAGGTCGAGGGGGCCAGATGGCGACAGCAGCCGCGCAGAGGACGGACCACACGGCGTCACACGCCGACGGGGACAGCACCGCCGGGTACGAGCGCGCCTTCGACGCCGCCGTGGCCGCCGACGAGCGCATCGAGCCGCGCGACTGGATGCCCGACGCCTACCGGGCGACGCTGGTCCGGCAGATCGCCCAGCACGCGCACTCCGAGATCATCGGCATGCAGCCGGAGGCCAACTGGATCACCCGCGCGCCCTCGCTGCGCCGCAAGGCCATCCTGATGGCCAAGGTCCAGGACGAGGCAGGCCACGGTCTGTACCTGTACAGCGCCGCGGAGACCCTCGGCACCAGCCGCGACGCGCTCCTCGACAAGCTGCACAGCGGCCGCCAGAAGTACTCCTCGATCTTCAACTACCCGACGCTGACCTGGGCCGACGTCGGCGCGATCGGCTGGCTGGTGGACGGCGCCGCGATCACCAACCAGGTGCCGCTGTGCCGCTGCTCCTACGGTCCCTACGCGCGCGCGATGGTCCGTATCTGCAAGGAGGAGTCCTTCCACCAGCGCCAGGGGTACGAGCTGCTGCTCGCCCTCAGCCGCGGCACCCCCGAGCAGCACGCGATGGCGCAGGACGCGGTGGACCGCTGGTGGTGGCCGTCCCTGATGATGTTCGGCCCGCCCGACGACGAGTCGCAGCACTCGGCACAGTCGATGACCTGGAAGATCAAGCGGCATTCGAACGACGAGCTGCGCCAGCGCTTCGTCGACATCTGCGTCCCCCAGGCCGAGTCCCTCGGCCTCACCCTCCCCGACCCGGACCTCCGGTGGAACGAGGAGCGCGGGCACCACGACTTCGGGGCGATCGACTGGACGGAGTTCTGGGACGTCCTCAAGGGCAACGGCCCGTGCAACGAGCAGCGCATCACCCAGCGCAGGCGGGCCCACGAGGAGGGCGCATGGGTTCGGGAGGCGGCCGCGGCGTACGCGGTCAAGCACAGCGAGACGGGAGCAACGCGCGCATGACGAACACCGACTGGCCCCTGTGGGAGGTCTTCGTGCGCTCGCGCCGGGGCCTGTCCCACACCCACGCCGGGAGCCTGCACGCCCCGGACGCGGAGCTGGCCCTGCGCAACGCGCGCGACCTGTACACCCGGCGCGGCGAGGGCGTCTCCATCTGGGTCGTGCCCTCCGCCGCCGTGACGGCGTCCTCCCCCGACGAGAAGGACCCGTTCTTCGAACCGGCCGCCGACAAGCCCTACCGCCACCCGACGTTCTACGAGATCCCCGAGGGGGTGCGGCACCTGTGACCACGACGATTCCCACGACCGCCGCCCTCGCGCTGGGCGACGACGCCCTGGTGCTCTCCCACCGCCTGGGGGAGTGGGCCGGTCATGCTCCGGTCCTGGAGGAGGAGGTCGCCCTCGCCAACATCGCGCTGGACCTGCTCGGCCAGGCCCGCGTGCTGCTGTCGCTCACCGGCGACGAGGACGAGCTGGCGTATCTGCGCGAGGAGCGCGCCTTCCGCAACCTCCAGCTGGTGGAGCAGCCGAACGGCGACTTCGCCCACACCATCGCCCGGCAGCTGTACTTCTCGACCTACCAGCACCTGCTGTACGGCGAACTGGCCACCGGCGACGGCCCCTTCGCCCCGCTCGCCGCGAAGGCCGTCAAGGAGGTCGCCTATCACCGCGACCACGCCGAGCAGTGGACCCTCCGGCTCGGGGACGGCACGGACGAGAGCCATGAGCGCATGACGCGGGCCTGCGCGGCGCTGTGGCGGTTCACCGGCGAGATGTTCCAGCCCCTGGAGGGGCTGGACGTGGACGTCGAGCAGCTGAAGGCGGCCTGGCTGGAGTCGGTCGGCGAGGTACTGGGCCGCGCCACGCTCACGGTCCCCGAGGGGCCGCAGTCGGGGGCGTGGAGCGCGGGCGCGGGCCGGCAGGGCCTGCACACCGAGTCGTTCGGGCGGATGCTCGCCGAGATGCAGCATCTGCACCGCAGCCACCCGGGGGCGTCATGGTGACCACCACGGCCCTGGAGGAGGAGCTCGTCGTGATCGCCGGCTCGGTGCCCGACCCCGAGCTGCCGGTCCTCACCCTGCGGGAGCTCGGCGTCCTGCGCGCGGTGCGCCTGCGCGGGGAGGACGCGGTCGACGTGGAGCTGACCCCGACGTACACGGGCTGCCCCGCCATCGAGGCCATGTCCCTGGACATAGAGCGGGCACTGCACGAGCACGGCGTACGGGAGGTCACCGTGCGCACGGTGCTCACGCCGGCCTGGTCGACCAACGACATCACTCCCGAAGGCCGCCGCAAGCTGCGGGAGTTCGGCATCGCTCCACCCCGGGTGCACGTGGAATCCGGGCCGGTGCCGCTGGCGCTGGGCCCGACGCGCACGGTCACCGAGGAGCCGGTCACCGCCGAACCGTTGCGCTGCCCGCACTGCGGCTCCGCCGACACCGAGTTGCTGAGCCGCTTCTCCTCCACCGCGTGCAAGGCGCTGCGCCGTTGCCTGGCCTGCCGTGAACCGTTCGACCACTTCAAGGAGTTGTGATGGCCCGCTTCCACACGCTCCGGGTGACCGCGGTCGACCGGCTCACCGACGACTCCGTGGCCGTGACGCTCGCGGTCCCGGAGGAGCTGCGCGGGGAGTTCCGGTACGCGCCCGGGCAGCACATCGCCCTGCGGCGGACGGTCGACGGCGTCGACATCAGGCGGACGTACTCGATCTGCTCCCCGGCACCGCGGGACGGCGCGGGACCGCGCGCCCTGCGGGTAGGCGTACGGCTGGTCGAGGGCGGGGCCTTCTCCACGTACGCGCTGAAGGAGATCAACATCGGCGACGAGCTGGAGGTGATGACACCGGCCGGCCGCTTCACCCTCGACCCCGCGCCCGGGCTCTACGCCGCGGTCGTCGGCGGCAGTGGCATCACACCGGTGCTGTCGATCGCGACGACGCTGCTTGCGTGCGAGCCCGCGGCCCGCTTCTGCCTGATCCGCAGCGACCGCACGTCCGCCTCGACGATGTTCCTGGAGGAGGTCGCCGACCTGAAGGACCGCTTCCCCGAGCGGTTCCAGCTGGTGACGGTGCTCTCCCGGGAGGAGCAGCAGGCGGGTCTGCCGTCCGGACGGCTGGACCGGGAGCGGCTCACAGCACTGCTGCCGGCGCTGCTGCCGATGGCCGACGTGGCGGGCTGGTTCCTGTGCGGGCCGTACGGGCTGGTGCAGGAGGCCGAGCGGGCGCTGCGCGGACTTGAGGTGCCGCGCGGCCGTATCCACGAGGAGATCTTCCATGTGGACGCCGCTCCGGCCACCGCCCCGGCGGCCACGCCCGCGCACAGCACGGTCACCGCGCGGCTCGACGGCCGCGGCGGGACCTGGCCGGTCCACGCCGGCGAATCGCTGCTGGAGACGGTGCTGCGCAACCGTGCCGACGCGCCCTACGCCTGCAAGGGCGGGGTGTGCGGCACCTGCCGGGCCTTCCTGGTCTCCGGGGAGGTGCGGATGGACCGCAACTTCGCGCTGGAGCGCGAGGAGACGGAGGCGGGCTACGTGCTGGCCTGCCAGTCGCGTCCGGTGACGGAGAAGGTGGAGCTGGACTTCGACCGATGAGCCGGCTCCGGGCGCCTGCGCCGGCTCCCTTCGGAGCAGCCACCGGGGCGCCCGGGCCCATTCCCTTCTCCTAGAACCTGTTCTATCTTGACGCTCCGTCAGACAGCCGGAGCCGCCGGGAGGACAGGACCGTGGACTTCACCTTCACCGAGGAGCAGCAGGCGGCGGCCGAGGCGGCACGAGGGGTGTTCGCCGACGTCGCACCGGACGCGGTGCCGAGCCCCACGCTGTCCAGGGGCGCCGTGGCCGACGACTTCGACCGCGCCCTGTGGGGCAGGCTCGCCGACGCGGATCTGCTGAGCCTGCTGCTCGACCCGGAGTTCGGCGGGGCCGGCCTCGACGCCGTCGCGCTGTGTCTGCTGCTGCGTGAGGCGGGGAAGGTGCTGGCGCGGGTGCCACTGCTGGAGAGCAGCGCCGCGCTGGCGGCCGTGCAGGCCTACGGCGGTGCGGAGTTGAAGTCGGCGCTGCTCGCGCGGGCCGGGCGGGGCGAGGTCGTGCTGACCGTCGCCGCGCAGGGGCGCACCGGCGGTCACGATCCCGCCGAGCAGGCGGTCACCGCTCGCCCAGACGGGGACGGCTGGATCCTGGCCGGTGTGCAGACCACGGTGCCGTGGGTGTACGACGCCGACTACACCGTCGTACCGGCACACACCGATGCCGACCGGAGCGTGCTCGCCCTCGTCCCCCGGGGACATGAAGGTGCCCTGGCGGCCGAGCAGTTCGCGACCAACGGCGAGCGGCTCGGGGAGTTGCGGCTGGAGTCGGCGCGCGTGCCGGAGGGGTATGTCATCGCGGCCGAGGGCGCCTGGGAATGGCTGCGGGAGCTCCTGACGACCGGGACATGTGCGCTGGCGCTGGGGCTCGGGGAGCGGGTGCTGCGGATGACCGGCGAGTACACGGCGAAGCGGGAGCAGTTCGGCCACCCGATTGCGACGTTCCAGGTCGTCGCCGTGCAGGCCGCCGACCGCTACATCGACCTGCGGGCGATGGAGGCCACGCTGTGGCAGGCGGCCTGGCGAATCAGCTCGGGAGCGCCGGGGGCGTTGCCGGCCGCCGGGGATGTGGCGGTCGCCAAGATCTGGGCGGCGGAGGGGGTACGGCGGGTGGTGCAGACCGCACACCATCTGCACGGCGGCTTCGGGGCGGACGTCGACTATCCGCTGCACCGGTACCACGCCTGGGCCAAGCACCTCGAACTGTCCCTGGGACCGGCGGCGGCGCATGAGGAGGCCTTGGGCGATCTGCTGGCGGCACACGCCCCGGTCTGAAGCCCCCTGAACGGCCCCAAGGGGCGGCAAGGCGATACGGGGCGCCGAGCCGCAGGACACCTTCTCCGCCCCTGACAGAGCCGACGCCCCGACGACGACGCACCGGGGCCGGACGCGGCCTCGCCCCACTGCCCCTTGCTCAAGCTCCGCCGAACGACGACACGCGGCCGACCACACACGGATTCAGACCACCGGCCCCGCTCAAGCTCACGGCTCAAGCTCACGCCCGAACGACGACACACAGCCGACCACACCGGACTCGAACCACTGCCCCGCTCAAGCTCACGCCCGACCGGCGACGCCCTGGCCCGCCACAGGCAGCCTCGCCCCACTGTCCCGGCCCGACCTCACCCCTGTGGCGACCGCCTCCCGGCCGCCACAGACGCCTCAGACGACTGCCCCCGGCTCCCCGGCGTCCGTGACCACCGGACGTCCGGTCGCCTGCCACGCCTCCATGCCGCCGGCGACGTTCACGGCGTCGATGCCCTGCTGGTTGAGGTACATCGCGACCTGCGCCGAACGGCCGCCGGAGCGGCAGATCACATGGACACGGCCGTCCTGCGGGGCGGCCTCGGTCAGCTCGCCGTACCGGGCCACGAACTCGCTCATGGGAAGGTGCAGCGCCCTCGCGGCGTGGCCCGCCTGCCACTCCTCGTCCTCACGGACGTCCAGCAGGAAGTCGTCGTCCTTGAGGTCGGTGACCCCGACTGTGGGAACAGCTCCGAAATTCATGGCCCCGACGCTACCCGAAGCGTCCCCGAGGACGCCCGGAGGACGGCCGGAGGACGGCCTGGCCGGACCGAAGACCCGCGCCACCAGCCGGATCGATCACCAGCCGGACCGATCACCAGCGGGACCGATCACCGGCCGGACCGATCACCGCCCCGCACGATCACTGGCCGATCAGCGACGCCAGTTCCGCCTCACGCCCCGTGACCTCCCTCAGCAACTGCTCGGCGATCTCGTCGAGCAGGCGGTCCGGGTCGTCCGGCGCCAGCCGGAGCATGGAGCCGATGGCGCCCTCCTCCAGCTCCCGGGCGACGACCGTGAGCAGTTCCTTGCGCTGGGCGAGCCACTCCAGCCGCGCGTAGAGCTCCTCGCTGCGGCTCGGGCGGTGCTCCTCGGGCACCGGTCCGGCGGCCCACTCCTCGGACAGCTCGCGCAGCAGGACCTCGTCGCCGCGGGCGTAGGCGGTGTTCACGCGGGTCATGAACTCCTCACGCCGCTTCCGCTCGCTTTCCTCCTGCCCGAGGTCGGGGTGGGCCCTGCGCGCCAGGTCGCGGTAGAGGCGGCGGGCCTCCTCGCTCGGGCGCACCCGCTGCGGGGGCCGGACCGGCTGGTCCGTGAGCATGGCAGCGGCCTCGGGGAACAGACCGTCGCCGTCCATCCAGCCGTGGAACAGCTCCTCCACGGAGGGCATGGGCAGCACCCGCGCCCGCAGCTCCTGTGCGCGGCGCACGTCCTCGGGGTCACCGCTCCGGGCCGCCTTCGCCTCTGCTATCTGCGCGTCCAGCTCTTCGAGGCGGGCGTACATCGGTCCGAGCTTCTGGTGGTGCAGCCGGGAGAAGTTCTCGATCTCGACCCGGAAGGTCTCCACCGCGATCTCGTACTCGATCAGCGCCTGCTCGGCCGCCCGCACGGCCCGCTCGAGCCGCTCCTCGGGCCGGGGCGCGCCGTCCTCGGGCGTCGCCCGCGCCTCACCGGCGACACCACCCTGCTCAGCTTCCGGGGTCGTCACCCGACCAGCGTAGGCCACACCGCGATCGCCTTCGGAGCACCGGCCTCATCAGCGTCGTGCCGGGCTGATGACTCCCGCGACGTCGCCGGCCTCGGAGGGGGAACTCGGCGTTCTTCACCGCGTGCTCCTCACCGGACGTACCTCACCCGTACTCCTCAGCAGGCCACCACGTCCGCCGCGTCGCTCACACCCCCGTCTCCACCGCGATCCTCCCTGCCCGCACCGCCGTCACCAGCGCCGAGTGATCCGCCTCGGTCCGGTCGGCGTACGCCACGGAGAACGTGGCGATCGCCTCGTCCAGCTCCTCGTTCTTGCCGCAGTAGCCGGAGATCAGGCGCGGGTCGGCGCTGTGGGAGTGGGCGCGGGCCAGCAGCGCGCCGGTCATGCGGGCGTAGTCGTCGAGCTGGTCGGCGGAGAGCGCCGCGGGGTCCACGCTGCCCTTGCGGTTGCGGAACTGGCGGACCTGGAAGGGGCGGCCCTCCACGGTCGTCCAGCCCAGCAGGATGTCGCTGACCACCTGCATCCGCTTCTGCCCCAGGACCACCCGCCGGCCCTCGTGCTCGACAGGCCGCGTCTCGAACCCGGCCGTCCGCAGATGCGGCAGCAGCGCCGAGTCGCGTGCCTCCTTCACCTGGAGGATCAGCGCCTCGCCGCGGTGGTCCAGCAGCAGGACGACGTAGGAACGCAGGCCCACGCTGCCCGTGCCGACGATGCGGAACGCCACGTCGTGCACGGCGTGCCGGGACAGCAGCGGCAGCCGGTCCTCCGACAGCGTCGTCAGATAGTCCTCCAGCGACGCCGCCACCGCCGCCGCCTCGGCGTCGGGGACGCGGCGAAGCACCGGCAGCGCGTCCACGAACCGCCGGCCGCCCTCCTCGGCCTGCTCGGTCGACCGGGCCGCGAACCGCCCGCTGGTGTTGGCCCGCGCCTTCTCCGAGACCCTCTCGAGCGTGCCGAGCAGATCGTGGGCGTCGGTGTGGGAGACCAGCTCCTCGTCCGCGATGGCGTTCCACGCGTCCAGCACCGGGAGCTTGGCCAGCAGCCGCATGGTGCGGCGGTAGGCGCCGGCCGCGTCATGGGCGGCCGCCCGGCAGGTGTCCTCGTCGGCGCCCGCCGCCCGTCCCGCGAGTACCAGCGAGGCCGCGAGCCGCTTGAGGTCCCACTCCCAGGGGCCGTGCACCGTCTCGTCGAAGTCGTTCAGGTCGATGACCAGGCCGCCTCGGGCGTCTCCGTACAGCCCGAAGTTGGCCGCGTGCGCGTCGCCGCAGATCTGGGCGCGGATGCGGGTCATGGGGGTGCGGGCGAGGTCGTACGCCATGAGCCCCGCGGCTCCGCGCAGGAAGGCGAACGGCGTCGCCACCATCCTGCCGACCCTTATCGGCGTGAGCCCGGGAATCCGGCCCTGGTTGGACTCCTCGACCGCGGCCACCGCGCCGGGCCTCGCGCCGTCGATGTCGAGGGTGGCGTGGGCGCGCCGCGGGACCCGCTCGCGCAGGGCCTTCCCCTCCGCCTTCGGCGAGCGCGCGCCCTGCGCTGACCGCTCTGCGAAGCCCCGCACCCGCGGAATCCGCACCGCCCCAAAACCCGCATCCCGCACACCGGCCTCGGTCACCACGACCGCCTCCCCCGTGACTCACCCGAACATCAACTCGTGCCGACCGTACAACCGCTCGCCGCATCCCGTCAGACCCTGTGGACAACTCCCCACCTGTGGAAAACCCACCGCCCCGGGACCGTGCAACGATCCGTGCCCCGGCCTCCCGCCCCCGCTGACCAGCCGTCCTCCCACCCACCGGACCAGCCGACCTCACGCCCCAAGCCCCCACCGGACCAGCAGCCCCCAAGCCCCAAGCCCCCACCGGACCAGCAGCCCCCAAGCCCCAAGCCCCCACCGGACCAGCAGCCCCCAGGCCAGGCCCCCCACCGCCCAGGCCCCGGCCTCACCCCGCACACCACCACGCCGAGCCTCACGGCCCCGCCCCGCCCTGCCCCGCCCACCGGCGGACCAGTCCCCCCGGTCGGCGGGGTCGGTCCGGCCACCTGCCGGATGGTTGTACAGGCACGCTTCCTGGAGTCTTGTATCCAAGTGCCGCGGTCGCCCTCGTTCTCCCTCAGGGCTTGCGTGATCCACGTCGTGGTGCCATCCGGCGGACCCGCTCCTCCCCGCGCGGCCCGCCGGAGTGTCTGTCCAGCGGCCGCCAAGCCTGCCGGCTTTGATCACCCGACCGCCCGGCAGTGTCCCGTACCGATCGGAGAAGGAGGTCGGATGGTGACTGTGCACGTGACGATGCTGTGCATGACCGGCGCGGAAGGCCGCGAGGGCCCGGTCTTCGGAGACGGTGCCCTGAACGACCGCGGACGGGGGAGCCTGGCCGCCAAGGCCACGGAAACCGTCCTTCCGGCGTACTCACTGGCGCTCCGGGCGCCCTCCACCCGCTGTGCACGGGCCGCCGAGGCCCTCGCGATCACGGCCAGGCCCGAGATCGCCCTGCGCGACCTCGACTACGGCAGCTGGTACGGCCGCCCGCACAAGGACGTCGTGGCCGAAGACCCCCTCGGCTTCTCCGCCTGGCTGACGGATCCCGACGCCGCGCCCCACGGGGGCGAGTCCGTCGGCCGGCTCTGCCGTCGTACGGCGGCGTGGCTGAGTTCTCTGCCCACAGGCACGGGGCGCATACTCGCGATCACCGAGGCCGCCGTCGTCCGGGCCGCACTGGTCCACGCCCTGTCCGCGCCTCCACGCGCCTTCTGGCACCTCGGGGTTCCGCCCCTGTCCGCGGTCACGCTGACCATGCGCGACGGATGCTGGAACGCCCGGCCCGGCCGCATGGCCATCCCGCACCAACAGCAGTCGGCCGACCACTCCGCCTCCGTCGCGGCACCGACCACGCGGGCCGGCGGAAGGTATCCGGCCCTCCTGGTCCGGCCCTGACCTCCCGGCCCTTCTCGTCACTGGACCGCGTGACCTGACCCAGAAATCGGCTCTCGCCCGGACGGCGGACGGCCCCCCAGCCCCCCCAGACGCCCGGCCGCGCACCACCGTCCACCCACCGGAACGGCGGCGCCACCCCGGCCAGGCGTCCACCCACCGCAACCACCGCCCCACCCCGGACACTCGCCCGAGCGAGCCCCACCGACGTCTGCGGCGACCCCACCGACACCAACGGCGTCACCACTCGCGTCCGCGACGCCCCACCAGCACCTACGACAACCCACCGGAACGACGCCGCCACCAAGCACCTACGACAACCCCACCCACGTCCATAACGCCGCCACCAGCGCCTACGACGGCCCCGCCCCTCCATACAACCCCACCCACGTCCATAACGCCGCCACCGGCACCTACGACGGCCCCGCCCCTCCACACAACCCCACCGGCCTCGCCGAGCGGCGCCCATCGCCCCGGACGAACCCCACCCCACCCCTGGTCGCACCCCGCCCAGCGGCGGAGCCGCGCTCGACGTGGTACGAATCGGACAGTGGTCCGATATCGGCTGGAGCACACGTGATCCGGGTACTGGTGGTCGACGACGAAGCCCTGATCCGCACGGGCTTCCAGCGCATCCTCGACGCCGCCGACGGCATCGAGGTCGTTGGGGCGGTGTCCGGCGGTCAGGCCCTGCGGACGGTGCGCGAGACGCGCCCCGACGTCGTACTGCTGGACATCCGGATGCCTGACGTGGACGGCCTCACCGTCCTGAGCCACATCCGTGAACTGCGGGAGCCTCCCGTGGTGGCCATGCTGACCACGTTCGACATGGACGAGTACGTCGAGACGGCACTGCGCTCGGGTGCCGCCGGCTTCCTCCTCAAGGACACCGACCCCGAGGCCCTCCCCCTCGCGGTGCGGAGCCTGGCCGGCGGCGGCACGGTGCTGTCGTCCAAGGTGACTCGGGTGGTGGTGGAGGGCTACCTGAGCGCCGGGGCGCAGGAGCACCCACCGCAGCTCCTCGAGCGCCTGACCGACCGTGAACGCGAGGTGCTCGTCCTCATGGCCGAGGGCCTGTCGAACGCCGACATCGCGACCCGGATGCACCTGAGCACCGGCACGGTCAAGGACCACGTCAGCGCGATCCTCACCAAGCTGGAGGTGAGCGGCCGGGTCCAGGCCGCACTCTTCGCCCAGCGGGCCGGACTGCTCACCAGGGGACCGGGATGACCCGCCGCCCGCCCCCGCTGCTCCTGGACGCCCTGGTGGTGTGCCTGGCCCTCCTCGATGTCTGGGTCCACTGGGAGGCCGAGGAGCCGTGGCGGACGGCCTGCGCCATCGCAGCTGCCGCCGCCCTGCTGCTGCGCCGCCGTCGGCCGCTGCTCACCTTCGCCCTCACCCTCCCGGGCGTCCTGCTGTCCGACGCGCTCTTCGCGTGCCTGGTCGCGCTGTACACGCTCGCCTCCCTCAGCCGCAGTCGGGCGCTGCTGGTCCTGTGCGCCCTGGTGTACACGGTCAGCGACGCGACCTTCGTGCCGTCGCTGGACCTCGATCTGGCCGACCCCTCGACCCTGATCAGGCTCGGCTACACCTCCGCGACCGCGGCCGCCGCGGTGTTCCTGGGGCAGCTCGTGCAGACCCGGCGCGACCTGTCGCTGAGACTGACCGAGATCTCCGAGGCACGTGACCATCAGCAGTTGCTGACCGCGCAGGCCGTCCTGGCGAAGGAACGCGCCCAGCTCGCGCGGGAGATGCACGACGTCGTCTCCCACCAGGTCGGTCTGATCGCCGTACGTGCCGGAGCGCTGCAGGTCGCAACGGGCGATCCCGAGACGAAGGAGGCCGCCGCGACTATCAGGCGACTGAGTGTGCAGACGCTCGACGAGCTGCGCCACATGGTCGCCGTCCTGCGCGCCTCCGGTGGCCACCCGACGGAACTGACCCCGCAACCGGCCCTCACCGACCTCCGGAGGCTGGCCGACGGCTGCGGTGTCGAGACCGAGCTGAGGACGGACCTCCCCGAGGATCTTCCGGCCACCGTCCAGCGAGCGGTCTACCGCACGGTCCAGGAAGCCCTGACCAACACCCGCAAACACGCTCCCGGCGCCACCGCGCGCATCGACCTGCGCCATACCGACGGCCGTGTCCGCGTCCGGGTCACCAACACCGCGCCGACCCGGCCGGCCCTTCCCCTGCCCAGCGCACACCACGGCTTGATCGGTCTGCGCCAGCGCACCGAACTGCTCGGCGGCACCATGACCTCGGGCCCGACGAGCGACGGCGGTTACGAGGTCTGCGTGGTGCTCCCGGCGGAAACCGCGCCGTGAGCACGTACGAGATCCTGCTCGGCGGCAGCCCACGGCGTGCGGCTGGAGGGGGCGTTGGGCCCGCACCGCATGACACGGAGTCGACATGGAGGCGCCACGCTCGTGAGATAGATCACGAGCAGTCTCGGTCACGCGACGTCAGTAAACCGAGAAACGGGCCCCCGCCGTGACTTACGTCACCTGCGGAGACCCGTTTCCTCGGTATCTCTGTGCGCGAGGGGGGAGTTGAACCCCCACGCCCTTGCGGGCACTGGAACCTGAATCCAGCGCGTCTGCCTATTCCGCCACCCGCGCATTGGGTGTGTCTGCGGCCCCGTCCCCTTGGGGTTGGCGCCTTCCGACACCCAGAACATTAGCACGCTGGATGGGGTGGGTTCACATCCCTTGTCCGGGGCAGGCGCACCCTCAGCCCCCCCCGACCGGCACCCGGACCGGCACGCCGACCGGCCCGAGGACCGCCGCACGTATCAACCTCGTACCGGTCCGGGCCGTCTGCCCAGGAGCCGGACCGAGTCCACAGTCCGGTGCGGGACACTTGTTTGCGACCCCCTCTACGATCCATGCCAGAAGTTCGAAGGGGAGCGCCGCAGGGAACTTCGTCAGGCGTCGGCATCCGTCGACACCCGTCGACCGGGCTGACAGGGGGAACCAGCCGATTAACCGGGGCGTGGATACGATCAGTAAGCAGTACCGGGTAGGCAGTACACAGGACGGCAACACCGGAGGAGGTGCCCCATGGGAGTCCTGAAGAAGTTCGAGCAGCGTCTCGAAGGTCTGGTCAACGGCACCTTCGCCAAGGTGTTCAAGTCCGAGGTGCAGCCCGTGGAGATCGCGGGAGCGCTCCAGCGCGAGTGCGACAACAACGCGACCATCTGGAACCGCGACCGCACGGTCGTGCCCAACGACTTCATCGTGGAGCTGAGCGCCCCGGACTTCGAGCGCCTCAGCCCCTACTCCGGCCAGCTCGGCGACGAGCTCGCCGGCATGGTCCGCGACTACGCGAAGCAGCAGCGCTACACGTTCATGGGCCCGATCAAGGTCCACCTGGAGAAGGCTGACGACCTGGACACCGGTCTGTACCGGGTGCGCAGCCGCACGCTCGCCTCCTCCACCAGCCAGCAGGCACCGGGCTCCGCGCCCGGCGGTGCCCGCCCCGCCGGTGCCGCCGGTGGCTACGGGTACCCGCCGGCCGGCGCCCCGGCGCAGCCCGCGGGCGCTCCCCCCATGCCCTCGGCACCGCCGCCCGGCGCCCGCCCCGGCGGGTACGGCTATCCCCAGCCGGCCCAGCCCGCCGCCCAGCGTCCCGGGGCCGCGCCCGGCGCCGCCCCTGGCTCCCGGACCAGGCACTGGATCGAGATCAACGGCACCCGCCACCAGATCTCCCGCCAGACGCTGGTCCTGGGCCGCAGCACCGACGCCGACGTGCGGATCGACGACCCCGGCGTGTCCCGCCGGCACTGCGAGATCCGGACCGGAACGCCCTCGACGATCCAGGATCTCGGGTCCACCAACGGCATCGTGGTGGACGGGCAGCACACCACCCGCGCTACGCTCCGCGACGGCTCGCGGATCGTCGTGGGCAGCACCACCGTTATCTATAGGCAAGCCGAAGGGTGATCCGGGGGCAATGTCAGAGCTGACCCTCACGGTCATGCGGCTGGGTTTCCTGGCCGTACTGTGGCTGTTCGTGATCGTGGCCGTGCAGGTCATCCGCAGCGATCTGTTCGGTACGCGTGTCACACAGCGCGGATCCCGACGGGACGCGAGCCGGGCGCAGCAGGCCACGCGCCAGGCGCCTCCGCAGCAGCGCCAGCAACCGGCCGGCGGCCGGGGGCGGCGCAACGCTCCCACCAAACTGGTGGTGACCGAGGGCACACTCACCGGCACCACCGTCGCCCTCCAGTCCCAGACCATCACCCTGGGCCGGGCGCACGACAGCACGATCGTGCTGGACGACGACTACGCCTCCAGCCGGCATGCCAGGATCTACCCGGACCGGGACGGTCAGTGGATCGTCGAGGACCTCGGGTCCACCAACGGCACCTATCTCGACCGGACCCGCCTCACGACCCCCACGCCGATCGCGCTGGGCGCACCGATCCGCATCGGCAAGACCGTCATCGAGCTGCGGAAGTAGTGCTACATCATGAATGAGCGCGAGCGGAGCGAGCACGCAGCGGCGGTCCACACCCGGGGCCCCGGCGCGCTCCCGACCGGAGGGTGGGCAGTGTGGCTCGACACGACCGGCTGTACCCGGAGCCGACGGGCGAGGTGCGCATGAGTCTGTCACTGCGCTTCGCCGCCGGTTCGCACAAAGGCATGATCCGGGAGGGCAACGAGGACTCCGGATACGCCGGTCCCCGCCTGCTCGCCATCGCCGACGGCATGGGCGGCGCCGCGGCCGGCGAGGTCGCCTCCTCCGAGGCGATCTCCACCATCGTCCAGCTCGACGACGACATCCCCGGCTCCGACGTCCTCACCTCGCTCGGCGCGGCCGTCCAGCGGGCCAACGACCAGCTGCGCCAGATGGTCGAGGACGACCCGTCGCTGGAGGGCATGGGCACCACCCTCACCGCCCTGTTGTGGACCGGTCAGCGGCTCGGCCTGGTGCACGTCGGCGACTCGCGCGCGTACCTGCTGCGCGACGGTGTCCTCACGCAGATCACCCAGGACCACACGTGGGTGCAGCGCCTCGTCGACGAGGGCCGGATCACCGAGGAGGAGGCCACCACCCACCCGCAGCGCTCCCTGCTGATGCGGGCCCTCGGCAGCGGCGACCACGTCGAGCCCGATCTGTCGATCCGCGAGGTGCGGGCCGGCGACCGCTATCTGATCTGCTCCGACGGCCTGTCCGGCGTCGTCTCCCACCAGACGATGGAGGAGACCCTCGCGAGCTACCAGGGCCCGCAGGAGACCGTGCAGCAGCTGATCGAGCTGGCGCTGCGCGGCGGCGGCCCCGACAACATCACCGTCATCGTCGCGGACGTCCTCGACCTCGACACCGGTGACACCCTGGCCGGCCAGCTGTCCGACACCCCGGTCGTGGTCGGAGCGGTCGCCGAGAACCAGAACCACCTGCACGACAACGGCATCATGCAGACCCCGGCCGGCCGCGCCGCCGGGCTCGGCCGGCAGGTGCCCGGGCAGGGCGGCGGGGGCGGCGAGTTCGGCCCGCCCGGCTCCGGCGACACCACCGGCTACATCCCGGCTGACGGCTTCGGCGGATACAGCGACGACGACTTCGTCAAACCGCGGCCCCGGCGCCGCTGGCTGAAGAGGTCCTTCTACACCGTCCTCGCGCTGGCCGTCATCGGCGGCGGTCTGTACGGCGGCTACCGCTGGACGCAGACCCAGTACTACGTCGGCACCAACGACGAGCACGTCGCGCTGTACCGGGGCATCAGCCAGGACCTGGCCTGGGTCTCGTTGTCGAACGTCGAGAAGGACCACCCCGAGATCGAACTCAAGTACCTGCCGCCCTACCAGCAGAAGCTGGTCGAGGCCACCATCGCCGAGGGCGGGCTGAAGAACGCCCGGGCGAAGATCGACGAGCTGGGCGTGCAGGCCTCCGCGTGCAAGAAGGAGGCGCAACGACGCGCCGCCGAGAGCGAGAACAGCGCGCGGACCGGCCAGGGAGAGGCCGGCGGTACCACGGGAACCACCCGCACCTCCCTCACGTCCAAGGCCACGCCGACCCCGTCGGCCACCGGATCCCCGTCCCCGACCCAGTCCGCGACCGCGCCCACTCCCAGCCCCGGCCCCAGCCTCTCGGAGGAAGAGCAGAAGGTCGTCTCGCTGTGCGGTAAGCAGTAGGCAAGCCGTGAGAGGCCCCGTCACACGATGAGCAGTACTTCCAATCCGTCGACGCAGCACACGTCCACGATCGGCTCGATCGGCACGCCGAGCCGGCGCAACACGGAGCTCGGGCTCCTGGTGTTCGCCGTGCTCATCCCGGTCTTCGCCTACGCCAACGTCGGCCTCGCCGTGAACGACGAGGTACCGGCCGGCCTGCTGGGCTACGGGCTCGGCCTCGGCCTGCTGGCCGGCGTCGGCCATCTCGTCGTCCGCAAGTTCGCGCCGTACGCCGACCCGCTGCTGCTGCCGCTGGCCACCCTGCTCAACGGGCTGGGTCTGGTCGCCATCTGGCGGCTGGACCAGTCCGAGCTGCTGCAGGACATCGGCCAGGCCGGCACCGCCGCCCCGCGCCAGCTGCTCTACACGGCGATGGGCATCGCGCTGTTCATCGTGGTGCTGATCTTCCTCAAGGACCACCGCGCCCTGCAGCGCTACACGTACATCTCCATGGTCGGCGCGCTGTTCCTGCTGCTGCTGCCGCTGGTTCCGGGCCTCGGCCAGAACATCTACGGCGCCAGGATCTGGATCAACGTCGGCGGATTCTCCATCCAGCCGGGTGAGTTCGCGAAGATCGTCCTCGCGGTCTTCTTCGCCGGCTACCTGATGGTCAAGCGGGACGCGCTCGCCCTGGCCAGCCGCCGCTTCATGGGTCTGTACCTGCCGCGCGGCCGCGACCTCGGCCCGATCCTCGTGGTCTGGGCGATGTCGATCCTGATCCTGGTCTTCGAGACCGACCTCGGCACGTCGCTGCTGTTCTTCGGAATGTTCGTCATCATGCTGTACGTCGCCACCGAGCGGACCAGCTGGATCGTCTTCGGTCTGCTGATGTCCGCGGTCGGCGCCGTCGGCGTGGCCTCGTTCGAGCCGCACATCCAGCAGCGCGTCGACGCCTGGCTGGACCCGATGCGCGAGTACACGCTCTCCCGCCAGGGCGTCGGCGGGCACTCCGAGCAGGCCATGCAGGCACTGTGGGCGTTCGGCTCCGGCGGCACCCTCGGCACCGGCTGGGGCCAGGGCCACTCCGAGCTCATCCGGTTCGCCGCCAACTCCGACTTCATCCTCGCCACCTTCGGCGAGGAGCTGGGCCTCGCCGGTGTGATGGCCCTGCTGCTGCTCTACGCCCTGATCGTGGAACGCGGCGTGCGCACCGCCCTCGCGGCCCGCGACCCCTTCGGCAAGCTGCTCGCCATCGGCCTGTCCGGCGCCTTCGCCCTCCAGGTGTTCGTCGTCGCCGGCGGTGTGATGGGGCTCATCCCGCTGACCGGTATGACGATGCCGTTCCTGGCCTACGGCGGCTCCTCCGTGATCGCCAACTGGGCCCTGATCGGCATCCTGCTGAGAATCAGCGACACCGCGCGCCGCCCGGCGCCGGCCCCCGCCCCCAACCCCGACGCCGAGATGACCCAGGTGGTCCGCCCGTCATGAACAAGCCCCTGCGCCGGATCGCGATCTTCTGCGGACTGCTCGTCCTGACGCTGCTGATCCGCGACAACTGGCTCCAGTACGTCCGGGCGGACGAGCTGGCCTCCGACACCGACAACCGCCGTGTGGCGATCGAGCGCTACGCCACCCCGCGCGGCGACATAATCGTCGACGGCAAGGCCATCACCGGCTCCAAGCGGGCCGCCAGCGGCGACTTCGAGTACGTCCGCACCTACAAGGACGGCCCCATGTGGGCACCCGTCACCGGCTACGCCTCCCAGGCCTTCGGCACCAACCAGCTGGAGAACCTGGAGGACGGGATCCTCACCGGCAACGACGACCGGCTGTTCTTCCGCAACACCCTCGACATGCTCACGGGCAGGAAGAAGGCCGGCGGCAACGTCGTCACCACCCTCAACACGGCCGCGCAGAAGGCGGCGTACGAGGGCCTGGCCAAGCGCGGCAAGGGCGCCGTGGTGGCGCTGGACCCGGAGACCGGGGCGATCCTGGCGCTGGCCTCCTACCCGTCGTACGACCCCTCGACGATCGCCGGGTACTCCGACGACGACCAGAAGGCCTGGAACAAGCTCCAGAAGAAGGACGACGCCGACGACCCGATGCTCAACCGGGCGCTGCGCGAGACCTACCCGCCGGGCTCGACCTTCAAGGTCGTCACCGCCGCGGCCGCCCTGGAGCACGGCCTGTACCCGGAAGCGGACTCGCCCACCAAGACGCCGCTGCCGTGGACCATGCCCGGTACCACGACCGAGCTGAAGAACGAGGGGACCATCCCCTGCAAGAACGCCACCCTCCGGGTCGCCCTGCAGTGGTCCTGCAACACCGTCTTCGGCAAGGTCGGCTCCGACCTCGGCAACGACAAGATGCTGGAGACGGCGAAGAAGTTCGGCTTCACCGAGGAGCAGTTCACGCCGGTCCGCTCCAACGCCTCGGTGTTCTCCGAGGACATGGCTCCCTCCGAGGTGGCGCTGTCCTCGATCGGCCAGTTCAACACTGCCGCGACCCCGCTGCAGATGGCCATGGTCGCCTCCGCGGTCGCCAACGACGGCACGCTGATGAAGCCGTACATGGTCGACAAGCTCCAGGCGTCCAACGTCGACACGATCGAGCAGACCGAGCCGGAGGAGCTGAGCAAGCCGCTGTCCTCGGACAACGCCCAGATCCTGCAGTCGATGATGGAGACGGTCGTCGACAAGGGCACGGGAAGCAAAGCGAAGATCGACGGCGTGACCGTGGGCGGCAAGACCGGTACCGCCCAGCACGGCGTCGACAACAGTGAGAAGCCCTACGCCTGGTTCATCTCGTACGCCAAGCTGGACGACGGCAGCTCGCCGGTCGCCGTGGCCGTGGTCGTCGAGGACGAGGCGGCGGACCGTGGCGACATCTCCGGCGGCGGCCTCGCGGCACCCATCGCGAAGAGCGTGATGGAGGCGGTCATCCAGAGCAAGCAGTGAGAGCCCCGTCACGTCGCCTTCACATTGATGCACGTTGCGATACCGGTCCTGTATCAGCTGACGGGCTTGGCCAGGTCATACAAAGCGAGCCGGGTACGGTAGGCCCGGACGGCAGTCTCCGGCCGCACCACATGCCGGCCGGGACCGACGGAGAGGGCTGGTAGGTAGCTTATGGAAGAGCCGCGTCGCCTCGGCGGCCGGTACGAGCTGGGTCATGTGCTCGGCCGTGGTGGCATGGCGGAGGTCTACCTCGCGCATGACACCCGCCTCGGCCGCACCGTGGCGGTGAAGACGCTGCGCGCGGATCTCGCGCGCGACCCGTCGTTCCAGGCCCGCTTCCGCCGGGAGGCCCAGTCGGCCGCCTCGCTCAACCACCCCGCGATCGTGGCGGTCTACGACACGGGCGAGGACTACATCGACGGGGTCTCGATCCCGTACATCGTCATGGAGTACGTCGACGGCTCCACGCTCCGTGAGCTGCTGCACTCCGGCCGCAAGCTGCTGCCGGAGCGCGCCATGGAGATGACCATCGGCATCCTCCAGGGCCTGGAGTACGCCCACCGCAACGGCATCGTCCACCGCGACATCAAGCCGGCGAACGTCATGCTGACGCGGGGCGGCCAGGTCAAGGTCATGGACTTCGGTATCGCCCGCGCCATGGGCGACTCCGGCATGACGATGACGCAGACCGCCGCCGTGATCGGCACCGCCCAGTACCTCTCCCCGGAGCAGGCCAAGGGTGAGCAGGTCGATGCGCGCAGTGACCTGTACTCCACGGGCTGCCTGCTGTACGAGCTGCTGACGGTCCGCCCGCCCTTCGTGGGCGACTCCCCCGTCGCCGTCGCCTACCAGCACGTACGGGAAGAGGCGCAGCCGCCGTCGGTCTTCGACCCCGAGATCACGCCGGAGATGGACGCGATCGTCCTCAAGGCGCTGGTCAAGGACCCGAACTACCGCTACCAGTCGGCCGACGAGATGCGTGCCGACATCGAGGCATGCCTCGACGGCCAGCCGGTCGGGGCCACGGCGGCGATGGGCTCGGTCGGCTACGGCGGCTACCCCGACGACCAGGCGACCACGGCTCTGCGCTCCGACGGCCACGCGGGCGCGACGACCCTGCTTCCGCCGGCCAACCCGGACGACGGCGGTTTCGGCTACGACGACCGCCCGGACCGGCGGCGCCAGAAGAAGTCCAACACCTCGACGATCCTGCTGGTCGTGGCCGCGGTGCTGGTCCTCGTGGGCGCCATCCTGATCGGGCGCTGGGCGTTCGGCGGGGACGGGGTGAGCAACGACAAGGTCGACGTGCCGAACTTCGTGGGCCTGACCCAGGAGGACGCGGAGCAGCAGGCGACCAACTCCGATCTTCAGCTGTCCGTCAGCAGCAAGCCCTGCGAGGACCAGAAGAAGGGCAACGTCTGCGACCAGGACCCGCCGCGGGGCACGAAGGTCGACAAGAACACGTCGATCAACGTGGTGGTGTCCACGGGCGCGCCGAAGGTCGCGGTGCCCAACGTCATCAACGAGAACGTGGACGACGCCACGTCCAAACTCGAGGGCGACGAGTACGAGTTCAAGGTGAAGACGGAGACCCGCGAGTCCTCGGACGACCCGGGCACCGTCCTGGAGCAGGACCCGGTCTCCGGCAAGGAGGTCGAGAAGGGCTCCACGATCACCCTGATCATCGCCAAGGCCGAGGAGAGGGCGACCGTCCCGAACGTGGCCGGCCAGACCTGTGACGACGCCAAGAAGCAGCTGCAGGACAACGACCTCACCGGCAACTGCACCGACGTGCCGGTCACCGACCCCAACCAGGACGGCAAGGTCATCGAGGTCACGCCGCCCGCCGGTTCGCAGGTCGACAGGAACTCGACGGTGAACCTCAAGGTCGGCAAGCTCCAGCAGAAGACCAAGGTGCCGAACGTCGTCGGACAGCGGGTGGGTCAGGCGAAGCAGATCCTGAACGCGGCCGGCTTCACCAACATCCAGTTCGAGGGCGGCAGCGACCAGGGCGACGGCGCGTTCGTCACTGCGCAGAACCCGCCGGGTGACCAGGAGGTCGACGACCCGGGCGCCACGCAGATCACCCTGCGCACCGTGGGCCTCCCCGGCAACAACGGTGGCAACGGAGACGGCGGCGGCATCTTCGGAGGCAACGACGGCGACTGACCGCCACCACGTCCTACGACGGAGCCCCGGCAACCCTCTGAGGGTTGCCGGGGCTCCGTCGTACGTCCCGTGCGGCTAGGGCCGGCGCAGTTCCTCGGGAGGGGTCCGGTCGCCGTCGACCTTCTCCACGCGGTCCAGCTCGCCCCAGACGACGTACCGGTAGCGGCTGGTGAAGACCGGGGTGCAGGTGGTCAGGGTGATGTACTTGCCGGCCTGCTTGCGCCCGGACTCCTCGGGGATCGCGTCGAGGACCTTGACGTTGTACTTCGAGGTCTCGGGAAGGACGGCGTAGACCTTGTAGACGAACCACCTGTCCATCGTCTCGAAGACGATCGGGTCGCCCTTCTTCAGCTTGTGGATGTCGTGGAACCTGGCGCCGTGGCCGTCGCGGTGGGCGGCCAGCGAGAAGTTGCCGTTCCTGCCGCTGGTGGGGAGGGTCGCCTTGACGGGATCGGTGTAGTAGCCGGCGACGCCGTTGTTGAGGAGATCCGTCGACGTGCCCTTCTTGATCAGGATCTCGTCCTTGTTCATCGCGGGCACGTGCAGGAAGCCGATGCCGTCCTTGGTGTCCAGCCGGCCGGGGCCGGAGGACTCGGAGGTGGCCCATGTGTCACGGACCTTGTCGCCGTCCTGGTGCGCCTTGCGGTCGGCGAGGACGTTCGTCCACCACAGCGAGTAGACGACGAACAGGCCGAGCACGAGGCCCGCGGTGATGAGGAGTTCACCGAAGACGCTGACCGCCATGGCGATCCGGCTTGGCCCCCGGCGCCTTGGCCCGGGCGCCTCGGGGGCGGTGCCGGTGTGCTCTTCACGATCGGTGGTCGCTGCCACGTGTCATCTGCCCTTAACTGACGAGCGCATCCGGCTTGCCCTTGCTGCGCGGCCGTTCCTCGACCATCTTGCCCCAGACGATCATCCGGTACTTGCTGGTGAACTCCGGTGTGCACGTCGTCAGGGTGATGTAGCGGCCGGGCTCGGTGAAGCCCGACCCCGGCGGGACCGGTTCGAGCACGCTCACGTTGCTCGGTGAGGTCACCGGCAGGATCGAGGCCATGTCGTAGACGTAGTACCTGTCCTGCGTCTCGACGACGATCGGATCGCCCGGCTGCAGCCTGTTGATGTACCGGAACGGCTCGCCGTGCGTGTTGCGGTGGCCCGCGAGCCCGAAGTTGCCGGTCTTGGCGTCGGGCATCGCCGTCTTCAGCGCGCCCTCGGCGTAGTGCCCGACCATGCCCCGGTCGAGCACCTTCTTGCTGTTGATGCCCTCGGCGATCGGCACGACGACGTCCAGCTTGGGGATGTGCAGCAGCGCGAAGCCCTGACCCGGTTCGAACGTGCCGGGGTTGCGCTTGCCGTTCGCCCAGTCGTCCTGGAGCTGGCTGGCCTCGTTGCCGGCCTGCGCGTGCGCCCGGACGTTGGTCCACCACAGCTGGTAGGTGACGAAGAGGAGCATCAGCACACCGGTGGTGATGAACACCTCGCCTATCAGCCGGCTGGCGACGACCGCGGCACCGGGCTTGCGCTCCCGCGCGAGCCTGCGCGCCTCGACACGGGAGAGCGGGCGGCCACCGCCACCGCCGGCGTCCTGTGCCCCCTCCGCGGGCGGGCCGGAGCGCCCGGCGGGGTCGGCGTGTCCGCCATGACGCCCGTGGCGGCCCTTGGCGGCCTTTCTGCGAGCCGCACGTCCGCCCGTGGCAGCTCCGGTGGCATGGGCGGCTGCTGGGGTTCCTGTGGCCCCTGTGACGTCTGTGGTTCTCGCGGCCCGCCTCCCGGTGCCGTGCCGGGCTGCCGCGGAGCCTGTGCCACGCCCCGGCGGCTCCGGTATCCGCAGGGCCATCGTCTCGTCGTCCGCAGGAGCCCCGCCCAGCAGTGCCTCGCCCGGAGGGACATCGCCCACCGGTGCCGGGTACGGCTGCTGCCCGTACCAGTCCCCGAACGCACCCGCCCCCTCGTACGGCTGCTGCCCGTACGAGGAGCCCTGGTCACCGGCGTCGCCGTACGCGGCGGCCCCGGACTCGCGCTCAGGGCGCAGCGCGGTCACGCCGTGGCCCTGCCCACCACCGGGGCGAGCCCCGCCGACCTCGTCACCGCGCCCTCGTCACCGCACTCCGTCAGCCAGTTGGCCAGCATCCGGTGGCCGTGCTCGGTCAGCACCGACTCGGGATGGAACTGCACTCCCTCGACCGGGAGTTCGCGGTGCCTGAGGCCCATGATGATGCCGTCGTGCGTGCGCGCGGTGACCTCCAGCTCGGCCGGCACCGTGGGCGGCTCGGCGGCCAGCGAGTGGTAACGGGTCGCCGTGAACGGCGTGGGCAGGCCCGCGAAGACACCCTTGCCCCCGTGCTCGACGAGCGAGGTCTTGCCGTGCAGCAGCGCGGGGGCGCGGTCCACGACACCGCCGTACGCCACCTGCATGGACTGCATGCCGAGGCAGACGCCGAACACGGGCACGCCGGTCGCGGCGCAGTGCCGGACCATGTCGACACAGACGCCGGCCTGCTCGGGCGCGCCGGGGCCGGGCGACAGCAGCACGCCGTCGAAGCCGTCGCCCGCGTGCGAGGTCGAGACCTCGTCGTTGCGCAGGACCTCGCACTCGGCACCCAGCTGGTACAGGTACTGGACCAGGTTGAAGACGAAGCTGTCGTAGTTGTCGACGACGAGAATGCGCGCGCTCACTGGTTGTCCACCGTCACATCGTTGAAGGGCAGCAGTGGTTCGGCCCAGGGGAAGACGTACTGGAACAGGACGTAGACCACGGCCAGGATCAGTACCAGTGAGATCAGCGCCCTGACCCACGCGTTCCCCGGCAGATGCCGCCAGATCCAGCCGTACATGCCGTCCCTTCCGTCGCACCACGGCACCAGAAACTCACGCCGTACTCCACCAGACTAACGGCGCAGGGCGGCTGGTTTCCCGGCCTCCACAGGCTGTGTGGAATCCAGATGCGCCCAGACGATCAGACGATGGCTGTGGCCCCACTCCGGTTCGCAGGTCGTCAGGGTCAGATAGCGGCCCGGACGGGTGTACCCCGAATTACGTGGCAGCGGCTCGATCACCTCGACGTCCGTCGGAACGGTCTTGTACGGCCCCTTGTCGATCCGGTACGTGAACCAGGTCGTCCCGTCCGTCAGCACCACCGCGTCACCGGGCCTCAGCCGCGGGAAGTCCTTGAAGGGATCACCGTACGTCCGCCGGTGCCCTGCGACGGAGAAGTTGCCCTTCTGCCCGAGCTGTGCGGTCCCGGCGTAGTGCCCGAGGCCCTTCTTCAGGGTGCTGGTGCCGGTGCCTTCGAGGACGGGCTTGTTCCACGTGAAACCAAGCCGCGGGATGTACATGATCGCGAAGGCCTGTCCGTCCCGGTACGCCGCCGGCTTCGGCGGCGCCGCGGTGCCGGAGGTGTCCGCCGGTGCCGTCGTGCGCACACCGCCCTTGGCCCACTGCTCCTGGAGCTGGTCGATCTCGTCGTCCATGACGGCGTCGGCCTCCACACCGGTCCAGAACAGGACGTGCACGACGAACAGCACGATCACGGTCCCGACGGTCAAGCACAGCTCGCTGACCGTCCTGATGACTGAGCGCACCGGCGGCTCCTCGCAAGGGGCTCACTCCATGGGCTGGGCGTACCGCAGATCCACTGTGCCCGAGTAGCCGGGCAGAGTCACCGTCCCGTTCTCCTCGACTTTCCAGCCGAGCCCGTAGACGTTGACGTAGACCATGTAGTTCTGGATCGCCTGGGAGGCGGTGAGCGCCTTCTGGAGCTTCTCGGGGTCACCGACCGCCGTGATCTTGTACGGCGGTGAATAGACGCGGCCCTGGAGGATCAGGGTGTTTCCCACGCAGCGCACGGCGCTGGTGGAGATCAGCCGCTGGTCCATGACCTTGATGCCCTTGGCGCCCCCCTGCCAGAGGGCGTTCACGACGGCCTGCAGGTCCTGCTGGTGGATGACCAGGTAGTCGGGCTGGGGCTCGGGGTAGCCGGGAAGCTTGGCCGTGGCGTTGGGCGGGGCGTCGTTGAGCGTCACCGTGAGCGCCTCACCGGTGAGCTTCTGGGTCCCGGCCTCCTTCTCCAGGGCGGCGAGCTTGTCGTCCTCCGCCTTGGTGCTGCCGTCGTCCCGCTCGGCCAGGGTCTCCACGTCCTCGCGCAGGGCTGCGTTGGCCTCGTCCAGCTCCCCGTTGTTGCGGCTGCGCTCATGGATCAGGTCGGAGAGCTTCAGCAAGGACGCGTCCGTGCGGATGTTGGTGCCCTTGGCCGTGTGGAAACTCGTGAAGAAAATGAGGCCCGCGAGAGCGAAGACAGCCACTGTGAGGAGCCGCACAGGCCGGAAGGCCCATCGGCGCCCAGCGCTGGATCCCGTCCCGGGGGAGTCGGCAGAATTGCTCAACGTACCCTTATCTCCTTCGGCGCCACGGAAGCACTACGCTAACGGACGGCCGGGGGAGCGCTCAGTGTCCCCTTGTACGCTGCCCCGAGCCCGACCCACGTTCCCTGCGCGGCCACGCAGCGCATCGACAGGAGAGACCCTCGTGCCGAAGTCACGTATCCGCAAGAAGGCCGACTACACGCCGCCGCCGTCGAAGCAGGCGACCAGCCTCAAGCTGAACAACCGCGCCTGGGTCGCCCCGGTCATGCTCGCGCTGTTCCTCGTGGGCCTGGCCTGGATCGTCGTCTTCTACGTGACCGACAGTTCGCTGCCCGTCGAGTCGCTGGGCAACTGGAACATCGTGGTGGGCTTCGGCTTCATCGCGGCCGGGTTCGGCGTCTCCACGCAGTGGAAGTAGCCGCTCTCCGCCCGGTGGACAGGCCCGTCGAAGGGCGGACCACCGGGCGGTGAACGGAGTTCTGCCCATGGCTATCCGCTGAGTTATCCACAGCCCGGGGAGAATTTCCACACCTGACCTGGGGAAAAGACGACGATCTGTGGATAACCCATCGACCGTTGACGCCGGTACGACCGTCACACGATCCCTCGAAAACATGTTCGCCCCCTGCCCGACCTGCGGAAATTCCGGTCACCGGCAGGGGGCACATACGTTCCCGCACAGGGTGCACAAGATCCGCCACACGCTGTGGACAACCGCCCGGCTCAGTGGATAACCCGCCGGCTCAACTGAGCTGCGCCGTGCGCAGCAGCGTCACCCCGACGACCACGGCCAGCACCAGCGCACAGACGCCGTACTGCACCAGAGCCCGGCGCTCGCGCGGGGCGTGCACCATCGCGTAGCCGATCACCAGACCGCCCGCCAGCCCACCGATGTGTGCCTGCCAGGCGATGTTGCTCACCGTGAACGTGAAGACCAGGTTGATCGCCAGCAGCGCCAGCACGGGCCGCAGGTCGTAGTTGAGGCGGCGCATCAGCACGGCGGTCGCACCGAAGAGGCCGAAGACCGCGCCGGAGGCGCCGAGCGAGGCGGTCGTGGGCGCCTCCAGCAGATAGGTCAGGGCGCTGCCCGAGAGGCCGGAGATCAGGTAGAGCGCCAGGAAGCGTGCCCGGCCGAGGGCCGCCTCCAGGGGAGCGCCGAGCCACCAGAGGCTGAGCATGTTGAACGCGATGTGCCAGATCGCCTCGTGCGAGAACATCGAGGTCACCAGGCGATACCACTCGCCTTCCGCCACTCCCTCCGTCGGCCCCCAGGGCGCCGGGGGCCACTCGCCGATCAGCACCAGGCTGCTCAGCACCGACGGGCGGGCCTGGATGAGGAGGAACACCGCGAGGTTGATCCCGATCAGGATCTTGGTGAGCAGCCGGGGGTCGGCAACGACCGTGCCGCCCGCGATGGTGCGGGGACGTGAGGCATTCGGCGCGTGGCCGGTGCCGACGGCACCACGGACGCATTCGGGGCACTGGAAGCCGACCGAGGCGCTCACCATGCACTCCGGGCATATCGGGCGCTCACAGCGCGTGCAGCGCACGCCGGTCTCGCGGCCCGGGTGGCGATAGCAGACAGGCGCGCTCTGCGCGTCCGGCTGGCTGCCCTGCGCCTGGTCCATGAGCTTCCCCTAAGTCGTGGTGGCACTGCGAAGCCCCGCTGCACCGCAACGCCCCGCTCATCTTTACGGACGAGCGGGGCGTTTGGTTCCCCTCCGGGAGGTCCCGGGCCCCTCACCGGGGCGCGGCCTCGGCACCGGCAGGGCCAGGCCCGCGCCTGATCACGCGGGCCTCGCGCGAACTCGCGGGACTCAGGCCTCGCGGGACTCGACGACGACCGACTCGATGACGACGTCCTTCAGCGGGCGGTCGGTGCGCGGGTTGGTCTGCGCGCTCGCGATGGCGTCCACGACCTTCTGGCTGCCCGCGTCCACGACCTCGCCGAAGATGGTGTGCTTGCGGTTCAGCCACGCCGTCGGGGAGACGGTGATGAAGAACTGCGAGCCGTTGGTGCCCGGGCCGGCGTTCGCCATGGCCAGCAGGTACGGCTTGTCGAACTGCAGGTCGGGGTGGAACTCGTCCCCGAACTGGTAACCCGGGCCGCCCGTGCCGTTGCCCAGCGGGTCCCCGCCTTGGATCATGAAGCCGCTGATGACCCGGTGGAAGACCGTGCCGTCGTACAGCTTGTCCGTGGACTTCTGACCCGTCTCGGGGTTCGTCCACTCCCGCTCGCCCTTGGCGAGCTCGACGAAGTTCTTGACCGTCTTCGGCGCGTGGTCCGGGAACAGCCGAACCGCGATGTCGCCGTGGTTGGTCTTCAGGGTGGCGTAAAGCTGCTCAGCCACGATCTGCCTTCCGTTGTCTTCCTGTGACCCCACGATCCTCGCACGGTCCACGCCCGGCGTCGCCCGACGCCCTCCCACAGCAGCGATTCCGGGCGATTCGCTTGCGAAATTCCGGCCGAGTCGCCCCGGGACACAAGCGCAGGGCGCCGATCCGTGGCATTGTCGACGACAAGCTCATGTTGTCCCTTATTCATCCGCTATTGCACCGGAATCGTGACCCGGATGCCCGCCCTCGCATGCCGCATCGCTCTCCGACATGCATGATCCGTAAAAGGGTGGAAAGTCGAAATACCGTACGCCACCGAGGAGGAGGAACCCGTGACCCGCATTGACAGCGTGCGCGCCGCGACCGGCTCGGCGAAGGACAGCGTGCTGCACGCCGCGGAAGTGGTGGCGCCCTACGCCGACACGGCCAAGGACCGGGCCGCACACTACGCACACGAGGCACGCGTACGGCTCGCGCCCAAGGTGTCGCAGGCCACCGGGCAGGCCCGCGTCCAGTACGCGTCGCATCTCGCGCCGCACCTGGAGCAGGCCCGCTACCAGGTCCGCACGCATGTGCCGCCGAAGGTCGACCACGCCGCCCACGAGGCCGCCGTCCGCGCCCGCGAGGCCGCACGGCAGGCCGCAGACTACTCCCGGCCGAGGATCGAGCAGGCAGTCGCCGCGGCCGGACCCGTCAAGGACGAGGCAGCGGCCCGGGGCGCCGCCGTGCTGGCCGCGCTGCGCGGGCAGATCTCGCCCGAGGAGATCCACAAGCTCGTCCGCAAGCACGAGCGCCGGGCCAAGGCCGGCCGGGCCATGAAGGTGATGGCCATCGCCGCCGTCGTCGCGGGCGGCGCCTTCGCCGCCTGGAAGTGGTGGGACAAGCAGGCCAACCCGGACTGGCTGGTCGAGCCCCCCGCGGCGACCGAGGTCTCCGAGTCCGGCCGGCTCACGTCGGTGGACGGCAGTGGCCAGTCCGTCCTCGACCCCGAGGTACAGGTCAAGGAGGCCGAGGAGGAGGCCGCGGACCGCGACGACCGCGGCTGAGCCGGACTCGCCTGAACGGCTGTGGGGCGGGTGACCTGAGGGTCACCCGCCCCACAGCGATGTTTCACGTGGAACCAACAGCGTTGTGCGGCGGGGGACTTGCCTGCCGCTGCGACGTTCACACACCCGCGGGGCGGGCAGTGATCACGAATGCAATGCCGAACGAGGCTCGTGCCTCGTCACAGTGTGACTGCGATGGGCAGCGGGCGTCGTTTGCGCAAAGGGGGCCACTCGGTGGCCTCGACTTACTGTTCCGGGTCGGACGCCGGGCTCGCCTGGACTCGGTCGGCTGGGAGGCGGGTGCCGAGGGTTGGGTGCCGAGGGCGGGTGCGCAGTGAGTGGGGGCGGCCGCGGTGGGGTCGGGTCGGGGGCCGGGCACTGTGCGAGCCGGTCCGGCCGGGATGCTCACCGGGACTGGTCCGGCAGTGGCAGGGGCGGCGGCAGTGACGGCGGCACTGGCGGTAGCACTGGCACAGGCACAGGCAATGACGGTGGGGGGCGAGGCGGCGACCGGCACCCTGCCGCCCGACCGTGCGGACGAAAAAGCCCTCCGAACCGCGTTTCCGCAGTTCAGAGGGCTTCCGTGTTGTGGAGCCTAGGGGAGTCGAACCCCTGACATCTGCCATGCAAAGACAGCGCTCTACCAACTGAGCTAAGGCCCCGAGTAGGGGACATCCGCCGGAAGTACCGCGTACCGGCAGGCGCCGCAGACCAGAGTAGCGGGTCACCCCCGGTATCTCGCAAAAAGATTGGGGGGTCCCCGTGAACGACCACTCTCCGTAAGATGCTCGGCGTGGTTCGCTACAGCGAACCGCCGTTTTAGGGGAAGCGATGGGGAGACGCAATGGACGCCGCACAGCAGGAAGCCACCGCAAGAGCGCGGGAACTGCAGCGGAACTGGTACGGGGAGCCGCTGGGGGCGCTCTTCCGTAAGCTCATCGACGATCTTGGGCTCAACCAGGCTCGTCTCGCGGGGGTGCTGGGACTGTCCGCACCGATGCTGTCCCAGCTGATGAGCGGTCAGCGGGCGAAGATCGGCAACCCGGCCGTGGTCCAGCGGGTGCAACTGCTGCAGGACCTGGCCGCGCAGGTGGCGGACGGCAGCGTGAGTGCGGCCGAGGCCACCGACAGGATGGACGAGATCAAGAAGTCCCAGGGGGGCTCGGTGCTCAGCAACACCACGCAGACGACGAACAGTTCGGGAGCGCCGACGGTCAAGCGGGTGGTGCGTGAGATTCAGTCCCTGCTGCGCTCGGTGGCCGCCGCGGGAGACATCATCGACGCCGCGGACACCCTCGCCCCGACCCACCCGGAACTGGCAGAGTTCCTCCGGGTGTACGGCGCCGGCCGCACTTCCGACGCCGTCGCGCACTACCAGTCGCACCAGAGCTGAACCAGGCGGACCTGTGCCGTAGGGGGTGCGGCACACGTCCGGGAGGGGTCGTACCACGCGTCGAGGGGCAGGCAACGGGGGAGGCCCCGGGACCGACAGGGACCGACAGGGACCGAAGGGGGAGGAGCGGCGCACAGCGATGGGTGAGGTCTTCGCCGGACGGTACGAGCTGGTCGACCCGATCGGACGCGGTGGAGTAGGCGCCGTCTGGCGCGCCTGGGACCACCGACGCCGCCGTTACGTGGCCGCCAAGGTGCTGCAACAGCGCGACGCGCACTCCCTGCTGCGCTTCGTCCGGGAACAGGCGCTGCGGATCGATCACCCGCATGTACTCGCGCCGGCCAGCTGGGCCGCCGACGACGACAAGGTCCTTTTCACCATGGATCTGGTCGCCGGCGGTTCGCTGGTCCATCTCGTCGGGGACTACGGTCCCCTGCCGCCGTCCTTCGTCTGCGCCCTTCTCGACCAGCTCCTGTCGGGCCTGGCCGCGGTGCACGCGGAGGATGTCGTGCACCGTGACATCAAGCCCGCCAACGTGCTGCTGGAAGCCACCGGCACCGGGCGTCCACGGCTGCGGCTGTCCGACTTCGGAATAGCGATGCGGCTGGGCGAGCCACGCCTGACCGAGACCAACCTGGTGGTGGGAACGCCCGGATATCTCGCGCCCGAGCAGATGATGGGCGCGGAACCCGACTTTCCGGCCGACCTGTTCGCCGTGGGGCTGGTCGCGCTGTACCTGCTGGAGGGCGCCAAGCCGGACGCCAAAGCGCTCATCCAGTACTTCGCCGAGCACGGAACTCCAGGTGCCCCCACCGGCATCCCGGAACCGCTGTGGCAGGTGGTGGCCTCGCTGTTGCAGCCGGATCCGGTGGCCCGGTTCCGCACGGCCACGGGGGCGCGCAAGGCCCTTGCCGCCGCGGCCGAGCTGCTTCCCGAGCCCGGACCCGATGACGAGCAGATCGAGATCTTCGACCAACTGGGGCCGCTTCCCCCGGGGTTCGGCCCGAGTGGGCCGCTCACTCCGGGGGCCGGGGCCGGGGCCGGGGCCCGGGCGACGGGGTCGGCCGCGGGTTCTGGGGACAGGAGCGACGAGGGTCACTCCGCTGCCCTGCCGAGCGGAAGAAGCGCGAGGCCGGGCGGGGGAGCGGACGCCGGAGGAGCATCCGGCAGCGGCAGCGGCAGCGGCAGCGGCAGCGGCAGCGAGGGGAGGACACCCGAGGCACTCCGAGGATGGGGCGGCGGGGTGCGTGCCGAGGGCTCGCAGGCGGGAAGCGGTTGGCCGCAGACCGGAGGGCCGCATCCGGGGGGCAGCCACGTACCGGTGCCGCCCGAGGGGGCCCGGCGGGAAGACGCTGCGGTGCCGCCCGGCGCGCGGGACCGTCCGGAGTCCTTGGGCCCCTGGCCCGGCACGGGGCCCGTGACAGCCGGGGCCCGCCCCATGGACGTACCCCCTGCCCCCCGGCAGCAGCAGAGGGCGCCCATGCAGTCGCCCAGTATGTCCGACACCGGGAGCTTCCACCTGCCGCCGCCTCAGCCGACGGTCACCACCCGCCGGTCCCCCGCGGAACCTCAGCAGCCGCACCGCGCCACACAGCAACCCCAGCACGTGCCACAGCCCCAGCACACACCTCAGCCCCAGCACACACCACAACCCCAGCACGACCCACAGCCCCAGTACCCCCCACGACCACACCAGGCGTCCTTCGCCTCCCCCCAGCCGGACGGGCCGAAGCCGCTCCACCACCCCACCCCGGGTCCCGCCCAGGCACTCTCCCTGCCGCCGCAGCTCGCCGACGTCTCTACTGCCTCATACACCGCTCAAGACCCGCAGGTTCCGCCCTCGACGGCGCCAACGCCACGCCCGCCCGCAGGCCACCGTCGCACCGGCCGACGGGCCGCCCGCCGCCCCGGCCCACCCGCCAAGGCGGTGATCCCGCTGCTCCTGCTCGCGCTGGTCTGCTACGCCGTGGGGTTCTGGGCACTGGCACGCATCTGACGGCACCGCCCACGGGCCCTCACCAGCGAGCCCAGCCTGCCGTCCGCCACCGCAGCCCACCCGGGCATCCGGCACCCCGGGCATACGGCACCCAAAGCTTCCGGCGCCCGATGATTCCGCCGCTCTACCCGGCGACCCCGGCCCTCCGCCGCGCCACAGCCACCCACACACCGAGCCCCACGAGGATCACGCTGCCCGCGCCGATCCCACCCACGGCGACGGCCGCCATGGCCCCGTCATCCCCGCTTCCCTCCCCCGCGTCACCGGCGTGGGCCCCACCGAAACCGCCCGGTCCCCCACCCCGTACCGCGAAGACGCCCTCCGGCACGGACTCCCCCGCGTAGTCGGGCCCCGGCTGCGCGTCCCCATTCACCCCCACGCGCAGCGTCAGCCCGAACGGCCCGTCCCCGAACTCCTCCGCGACCTCGGCGGAGAGGTGCACGACGAGGTGATAGGAGCCGGCGAAGCGCATCGCGCTGACACGGCCGGTGAAGGAGTGTCGGTTCGCGTGGTCGACCGGCGGAAGCGCGGCCAGCGCGGCCGTCCGCTGCTTGCCGTCGTAGCCGACGCCCTTGTCCGCGACGAAAGCGCGCACGGGGTTGTAGAGGGAGACGTCCAGAGCGCTGCTCACATAGCCGGAACCCCCCGTCGCCGTGCCGAGTTCGGCGGTGGCGGACACCTGCTGACCCCAGTCGACCGGGACCTCGTAGAAGAGCGTCTGGCCGGGTGCGATGTCGTCGGTCCAGACGCCTTGCCTGAGGGAGGCCGCCGTGGCGAAACCGGAGCCACCCCTACGCCGCTGGGGCTCGACCGCAGGCGGTGCGGGGGTGGCCGAGTCCCAGTCCTGCGGCGCCTCGGTGGCGCCGGCCCGCGCCAGTCCCGGCTCCTGGACCGCGGTGAGCTCCAGCTCCCACTCGGCCGGCGCGGAGTCCGTCGTACCGGCTCGCTCGACGACCACGTAGTACGTGCCCGCCTCCTGGCAGCGGCTGCCGCCGGCCTCGCGTGAGCCGCCCGCCGCGATCGGATGTGGGCTGCGCGCGGCGCCGAAGGTCGTCGTCTCGGACGAGCAGGACCTGCCGTCGGCGTCCTGAACGGACACCCTGATGCCTTCGATCGCGGAGACGGTGGCGTCCGGGTCGGGTACGGCGGTGGCGGAGACGTACGCGTTCGACGTCGCGTCGAGTACGAGGCGGTAGTAGGCCTCCCCGTTGCCCGGCAGGGTGCTCCGGTACGTGCCGCCGGGCTCCAGGCGTGCGGCGTCGGTCGTACCCGTGGCGGCGCGGACGGGACGGGCGCCGTCCGCGAAGTCGAAGGACGAGGAGGCGGAAGAGGCAGAGGAGGCCGACGCAGCGGACCTGGACGAGGACGACGACGAGGACGACGACGAGGGAGAGGGGGAGGGAGAGGTGGACGAGAAGGCTGCCCCGGAGTAACCCGATGTCGTCCCGGCGGCTACCGCCACCCCCGGCGACAACCCCATCGGCCCCGCCGACCCCGCAGGCCCCACCGTCCCTTGCAGTACCAGCAGTGCCCCCGGCAGCACCACAGCCACCGCACGTCCCCTCGCCCTACCGCACCGCCCGATCACGTGCAACCCACCCCCGGGAGTTCCGGCCTCGAACCGTCCGTGCCTGGCCCATCCTGCCCCGCGGGTCCCTCGGTGAGCACCGGCATACACGCAAAACCCCGACCGCGAGGCGGCCGGGGTCTGTTCAGATTCGGTTGTCGGTACTCACGAACCCGTGGGCACGGAGTCAGTCGCCTCCGTCCACAGATCCTGCTCGGCGCGATCCGCCTGGATCTGGCGGTACACGAGGAGCCCGCCGATGGCGGCCAGTGCGACCAGGAGAAGCTTCTTCACCGCGCGACCTCGTCTTTCCTTGACGTAGGGGACCTCTGGCGCCCGACTATACACACCGGCCGATATCGATCAGTGACCTGCGTCGGGCCCCCAACTTCCCCCCGACACCACCGCCTAGAGGCGGAGCCGGGCCGGGCTGACGGCGTAGAACACCACTCCCGCCCGAGGGTGATCACTTCCTTACGCTCGGCGAGAATTGCCCTGACTTCGCCACATTATCCCCCTCTTCCAGCTTTTCGGGGCCCTTGCGTCCATCCGTGTGGTGTTCATCGGAAGATCGACGCGCCACGGGCGTCGGTCCAACACTTCGCGAACGCCATACACATCATGAGGAAAGTACGCAAATCGCCCAACCCGAAAGTGAGGGGCCATGGCCCGGAACACGGTCATGAAGCTGTGGAACGTCCTCGTCACCGCCTTCCTCGCGCTGTTCACGGCGCTCGGACTCGTCACCACCTCCGCCTCCGCGGCGGTACCCCAGCCCGAGCCGGCTCGCAAGAGCGCCGCGAGCATCACCGTGCCGACGATGTCTCCCTGGGCCTGGGCACATACCAGGTCCCTGCCCCCCACGATGAAGCAGCGCATCCGGGCCGAGGCCCACGGAAAGTCCCCGAGTTGCCGGCAGCGTCCGCTGGCAGAAACCGACCAGGCCGGCTCCGCCGACACCCCGGACACCGCCACCGCCCCGCGAGTCGACGACTGCGACACGGAGCCGCTCCTCGCCTCCGGCCCCGATTCCACACCGCTGAAGCGCTGAGGCTCCCACCGCCTCTCCTTGCCCCTTCTGCTCCCTCTGCTCCTCCCTCGCTCCTCCCGCTCCTCCCTCCCCTGCTTCTCTCACTTCTCTTCACACCTGTCGTCGCGGCGAACTTGCGTACCCCGCGTCCATGCCGAGGCCCGGCCACTCCACAGTGGCCGGGCCTTCGCACTGCCTGTCCGCCATCCCTGGCCCTCGCCCTCGCCCATACCGATGACGCACGACAGCAGGGTGTCGATGGCCCGGCCCGGCTCGGCTCGGCGAAACCCGCGGACGCGAAGAGTGCGGCGAGCCGCTCGGAGAACGTCATCAGGTTCGGCCCGAGGCAGGCGGGACCGGCCTGGCTCAAGGCGGGCCGGCCGGGCTCGCTCCGCCGGTCGGCGTCCTGACCGCCGCCCTCCTCGCGACGCTGGTCATGCGCGACCGCAAGCCCGGCGGCCCCGCCGAGCCGGCCGCGTCCCAGCACCCGGCCACGGAGCCGAAACTGGCCGCCTGAGCCGACCCGTACGAGACCGCGGCGAGCGCCTCCCCCACCCGGGGATCGCCACGCATGGGCAGGCCGCTCCAGGGCGGCTCTGGGAAAATCGGAACGACGCCCCCACGACGGCCGCTCCCACGCCGCCCCGTCATGTGGACGCTCCTACGCCGCCCCGCCACGTGGAGAGGAACGCCCGTGGACTTCGACGCTGTCGCCGACGAGCTGTACGGGTTGCGGCCTGAGCAGTTCACCGCCGCCCGTGACACCCACGCGGCAGCGGCCCGCAAGGCCGGGGACCGCGCCCTCGCCGAAAAGATCGGCAAGCTGCGCCGCCCGAGCCTGTCCGCGTGGGCCGGCAACCTCCTCGTCCGCGAGCAGCCGGACCAGGTCGAACCACTGCTACGACTCGGGGAGGGCCTGCGCCAGGCCCACCACGACCTGGACGGCGCACAGCTGCGTGAACTCATCCACCGGCAACGGGTCCTGATCAGCACCATGTCACGCCAGGCCGGCCAACTCGCCGCGCAGGCCGGACGCCCGATCACGCCGGACGCCCAACGGGAGGTCGAGAGCACCCTGCAGGCCGTCCTCGCCGACCCGGACGCGGCCCGGCAATGGGCGGCAGGCAGGCTGGTGAGGCCCCTCGACGCCGCCGTCGGCTTCCCCGCGGTCGCACAGGACGCCGTACGACGGGCTCCTGCCGTGTCCGAAGCGCCACCGCCGGCTGCCCGACGCGAGCGAGCGGCGGAAGCGTCGAGGCGTGAGCGCCTGACGAAGGCGCGTGAGGAGGCCGAGGCGGCCGAGAACGACCTGCGGGCCGCCGAGGAGGAAGCGACGCAGGCCACGCGCGACGCCGAGGACGCCAAGAAGCGGGCGAACCGGCTGAAGGAGCGCGTCAGCGAGCTGGCCGAGGAACTGGAACGGGCCGAGAAGGAGCACCGGCACGCCGTCGCGGCCGAGCGCCGGGCCAGGGAACGCGCCCGCTTCACCGACCGCCGCGTGACCGAAGCCGCACGCAGAGCCAAGGCAGCGGCGGCCCGCAGGCAACGCCTGACCGCGGAAGGCCAGTGACCAGGTCCCGCCTGCTCCGCGAGCCGACAGCGCCCCGGCTGCCGCCGATCCGGCATCCAACGGCCCGGGACGGCCCGGTGGCCAGGTCATCCTTGAGCCGGACGGCAGAAGCCAGGCTGCGTGCCGGGTGACTGCCCGGCGAGTTGGGAGGCACGTCGGGCAACATCCGGGTCGCGGGCGCCACCTACGCCACCGCCTCGACCTGGACTCGGGGGCGCATCAAAAACCCCCGGCCCAAGGGGACCGGGGGTCTTCTCGCTGGTGGGGCTAACAGGATTTGAACCTGTGGCCTCATCCTTATCAGGGATGCGCTCTAACCAACTGAGCTATAGCCCCGCCGCGCTCTGCGGGGTGTGTCCCGCGCGCTGACTCCTGAAGATTAGCGCACGACTGCGGCACTCCCAAAATCGATAGTCGCTGGACGTTTAGGGGACCGTCACTCGTCCTCCGCCAGCGTCAGCTCCACCCCGCCGACGAAGCCTGCGGAGAGGTTGTAGATGAACGCGCCGAGCGTCGCCAGCGCCGTCGCCAGGACGACGTCGATGACCGCGATGATCGCCGTGAACATCAGGACGTTGGGCAGCGACAGGAAGGCCTGCAGGTCGAAGCCGTTCGACTCGTTCGATCCGGTGGCCTCGGAGATCGTGCCGCCGACCGTGGAGAAGACGCCCATCGCGTCCATGACCATCCACAGCACCGCCGACGCCACGATCGTGCAGATGCCGAGCGCGATCGAGAGCAGGAAGCTGACCTTCATCACCGACCACGGGTCGGCCTTGGCCACCCGCAGTCGTGCCTTACGCACCCGCGGCGTGGTGCGCGCGCCGGTGCGCGGGCGGCGTACGCCGCTCCCAGGAGCGGCCTGGTAGGCCTGCGGCGGGTGGTACGGCCCGGAAGCCTGCTCCGGCTGCCGCTCACCGGGCAACGGCGAAGCCGTCTGCTGCGCGCCCGCCGTAGCGGCCGGGCCCGCTCCAGCCGCGTTCTGCTGGGCCTGCGGGCCTCGGGTGTCCGTCACAGTTCCCCCCTGGGATCCATGAGTGTCAGGCGAGTTGGAGGGTGTCTGAACGTCCTTCGCAGGCGACTTGATCGCCCGCAGCTGGGTGGTGTGCGGGTCGGTCGCAGGCGCGGCGGAGCCACGGCCGCCGCCGTCCGTCTCCGCGCCGGTCGAGGTACCGGCCGGGATACCGGTCGATCCGGCGCCCGTGGCTCCGCTCACGCTGACTCACTCCTCGTGCTACTCGGCCGGGGGCGCCTCGCCCTCGTCCGTGCCGGTGGTGACGGCACCCTCGGCGGATTCGTCGGCGGCCAGAACTCCGTCGACCTCTTCCGCCTCGCGTCCCGCCTCGGCGTTACGAGCGATACCGACCACGGCATCGCGCTTGCCCAGATTGATCAGTTGGACGCCCATGGTGTCACGGCCCGTCTCCCTGACCTCGTTGACTCGCGTGCGAATCACACCGCCGGACAGCGTGATGGCGAGGATCTCGTCGGTCTCCTCGACCACCAGCGCGCCAACGAGCGATCCACGGTCCTCGACGATCTTGGCAGCCTTGATGCCGAGGCCGCCGCGACCCTGGACGCGGTACTCGTCGACGACGGTCCGCTTTGCGTACCCGCCGTCCGTGGCAGTGAACACGAACGTACCGGGTCGAACAACATTCATCGAGAGCAGTTCGTCCCCCTCGCGGAAACTCATGCCCTTCACACCGGATGTCGCACGTCCCATCGGGCGAAGCGACTCGTCCGTCGCGGTGAACCTGATCGACTGCGCCTTCCTGCTGATCAGCAGCAGATCGTCGTCCGGCGACACGAGTTCGGCCCCGATCAGTTCGTCGTCGGAACCGTCCTCACGCTCGCGCAGATTGATCGCGATGACCCCACCCGAACGCGGCGAGTCGTAGTCCTTGAGCGAGGTCTTCTTCACCAGGCCGCCCTTGGTCGCCAGGACCAGGTAGGGCGCCGCGTCGTAGTCGCGGATCGCGAGGATCTCGGCGATCGCCTCGTCCGGCTGGAAGGCCAGCAGGTTCGCGACGTGCTGCCCGCGCGCGTCGCGGCCGGCGTCCGGCAGCTCGTACGCCTTCGCCCGGTACACACGGCCCTTGTTGGTGAAGAACAGCAGCCAGTGGTGGGTGGTCGACACGAAGAAGTGGTCGACGATGTCGTCTTCCTTCAGCTTCGCGCCGCGTACGCCCTTGCCGCCGCGCTTCTGCGCCCGGTAGTCGTCCGTCTTGGTGCGCTTGACGTAACCGCCGCGGGTGACGGTGACGACGATGTCCTCCTCGGCGATCAGGTCCTCGATGGACATGTCACCGTCGTAGGGCACCAGCATGGTCTTGCGGTCGTCGCCGTACTTCTCGACGATCGCGGCGAGCTCCTCGCTGACGATGCCGCGCTGGCGGACCGGCGAGGCGAGGATCGCGTTGTACTGGGTGATCTTCGCCTGGAGTTCGTCGTGCTCCTGGATGATCTTCTGGCGCTCCAGGGCGGCCAGTCGGCGCAGCTGCATCTCGAGGATGGCGTTGGCCTGGATCTCGTCGATCTCGAGCAGCTCCATCAGGCCGGTGCGCGCGATCTCGACCGTCTCGCTGGCCCGGATGAGGGCGATGACGTCGTCGATGGCGTCCAGGGCCTTCAGCAGGCCGCGCAGGATGTGCGCCCGCTCCTCGGCCTTGCGCAGCCGGAAGCGCGTACGGCGGACGACGACCTCGATCTGGTGCGTCACCCAGTGGCGGATGAACGCGTCCAGGGAGAGGGTGCGCGGCACGCCGTCGACGAGCGCCAGCATGTTGGCGCCGAAGTTCGTCTGCAGGTCGGTGTGCTTGTAGAGGTTGTTCAGGACGACCTTGGCGACCGCGTCCCGCTTGAGGACGATGACCAGACGCTGGCCCGTGCGGGAGCTGGTCTCGTCGCGGACGTCCGCGATGCCACCGATCTTGCCGTCCTTCACCAGGTCGGCGATCTTCTGCGCGAGGTTGTCCGGGTTCACCTGGTACGGCAGCTCGGTTACCACCAGGCACTGGCGGCCCTGGATCTCCTCGACCTCGACCACCGCGCGCATCGTGATGGAGCCGCGGCCGGTGCGGTACGCCTCCTCGATGCCCTTGCGGCCCACGACCAGGGCGCCGGTGGGGAAGTCCGGGCCCTTGATGCGCTCGATCAGCGCGTCCAGGAGCTCCTCGTGCGAGGCCTCCGGGTTCTCCAGGTACCACTGGGCGCCGGCCGCGACCTCGCGCAGGTTGTGCGGCGGGATGTTGGTCGCCATGCCGACCGCGATGCCCGCGGAGCCGTTGATCAGCAGGTTGGGGAAGCGGGCGGGCAGGACGGTCGGTTCCTGGGAGCGCCCGTCGTAGTTGTCCGTGAAGTCGACGGTCTCCTCGTCGATGTCGCGGACCATCTCCATCGACAGCGGCGCCATCTTGCACTCGGTGTAGCGCATGGCCGCGGCGGGGTCGTTGCCCGGGGAGCCGAAGTTGCCGTTGGAGTCGACGAGCGGCATGCGCATCGACCACGGCTGGGCCAGGCGGACCAGGGCGTCGTAGATGGAGCTGTCGCCGTGGGGGTGGTAGTTGCCCATGACGTCGCCGACCACACGGGCGCACTTGTAGAAGCCGCGCTCGGGGCGGTAGCCGCCGTCGTACATCGCGTACAGGACGCGGCGGTGGACGGGCTTGAGGCCGTCCCGGACGTCCGGCAGCGCGCGGGAGACGATGACGGACATCGCGTAGTCGAGGTACGAGCGCTGCATCTCCGTCTCGAGCCCGACGGGCTCGACGCGGAGGGTCTGGCCCTCGTCCTCGGGCGTGACAGGAGTGTTCTCGTCGGCCATAGCTGGTGAAGATCCTTCCTGGTGCGGTCAGCTGGGACCGACTCAGATGTCGAGGAAGCGGACGTCCTTGGCGTTGCGCTGGATGAACTGGCGGCGGGCCTCGACGTCCTCGCCCATCAGGACCGAGAACAGCTCGTCGGCCTGCGCGGCGTCGTCGAGGGTGACCTGGCCGAGGACGCGGTGCTCCTGGTCCATCGTGGTGATGCGCAGCTCCTCGGCGTTCATCTCACCGAGACCCTTGAAGCGCTGGATCGAGTCCTCCCGGATCCGCTTGCCGCGCTGCCGGCCCATCTCGATCAGCGCGTCACGCTCGCGGTCGGAGTACGCGTAGTCGACGTCCTCCCGGCCCCACTTGATCTTGTATAGCGGGGGACGTGACAGGAACACGTGTCCCGCCTCGACCAGCGGCCGCATGAAGCGGAACAGGAAGGTCAGCAGCAGGGTGTTGATGTGCTGGCCGTCTACGTCGGCGTCCGCCATCAGGATGATCTTGTGATAGCGGAGCCTCTCGATGTCGAAGTCCTCGTGCACACCCGTGCCGAAGGCGGAGATCAGTGCCTGGATCTCCTGGTTCTGCAGGATCTTGTCGATCCGCGCCTTCTCGACGTTGAGGATCTTGCCGCGGATCGGGAGGATCGCCTGGTACTCCGGATTACGGCCGGACTTGGCCGAGCCGCCGGCGGAGTCACCCTCGACGATGAAGATCTCGCACTTGATCGGGTCGTTCGACTGGCAGTCGGACAGCTTGCCCGGCAGCGACGCGCTCTCCAGCAGGCCCTTGCGGCGGGTCAGGTCACGTGCCTTGCGGGCCGCCACGCGCGCGGTGGCCGCCTGGATGCCCTTGCGGACGATGTCCGCGGCCTCGTTGGGGTTGCGGTCGAGCCAGTCGTTGAGGTGCTCGTAGACGACCTTCTGCACGAAGGTCTTCGCCTCCGTGTTGCCGAGCTTGGTCTTGGTCTGACCCTCGAACTGGGGTTCGCTCAGCTTGACCGAGATGATCGCCGTCAGACCCTCGCGAATGTCGTCACCCGTGAGGTTGTCGTCCTTCTCGCGCAGCAGCTTCTTGTCGCGCGCGTACTTGTTGATCAGCGAGGTCAGCGCGGCGCGGAAGCCCTCCTCGTGGGTACCGCCCTCGTGCGTGTGGATGATGTTCGCGAACGAGTAGACACCCTCGGTGTAGCCGCTGTTCCACTGCATCGCGACCTCGAGGGACAGGTTCTTCTCCTTGTCCTCCGCCTGCAGGTCGATGACCGACGGGTGCACCACGTCTCCCTTGCGGGAGTTGAGGTACGTCACGAAGTCGACGATGCCGCCCTCGTAGTGGTACGAGACGGTCTTGGGCTCCTGCTTCTCGTCCGCGCCCGCCTCGTCCGCGCCCGCCGTGGCCTTGGCCGACTCGCGCTCGTCGGTGAGCTTGATCGTCAGGCCCTTGTTGAGGAACGCCATCTCCTGGAAGCGCCGCGAGAGCGTCTCGAAGGAGTAGTCCGTGGTCTCGAAGATGTCGTTGTCGGCCCAGAAGGTGACCGAGGTACCGGTCTCCTCGGTGGCCTCGTGCTGGGCGAGGGGGGCCGTGGGGACGCCCATCTTGTAGTCCTGCGTCCAGCGGTGGCCGTCGGTCCGCACCTCGACGGCGACCCTGGAGGACAGGGCGTTCACGACGGAGACGCCCACGCCGTGCAGACCACCGGAGACCGCGTAGCCGCCGCCGCCGAACTTGCCGCCCGCGTGCAGCACGGTCAGCACGACCTCGAGAGCCGGCTTGTTCTCGGACGGGACGATGCCCACCGGGATGCCTCGGCCGTTGTCGACGACCCGGACCCCGCCGTCGGGCAGGATCGTGACGTCGATGGTGTCCGCGTGCCCGGCCAGCGCCTCGTCGACGGAGTTGTCGACGACCTCGTACACGAGGTGGTGCAGTCCTCGCTCACCGGTCGAGCCGATGTACATGCCCGGTCGCTTGCGGACCGCGTCCAGACCCTCGAGGACGGTGATGGCGCTGGCGTCGTACGAGGCCGTGACCTCGCCGCTCGATGCGGAGGCCGCGGCGGTCACGCCGGCGCCGGTGGACGGAATGTTCTCGTTGGGGTTGCCGGAATCGGCCACGAAGCGCCCTTTCTGGCACAGCACGAGCCGGGCTCGTCGGCGGGTTGCCGGAGCGGCTGCGGCATGTTGCGTTGGTAAGCCTTGTTCAGCGTTGCTCAGCGTTGCTCAGCTTTTCCCGGACGGTCCCCACGATCGGGGCGGGATTGCCTCCCAGTCTACCGGTAGCGCCGACAGTGATGGGGGTTTGCCGGTACCTGAGTCCGCATGTGCCGCCCTGAACCATCATCGCCCGGGTACCGATATGCGGAAGGGGGCTCCAAGAGGCTCACAGAGGCACTCAGCGCTTCCGGGCGTCAACCCTTCGCTACTCCGGCGTCAGGTCAGTATTCGCAACCGCGTCCGGTAGTACGACGATCAGTGCGCGCCTGTGGAGAACCCCCGTCACCGGACCCTGCCGACGTGGCCTGGGTCACTCACAAAACGTGATGCAGTTCACGCCGGGAAGGGCGTCACTCAGCCGTAGGTGTCGCCGGGTCCGGTGCTTCCCGGGGCACGCAAGGGGCCGTAGCGGCGCGTGGGACCGCTGGGACCCTGCACCTTGATCGCCTTTACCGCTCCGTGGCCGAGGTCCTCGTTGAGCCGGGCGACGAGCGTGGGGGCGAGCAGCCGCAGATTGGTGGCCCATGCGGTCGAGTCGCACCGCACGACGAGCACGCGCTCGTCCTCGTCGTACCTCTCCGGGACGCAGTGCTTGGCCACGTCGTCGCCGACGATCTGCGGCCAGCGGCCCATCACACCGCCCACCGCGGCCGGGGCCTCCCAGCCGCGCTCGCTGATCAGCCGGTTGATCGCGGAGCCGAGCGCCATGGGATCGCGTCCGTCGGCGCGCGCGCCGGAGCGCAGGCCGCCGCGGCGCGCCTGCTTCTTCTGCTGCACCGCGTCCCCACGCGCGCGTGCGGCCTCCTTCGCCGCCCGCAGCGCCACACGCGCGAGGTCGACGCCGGAGGGTTCGGGGTTCTTCGGGGCAGGTCCCTGCGCCGTCATACGCGTTCCACCGCCCCGTCGGCCACGGTGTACCGCGCCCCCGCCAGCACATGCGGTACGTCGTCGTCGACCGCGGCCGTCACCAGCACCTGCTCGCCGGGCGCGACGAGCTCGGCCAGCCGCTCACGGCGGCGCGTGTCGAGCTCGGCGAAGACGTCGTCCAGGATCAGCACGGGCTCGTTGCCCTCGGCGCGCAGCAGGTCGTAGGAGGCGAGGCGCAGCGCCAGCGCGTAGGACCAGGACTCGCCGTGCGAGGCGTAGCCCTTGGCGGGCATCTCACCGAGCTTGAGGCTCAGATCGTCCCGGTGCGGGCCCACCAGGGTGACGCCCCGCTCGATCTCCTGCTTGCGGGCGTCCGCGAGCGTGGCCATGAGCTGCTCGAAGAGCGCCTCGCGCGTGTGGGCGTCACCCGGGGACGACGGCTTGTACTCCAGGGCGACCGGACCGCCGCCGGGGGCCAGCTGCTCGTACGCCTTGTCGGCGAGCGGCTGGAGCGCGGAGACCAGTTCGAGGCGCTGGGCGAGCAGTTCGGCACCCGCGCGCGCGAGATGCTGGTCCCAGACGTCGAGCGTGGACAGATCGATGGAACGACCGCCGTGCCGCCGGGCCAGCGCGGCCGACTTCAGCAGGGTGTTGCGCTGCTTGAGGACCCGGTCGTAGTCGGAGCGCACACCGGCCATGCGCGGGGAGCGGGCGGTGACCAGCTCGTCCAGGAAGCGGCGCCGCTCGCCGGGATCGCCCTTGACCAGGGCGAGGTCCTCGGGCGCGAACAGCACGGTGCGGACGATGCCGAGTACGTCACGCGGCCTGACCTGCGAAGATCTGTTGATGCGGGCGCGGTTGGCCTTGCCCGGGTTCAGCTCCAGCTCGACCAGCTGCTGCCGGTCGCCCTGCCGGACCTGGGCGCGGATGACCGCGCGGTCGGCGCCCAGGCGGACCAGGGGGGCGTCGGAGGAGACGCGATGGCTGCCGAGGGCGGCGAGGTAGCCGACCGCCTCGACGAGGTTGGTCTTGCCCTGGCCGTTGGGGCCGACGAAGGCGGTGACGCCCGGGTCGAGCGGGACTTCGACCCGGGCGTACGAGCGGAAGTCGGCGAGCGACAGATGCGTGACGTGCATGGTGGTGCGCCGACCTCCCCCAGCGTCCTGTAATGCTGGCTACTTCTTGTGCGACTTCCTGTGGGTCTACTTCTTCTCGACCGCGTGGCCACCGAACTGGTTCCGCAGCGCCGCGATCATCTTCATCTGCGGCGAGTCCTCCTGGCGTGAGGCGAACCGCGCGAAGAGGGAGGCCGTGATCGCGGGCAGCGGCACGGCGTTGTCGATGGCGGCTTCCACAGTCCAGCGGCCCTCGCCGGAGTCCTGTGCATAACCGCGCAGCCTGTCCAGGTGCTCGTCCTCGTCGAGGGCGTTGACGGCGAGGTCCAGCAGCCAGGAGCGGATGACGGTGCCCTCCTGCCAGGACCGGAAGACCTCCCGCACGTCGGTCACGGAGTCGACCTTCTCCAGGAGCTCCCAGCCCTCGGCGTAGGCCTGCATCATGGCGTACTCGATGCCGTTGTGGACCATCTTCGCGAAGTGGCCCGCGCCGACCTTGCCGGCGTGTACGGAGCCGAAGTCGCCCTCGGGCTTGAGCGCGTCGAAGACCGGCTGCACCCTGGCGACGTCCGCCGCCTCGCCGCCGTACATCAGCGCGTAGCCGTTCTCCAGACCCCAGACGCCGCCGGAGACACCGCAGTCGAGGAAGCCGATGCCCTTGGCGGCCAGCTCCGCGGCGTGCTTCTCGTCGTCCGTCCAGCGGGAGTTGCCGCCGTCCACGACGACGTCCCCGGGCTCCAGGAGCTCGGCCAGCTGGTCGATGGTCGACTGGGTGGCGGCACCGGCCGGGACCATCACCCACACCACGCGCGGGCCGCTGAGCTTGCCCACAAGCCCTTCCAGGCTGTGGACATCGGCGAGGTCCGGGTTGCGGTCGTATCCGACGACGGTGTGGCCCGCGCGGCGGATCCGCTCGCGCATGTTGCCGCCCATCTTGCCGAGGCCGACGAGACCGAGCTCCATCAGTTGTGTTCCTTAGGTTGCGACAGGTGTGGCGAAGTGGCGTCGGGCACTTTCGTACCCGTGTCCGAGCCTAGACCCGGACGGTCGCGCACATCTGTGGGCATACGCGCTCACGCGTACCGCCCCACCTGCGGCTTCGCCTCCGGTGATGCACAGGACCGCGAAGGCTGTGGATCACCGGTCCGCCCGGCCCGGACGACGTCAGCCGCTGAGTCGCACCGGCATGATCAGGTACTTGTACGCCTCGTCCGCCTCGGCGTCCAGCGCCGGCTTGCCGCTGAGCAGCGCGGGCTTGGTGGAGGTCGTGAACGACAGCTGGGCCACCGGGGAGTCGATGGCGCTCAGGCCGTCCAGCAGGAACGTCGGGTTGAAGGCGATCGAGATGTCGTCGCCCTCCAGCTGGGCGTCGACCCTTTCCACAGCCTGTGCGTCGTCGCTGGAACCGGCCTCCAGGATCAACACGCCCTGCTCGAAGCTCAGCCGCACCGGCGTGTTCCGCTCGGCGACCAGGGCCACACGCTTGACGGCCTCCACGAACGGGGCGGTCTCGATAACGGCGACGCTGTTGAACTCCGTCGGGAAGAGCGTGCGGTACTTCGGGAGGTCGCCCTCCAGCAGGCGGGTCGTCGTACGCCGCCCTGCGCCCTCGAAACCGATCAGGCCCTCACCCGCACCGGAGCCGGACAGCGCCAGCGTGACGCTGTCGCCGCTGGTCAGAGCCTTGGCGGTGTCCAGGAGCGTCTTGGCGGGCACCAGGGCGACCGCCGAGGCCTCCGGGTTCTCCGGCTTCCACAGGAACTCGCGGACCGCGAAGCGGTAGCGGTCGGTGGAGGCCAGGGTCACCTTGTCGCCCTCGATCTCGATGCGCACACCGGTCAGCACGGGCAGCGTGTCGTCCCGGCCGGCGGCGATGGCGACCTGGGCGGCCGCGGCGGCGAAGACCTCGCCGGGGACCGTGCCCGTCGCGTTCGGCATCTGCGGGAGCGCCGGGTACTCCTCCACAGGCAGGGTGTGGAGTGTGAACCGCGAGGAGCCGCACACCACCGTCGCCCGTACACCGTCTGTGGAAATCTCCACCGGCCGGTTGGGGAGAGCGCGGGAGATGTCGGCGAGCAGCCGGCCGGAGACGAGGACCGTCCCGTCCTCCTCGACCTCGGCCTCCACCGACACGCGAGCGGAGACCTCGTAGTCGAAGCTGGACAGGCTCAGCTGGCCGTCCTCGGCCTTCAGCAGCAGGCCGGCGAGGACAGGCGCCGGCGGCCGGGCCGGGAGGCTGCGCGCCGCCCAGGCCACGGCCTCCGCGAGTACGTCGCGTTCCACCCGGATCTTCACTGTTGCCGCCTCCTGCTGTTGCCGGCGCTTCTCGCCCTGCCTGGCTTCGTCGTCTGTCTCGGTGTCGTCGGACCCTGGGGAGGGAAGGACACCGGGACCAGTCTGACGCACCGCACTGACAGTAGGTGCCTCTCGGGGTCAAGTCGTGACGAGGGGCAGCCGGGCGCCGAGGGGCGAGTTGTGCACAGGACCCCCTTCGAAGCGAATTCCCCGCTCTCTCTGGTCGGGAGTAGTAGTAGGGGCTGTGGATACCGTGGATAACTGCGTTTGCGCAGCTCAGAGCTGAGATTTTGTCCACGGGCCCTGTGGGCGGCGGCGGTGGACAACCGGGCCTGTCTGTGGAGAAAAGAAAGTTCTGCACACCCCGTGCACAGGCCGGGGCGACTTCTCCCCAGCGCCGTCCCCAGCTTTACCCACCTTTCCCACAGCCCAACCTGGCACCTTTGTGTGACGCCTTTCACTCGCCCCGGTGATCAGGCGCGTCGGGTTGCCGAACAGTGGACAGCGCTGTGGAGAAGCTGGGGATCACTGGGGACAACCGCCCCCAGCCTGTGGGTTGCCCGTGGACAACTTCGTGCACAGCTTGTGGACGCGCCCGCTGTCCACAGTCTGTGGAGATCGTTCGTCCACCAATCCACAAGCAGTTGACCTGGTCTGATGGTCTTTCAACAGGCGTGGCTGTGGACACGATCTGGACAACTTCCCAGTCCCCAGCATGTGGACGGGAGAAACTCACCGAATCTGTGGAGAGTGGCCGTAACCCGGTGGCTATTCGAACAGCGGGTTACCACGGAACGACGAAGGGCGCCCCGGGGAACTTGTCCCGGGGCGCCCTCGGCGGCGGGCGACGGCCGCTGTCAGCCGTTCTTGATGCGGTTCGTCAGCTCGGTCACCTGGTTGTAGATGGAGCGCCGCTCGGCCATCAGATTGCGGATCTTGCGGTCCGCGTGCATCACCGTCGTGTGGTCGCGGCCGCCGAACAGCGCCCCGATCTTCGGCAGCGACAGGTCCGTCAGCTCCCGGCACAGGTACATGGCGATCTGGCGGGCCGTGACGAGCTGGCGGCCCCGGGAGCTGCCGCACAGGTCCTCGACCGTCAGGCCGAAGTAGTCGGCGGTGGCGCTCATGATGGCCGTCGAGGTGATCTCCGGGGTGGAGTCCTCACCGCCGGGGATCAGGTCCTTCAGGACGATCTCCGTCAGGCCCAGGTCCACCGGCTGCCGGTTGAGCGAGGCGAACGCCGTCACCCTGATCAGCGCGCCCTCCAGCTCACGGATGTTCCGCGAGATCCGCGAGGCGATGAACTCCAGCACCTCCGGTGGGGCGTTGAGCTGCTCCTGCACCGCCTTCTTGCGAAGAATCGCGATCCGGGTCTCCAGCTCCGGCGGCTGGACGTCCGTGATCAGTCCCCACTCGAAACGGTTCCGCAACCGGTCCTCCAGCGTCACCAGCTGCTTCGGCGGCCGGTCGCTGGACAGCACGATCTGCTTGTTCGCGTTGTGGAGGGTGTTGAAGGTGTGGAAGAACTCCTCCTGGGTCGACTCCTTGTCCGCCAGGAACTGGATGTCGTCGACCAGCAGGATGTCCATCTCGCGGTACCGCTTGCGGAAGCTGTCGCCCTTGCCGTCGCGGATGGAGTTGATGAACTCGTTGGTGAACTCCTCCGAGCTCACGTAACGCACGCGCGTGCCCGGGTACAGGCTCCGCGCGTAGTGCCCGATCGCGTGCAGCAGGTGCGTCTTGCCGAGGCCCGACTCCCCGTAGATGAAGAGGGGGTTGTAGGCCTTCGCCGGAGCCTCCGCGACGGCCACGGCGGCCGCGTGCGCGAAGCGGTTCGAGGCGCCGATGACGAACGTGTCGAAGAGGTACTTCGGGTTCAGCCGTGCGGTCGGCTCCCCGGGACCGGTCGCCGGCGCGGGCTGCGCGGCGAGCGGACCGGGGGCGCCGCTGGACACCGGCAGCGCGGCGCCGACCGGGCCACGGTGCACCTGCCCGCCGCCCATCGGCTGCTCGGGCAGTTCCCGGCGGGCGTCGCGCTGGTCGTAGTCGCCGCGTGACGGCTCGTACTCCGAGCGCTGCTGCTCGTACGGCCGCTCCCGGCCCTGCGGGCGGTAGTCCTGGGCGGGCGGCCCGTAGGAGTCGCGCAACGGGGCGCCGTACGTGTCCTGTGAGCCGTAGGAGTCCTGTGAGTCGTACGGCTCGCGCGACGGCGTCGCGTACGGATCGCGCTCGGGAAAGCCGAGGCGTTGCTGCTGCCAGCTGTACTCGTCCTGGGACGGCCGCGGCCAGGCGCCCGGCTCGGGGCGCTGGTACTCCGAGGGATAGGCGGGGCGCGGGCTGGGTAGCTGGTCGCCGGGTGAGCCCGGGAGCTGCTCGGCGCGGTGCCGGCCGTACCCCTCGTACTGCCCGGAGGATGGGAGCTCGGGCTCCTCGTAGCGCTGCTGGGGCGGGACCGGGGGCGCCGGCGGAGGCTCGCCCGCGGAGTCGTCGACGGTGATCGCGATCCGGATCGGGCGGCCGCACTCCCGGCTCAGCGTCTCGCTCACGATCGGTGCGAGGCGCCCTTCCAGGACACCCTTCGCAAACTCGTTCGGTACGGCGAGCAGTGCGGTGTCGGCGACCAGCGCGAGCGGCTGGCAGCGCCGGATCCAGTGTTCGTCCTTGGTCTCGACGCCCTGTCCACGGCCCTCACCCAGAAGTTGCTCGAGTACTCGTGGCCACACTGCGGCAAGATCGGCAGGTACGTCAGCCACAGGGCACGCTCTCTCACGGGTCCCACGAACGTGTGGTCGTGGGACGGGTCGGGATGTAAATCGGGTCGGGCGGGGATAAGGGAACGAATCGGAGTCCAGCCACGGTAGTCAGCGCGACGGGTACGGTTCAAGTTGTTGTCCCCAGGCTGTGGACAGTGTCTCCCCATGGCCCTTGGTTTGACCGGATGGCGTAGCCGCGCGTACCGTAACCAGGTCGAGTTGTCGATGGCTGCTGCCGCCTGCCTCCGATGGGCACAGATCGCGTCAAGGTGATCGGAAAGCGGTGCACTCGGGCGTAACGCGAGCTACTCGTGGGCGCACGGTGACAGCCAGGACGGCACCCCGCAAACCCCGATTTCTTCTGGAGCCCCCGAGTGAGCAAGCGCACCTTCCAGCCGAACAACCGTCGTCGCGCCAAGACCCACGGCTTCCGGCTGCGTATGCGCACCCGTGCCGGCCGCGCGATTCTCGCGTCCCGCCGTGGCAAGGGTCGCGCCCGCCTGTCCGCCTGATTCCGATCAGGTCATGACGTCGTGCTGCCCACCGAGAACCGGCTGAGGCGGCGCGAGGACTTCGCGACCGCGGTACGACGAGGACGCCGGGCCGGACGCCCACTCCTCGTCGTCCACCTTCGTAGCGGTGCCACGGACCCGCACGCGCCTGGGGAGAGCGCTCCCCGGACACGTGCGGGTTTCGTCGTGAGCAAGGCTGTGGGCGGCGCGGTCGTACGCAACACAGTGAAGCGCAGACTGCGCCATCTGATGCGTGACCGGGTCGACCTGCTGCCCCCCGGTAGCCTGGTAGTCGTACGAGCGCTGCCCGGTGCGGGTGACGCCGACCATGCACAGCTGGCCCGAGACCTGGACGCCGCCCTGCAGCGGCTACTGGGAGGGGGCGCGCGATGAAGTACCCGCTGCTGGCGCTGATCAAGCTGTACCAGTGGACCGTCAGCCCGCTGCTCGGGCCGGTGTGCAAGTACTACCCGTCGTGTTCCCACTACGGCTACACGGCCATCGACCGGCACGGTGCCCTCAAGGGCACCGCACTCACGGCCTGGCGCATCCTGCGCTGCAATCCGTGGTCGCTGGGCGGTGTGGACCATGTCCCGCCGCGCAAGCGTCCGCGGTGGCACGAGATGCTGCGCAACACATGGCGCGCACGCAAGGGCGGGCCCTCCGCCGCCGAAACGGCCACCGAAGCGAACGGACCCTCGAGTGCATCGATCGACGTTCCTCCGAGCCCGGCCGCAGAGACCTCGTCCCATGCCCAAGGAGCATGATTAGTGGACACGATTGCCAGCCTCTTCAGCTTCATCACCACACCCGTTTCGTGGGTCATCGTCCAGTTCCATTCGCTGTACGGTGCGATCTTCGGCCCTGACACGGGCTGGGCCTGGGGCCTGTCCATCGTGTCGCTGGTGATCCTGATCCGCATCTGCCTGATCCCGCTCTTCGTGAAGCAGATCAAGGCGACCCGGGCCATGCAGACGCTCCAGCCCGAGATGAAGAAGATCCAGGAGCGCTACAAGAACGACAAGCAGCGTCAGTCCGAAGAGATGATGAAGCTGTACAAGGAGACGGGCACCAACCCGCTCTCCTCGTGCCTTCCCATCCTCGCGCAGTCGCCGTTCTTCTTCGCCCTGTACCACGTGCTGAACAGCATCGCGTCGAACGACACCGTCGGCGTGATCAACACCCGGCTGCTGGAGAGCGCGCAGAAGGCGCACATCTTCGGTGCCCCGCTCGCCGCGAAGTTCACCGACAACGCGGACAAGGTCGAGGCGCTCGGCTCCTCGATCCTCGACGTCCGGATCGTCACGGCGATCATGATCGTCCTGATGTCGCTGTCGCAGTTCTACACGCAGCGTCAGCTGATGACGAAGAACGTCGACACCTCGGTGAAGACCCCGTTCATGCAGCAGCAGAAGATGCTGATGTACGTCTTCCCGGTCATCTTCGCCGTCTTCGGCATCAACTTCCCGGTCGGTGTCCTCGTCTACTGGCTGACCACCAACGTGTGGACCATGGGCCAGCAGATGTACGTCATCCACAACAACCCGACCCCGGGTTCCAAGGCCCAGGCCTCCTACCTGGACCGGCTGTACAAGCACGTCACGCACCACGGCAAGACCCGTAGCCGGCGCGAGCGTGCCATCGTCAAGGCCATCGTGGCAAAGGGCCGGGACCGCAACGACTACGAGCGCAAGTTCATCAACGGTCTGAGCAAGGCGGGCCTCGCGGCCCAGCCCGACGGCAATGTCGTGAAGAGCGAGGGCGCCGTGGCCACGGTCACCGAGGACGGTACGCCGACCACCGCCGCCGCTCCGAAGCGTCAGCAGCCGAAGCGGCAGCCGAAGTCCAAGCGTCAGACCACCGGCGGCCCCAAGCCCGCGGGCGGGGCCGGGACGACCGATGCCGGGAACACCTCCGCGCCGTCGACCTCGCTGAGCAAGTCCGACCAGCCGCAGGACGCCGCGGCGGAATCGGCCGGCAAGGCGGCGCCGAAGTCCGGTGGCGGGGGCCGCAGCCGGGCCCAGTCCGGCCAGCGCAAGGGGCCGCAGCGGCCCAAGTCCTCGTCCAAGAAGTAAGAAGGAGTCCATCCCGTGACGGAAGGCACCACCTCCGCCGCTGCCGAGGGTGCAGACACCCTGACCCGCCTGGAGCAGGAGGGCGAGATCGCGGCGGACTACCTCGAAGGTCTGCTGGACATCGCCGATCTCGACGGCGACATCGACATGGACGTCGAGGGCGACCGCGCCGCTGTCTCGATCATCAGCGACGCGGGAACCCACGACCTGCAGAAGCTGGTCGGCAGGGACGGTGAGGTGCTGGAGGCGCTCCAGGAGCTCACGCGCCTGGCCGTGCACCGGGAGACCGGTGACCGCAGCCGGCTGATGCTGGACATCGCGGGATACCGCGCCAGAAAGCGCTCCGAACTCTCCGAGCTGGGCGCCAAGGCCGCTGCAGAGGTCAGGAACAGCGGTTCTCCCGTGAAGCTCAAGCCGATGACGCCGTTCGAGCGCAAGGTCGTGCACGACGCCGTCAAGGCCGCGGGGCTGCGCAGCGAGTCCGAGGGCGAGGAGCCGCAGCGCTTCGTCGTCGTACTGCCTGCCTGAGCGGTCCCACGCTCCACCGGCCCCGTCTGTTGCGCAGGCGGGGCCGATCTTTGTCAGCCTGGTAGTCAGCGCGTGCGCGCTGGAGGGTACGGAAGGACGGTCCCCGTGACGGAGGCAGCGGAGCTCCCCACCGCTCCCGAGGAGGCCCGGGCGGTATTCGGCGATCGCTTCGCGGACGCGGTCCGGTACGCGGAGCTGCTGGCCGAGGCAGGCGTACAGCGGGGGCTCATCGGTCCCCGGGAGGTGCCCCGGCTCTGGGAACGTCATCTGCTGAACTGCGCGGTGCTCTCGGAGGTCGTCCCTGAGGGCGTCACCGTCTGCGATGTCGGTTCCGGTGCCGGTCTGCCGGGTATCCCGCTGGCCCTGGTCCGCGAGGACCTGAAGATCACGCTGCTGGAACCCCTGCTGCGGCGGACGAACTTCCTCACCGAGGTCGTCGAACTGCTCGGCCTGGACCATGTCACGGTCGTGCGGGGCCGCGCCGAGGAAGTCATGGGCAAGCTCCCGCCGGTCCATGTGGTCACGGCACGGGCGGTGGCCCCACTGGACCGATTGGCCACCTGGGGCATTCCGTTGCTGCGTCCCTACGGTGAGATGCTCGCGCTCAAGGGCGACACGGCGGAGGAGGAGCTCAAGGCCGCGAGTACCGCGCTGAGCAAACTCGGCGCTGTCGGCACTTCCATCCTGCACGTGGGAGAGGGCGTCGTGGACCCCCTGTCCACGGTCGTACGTGTCGAGGTCGGGGAGAGCCCCGGCGGGGTTCGGTTCGCGGCGAAGCGGGCGAAGGCTGCACGGACGGGGCGGGCACGCCGGCGCCGCTGATCCGTCCTGAGGACGAGACGTACTCCACACAAGCTGCCAAACCTACGCACCCCGGAGTGTCGCGACAGTCCGGTCGCGGCTGCTGTGCATCGTGTTTCACGTGAAACGTCGCTCACTGCTGCACGGCATCATCAGCCGCGGTCGCGCCGCGGCCGAACCCCGAGACCGCAAGCCTCTCGGCTCACTCGGCGAGGCTCCGGCCGTTTCGGATGACATTCCGTCCCCCTCCGGGGGCACGGAGTTGTCCACAGAGGTGGATTTCTCCACAGAACACCAGGCCTCACTGGTTCACGACCCCGAAGGCATGGGAGGCTCTGTTCATTGCGAGCCTGTAGTCGAGGAGAGTGAATCCTTGCGGTCCGACGCCAACATCGCGGGACCGATGACCGATCCGGTCCCCGGTCCCCGTACCGAGTCGCCGGGGGACGATGTTTCACGTGAAACACCGCCCCCGATGGACGACACTCCCATCGGTCGTGCTGCCCAACTGGCGGTCGAGGCTCTGGGCCGGGCCGGTGAGGGTCTGCCGAGACCTGATCAGACCCGTGTCATCGTCGTCGCCAACCAGAAGGGTGGGGTGGGTAAGACAACGACGACGGTCAACCTTGCCGCGTCGCTGGCTCTGCATGGCGGGCGCGTCTTGGTGATCGACCTCGACCCGCAGGGCAACGCGTCCACCGCTCTGGGGATCGACCACCACGCGGAAGTCCCGTCCATCTATGACGTGTTGGTCGAGAGCAAGCCGCTCTCGGAGGTCGTCCAGCCGGTTCCTGATGTCGAGGGTCTCTTCTGCGCCCCAGCCACGATCGATCTCGCCGGTGCGGAGATCGAGCTTGTGTCTCTGGTGGCACGGGAGAGTCGTCTTGAGCGGGCGATCCAGGCCTATGAGCAGCCCCTGGACTACATCCTCATCGACTGCCCGCCCTCCCTGGGCCTGTTGACGGTCAACGCGCTCGTCGCGGGCCAGGAGGTTCTCATCCCGATCCAGTGCGAGTACTACGCACTGGAGGGTCTGGGGCAGTTGCTGCGCAATGTCGACCTGGTACGGGGGCACCTCAACCCCGCGCTGCATGTCTCGACGATCCTGCTCACCATGTACGACGGCCGGACACGTCTTGCCTCCCAGGTGGCGGACGAGGTTCGTAGCCACTTCGGTGAAGAGGTGCTGCGGACGAGCATCCCGCGCTCGGTCCGTATCTCCGAGGCGCCGAGTTACGGTCAGACGGTCCTGACCTACGATCCAGGTTCGAGCGGTGCCCTCTCCTATCTTGAGGCGGCACGAGAAATCGCGCTGAAGGGTGTGGGCGTCAGCTACGACGCGACGCACGCACACATCGGCGCCCAGAGCGACCAGAGCATGGTGGAGGGGATCCAGTGAGCGAGCGACGGAGGGGACTGGGCCGTGGTCTCGGGGCGCTGATCCCTGCGGCCCCGACCGAAAGGACGCCGGCCCAGACAGCGGTGGGAGGTGCTGCATCCACGTCTCCCGCGGCGGTGCCGGTGCTGACAACTGACCGGGGCGTGGCTGCGGCCAAGGTGGCCACACTGCCGCCTGTTTCACGTGAAACCGCAGAGCCGTCGGTGGACGACGGGGTGGACATGCCCGCACCTCCCATGGGCGCCCATTTCGCCGAGCTGCCGCTCGACTCCATCACACCCAACCCACGTCAGCCCCGTGAGGTCTTCGACGAGGACGCGCTGCAGGAGCTCGTCACCTCCATCAAGGAGGTCGGTCTTCTCCAGCCGGTCGTCGTACGCCAGCTGGGCTACGCCCGCTATGAGCTCATCATGGGCGAGCGGCGCTGGCGGGCTTGCCGTGAGGCGGGCCTTGAGGCGATCCCGGCGATCGTGCGCGCCACGGACGACGAGAAGCTCCTCCTCGACGCGCTGCTGGAGAACCTCCACCGGGCGCAGCTGAACCCGCTGGAAGAGGCAGCCGCCTACGACCAGCTGCTGAAGGACTTCAACTGCACGCACGACCAGCTGGCCGACCGCATCGGCCGGTCCCGTCCACAGGTCTCCAACACGCTGCGTCTGCTGAAATTGTCGCCGGCCGTTCAGCGCCGGGTGGCGGCGGGTGTGCTTTCCGCCGGACACGCACGCGCGCTGCTCTCCGTGGAGGACTCGGAGGAGCAGGACCGGCTGGCGCACCGGATCGTGGCCGAGGGTCTCTCGGTGCGGGCCGTCGAGGAGATCGTGACTCTCATGGGGTCGCGGCCCAAGGCGGCTCAGCGTTCCAAGGGGCCACGGGCCGGCGCTCGCGTCTCCCCGGCACTGACCGACCTCGCGACGCGTCTGTCGGATCGCTTCGAGACCCGGGTCAAGGTCGACCTCGGCCAGAAGAAGGGCAAGATCACCGTGGAGTTCGCCTCCATGGAGGACCTTGAGCGGATTCTCGGCTCACTCGCCCCGGGCGAGGGACCTGTCCTTCAGAAGAGCCTTCTGGAGGGCGGCGACCTCGAGGAGTCGGACGACTGAGTCCCCTGGCGCGGGCGTGAGCCCGCTCCGCGGACCTTCGTGCGGGTCGTGTCCGGTGTGTACCGGAACACGACCCGCACTTTGCTTTCTGGCGGTATCGAGGGAATCGCTTCATGGATACGATGCGTTCGGGTATGGCGCATCCACCTGGCAGTACGTCTGCGGTACGTCTATGGGAGGCGGGGGCCGTGCGAACGATGAGCCGGACCGGACTGCTGAGCGCGGGACTGGGCCTGGGAGCGGTCGGCGGGTTCGTCGGCAGCCTGCTCAGGGAACGGAGTGCTCTGACTGCCGCTCGTGATGCTGCGAGCGAGGGAAGCGAGGAACAGCCTTCATGGGGCGTCGGCTCGTACCGCTCACGCTGGACAACCTTCAGGATCTACCCCGGCGCTGCCGCACGTGTGTCTTCTGGGAGCTCGACCCAGTCAGCGGCGAGGCCGCGGTAAGGGCGGGTACGCCCGCCCTGGAGAAGGAAGCCTGGATCTCGGCTGTCCTGCTGGAGTGGGGTTCCTGCGGACGGGTCGTCTATGTCGACGACGTACCGGTGGGCTTTGTGCTCTACGCGCCTCCGGCCTATGTGCCACGTTCGACGGCTTTCCCGACCAGTCCCGTGGCGCCGGACGCGGTGCAGCTGATGACCGCGTTCATCGTGCCGGGGTACCAGGGGCAGGGGCTGGGCCGTGTGATGGTGCAGACGGTGGCCAAGGATCTGCTGCGGCGGGGCTTCAAGGCGATCGAGGCCTTCGGGGACGCCCGGTGGAAGGAGCCTGCCTGCGTGCTGCCCGCGGAGCATCTGCTCGCGGTGGGCTTCAAGACGGTCCGGCCGCATCCCACCTTCCCGCGTATGCGACTGGAGCTGCGAACGACCCTCTCCTGGAAAGAAGACGTGGAGATGGCACTGGACCGGTTGCTGGGGGCGGTGCAGAAGGAGCCGGCACTGCGACCGCTGTAGTCGGCAGGGAGATCGCTGGTAAGGCTCCGGTTGATCGCTGACACAGCAAATGGGCCAACCCGGCGGGGTTGGCCCATTCGTGTTTCACGTGAAACATGCGCCGCGCTGCGGCGGCGCCGCCTGCTACTCCGCGATGAAGTCCGCGAGGTCGCGCAGGATCGCGGCCTTCGGCTTGGCTCCGACGATGGTCTTGGCGACCTCGCCACCCTGGTAGACGTTCAGGGTGGGAATCGACATGACGCCGTACTTGGCGGCCGTGCCGGGGTTCTCGTCGATGTTCAGCTTGACGATCTCGATCTTCTCGCCGAACTCGGCAGCGATGGCCTCGAGCGACGGCGCGATCTGGCGGCACGGACCGCACCAGGCGGCCCAGAAGTCCACCAGTACGGGCTTGTCGTTCTTGAGGACGTCCTGCTCGAAGGAGGCGTCGGTCACATTCTTCAGGGTGCCGGCCACGGCGGGCTCCTTAACTGGTTGGTGCGTGGGGTGGGCGAGGGGATTAGACAGTGGTCTTCTCGGGCTCGGCCTTCTCTTCGTCCGCGAGGGCGGCAAGGAAGCGCTCGGCGTCCAGGGCGGCGGAGCAGCCGGTGCCGGCTGCGGTGATGGCCTGTCGGTAGGTGTGGTCCACCACGTCGCCTGCACCGAAGACACCGGTCAGGTTGGTGCGGGTCGAGGGGGCGGTCACCTTCAGGTAGCCCTCCTCGTCCAGCTCCAGCTGGCCCTTGAACAGCTCGGTCCGCGGGTCGTGGCCGATGGCGATGAAGAGACCGGTCACCGGCAGGTCCGAGAGCTCGCCGGTCTTCACGTTGCGCAGCTTCAGTCCGGAGAGCTTCGGGTCACCCTGGATCTCCGCGATCTCGCTGTCCCATACGAACGTGATCTTCGGGTCGGCGAAGGCACGCTCCTGCATCGCCTTGGAGGCGCGCAGCGTGTCCCGGCGGTGGACGACCGTCACGGACTTGGCGAAACGTGAGAGGAAGGTGGCCTCCTCCATCGCGGTGTCACCACCGCCGATCACGGCGATGTCCTGGTCCTTGAAGAAGAACCCGTCACAGGTGGCGCACCAGGAGACACCGCGGCCGGACAGCGCGTCCTCGTTGGGCAGACCCAGCTTGCGGTGCTGCGAACCGGTGGCCACGATCACGGCCTTCGCTCGGTGCACCGTGCCGGCGGTGTCGGTGACGGTCTTGATCTCACCGGCCAGGTCGACGGAGACCACGTCGTCCGGAACGAGTTCGGCACCGAAACGCTCCGCCTGGGCGCGCATGTTGTCCATGAGCTCGGGGCCCATGATCCCGTCCTGGAAGCCCGGGAAGTTCTCCACGTCCGTGGTGTTCATCAGGGCGCCACCGGCGGTGACGGCACCCTCGAACACCAGCGGCTTCAACGACGCGCGCGCGGTGTAGAGCGCCGCCGTGTAGCCGGCGGGCCCGGAGCCGATGATGATCACGTTACGGACATCGCTCACGGCTTGATTCCTCGTCTCTGGACTGCGTCGTTCGACCGGTGAGGGCCCTCTCAGGACTCTCATCCCACCCAACGGATCCTAAGGGGCTCGCATTCCCGTTGTGCCCGGGTACACGGAGAGCCGTCTGCAGAGCGGAGACCCGTTGGGGCGACTGGCCAGGCGAGGGTTGCGGATGCCTTCTGAGGGGCTCTTGCGTTCCCAGGAGGACCGGTGCCCTCAGGAGTGCGCGTAGGAATGCTTCAGCAGCACCTCGGCCGAGGCGGAAGGCGAATCCTTCACGCACGTGGCGTCCACGACATAGGCCGTGACACGCGAGGGGTCCGAGGTGTCAGGCATGACCACGAGCAGAGCAGTCGTCCCCTGATACGTGCCGTTCTCGGTTGCCAGTGCGTCGTCGTCCCGACCGATACCGTTCTGGACGCACTCGGGCACCGGAACGGTGGGCTTGGTGAGGATGCGCGGGCCCTCGCTGCCGGGGTCGGACTGCGCACCCAGGTCGCGGGGAGTACGCGAGGAGCCACCGGACTTCTCGCTCTTGGCCAGGAGGTCCGCGACCTGCTGCTCCAGCTTGCCCGCTGCGAAGGTGTCCCCGGCCGAGGGCTTTCGGCCTTCGGGCGTGGTGCCCTGGTCGCCCTGCAGGGAGGAGACGAGTAGCGAGGCCAGCCCCAGGGCGCCGACGGAGAGCACAGCCCCCAGAACGGCCACCCTGCGACGCCGGCCGTGCTTGCGTTCCTTGCGGCCCGGCCCCGTGGTCGTTGTGCGGGCGCGTCCCGCGGGTCGAGCCGTCACGGTCGATGTTTCACGTGAAACATGCGCGCCGTCGTTCACGCGGGCCGCTTCCACGGGGGCGATGGCGCTCGCCGTGTCCGGCGCCGTGGCATCGAGTAGTGCCTCTGCCGCGAGAGCGGCATCGATTCGCTCTGCGACATCGGCGGGCATGCGTGCCGGTCCCGGCAGCGTGCCGAGCACGCCGCGGATCTCTTCCAGCGAGGCGAAGACGTCCGCGCAGAGATCGCACTCGTCGAGATGGCGTCGCACGTCCGCTGTGCGGGACGATGGCAGCAGGCCCTCGGTGAGGTCGGAGATCTCCGTGACGTCCGGGTGCCCGGCCGTGTCCGTCGTGGAAGTCACGTTCGCCCACCTCCGCCCTTCACAGCAGCTGAGTCGCTTGGCCCTGCATTCCGTGGGCCCGCGTCGTGCGGTCCCGCTGCCGGTGGGACGGATGTCCCCTCAGCCCGGTTCCGTCCGGCGGCCGGATCTTCGTCCTCGCCGGTGTTCTCCGGTCGCAGATGGGTGAGCAGTGGCAGGAGCTTGGCTCTGCCACGGGCGCACCGGCTCTTCACCGTGCCGGTCGGGACGTCAAGGACGCGGGCGGCCTCGGCGACCGGGTAGCCCTGCATGTCCACCAGGACGAGGGCCGCACGCTGATCGAGCGGGAGAGTGCCGAGCGCTTCGAGGAGCTGGCGGTGCAGATCGTTGCGTTCGGCAGGCGCAGAGGCCGACTCATGGGGCTCCAGCAGCTGCTCCAGCCGCTCGGTGTCATCGACCGGAGCCGTCTTGCGGGAGGCCGCCTTGCGGGCACGGTCGAGGCAGGCGTTCACCGTGATGCGGTGCAGCCATGTGGTGACGGCCGACTGCCCGCGGAAGGTGTGGGCGGCACGGTAGGCGGAGACGAGAGCGTCCTGGACCGCGTCAGCGGCCTCCTCACGGTCTCCCAGCGTCCGCAGTGCGACCGCCCAGAGCCGGTCGCGGTGCCGCCGCACGATCTCACCGAAGGCGTCGGGGTCGCCTTCCACATGGCGGGCGAGCAGATCCTGATCGCTCGCCGTCTCGTACCCGGCGCCTTCCGCCATCGGACCCCCTCCCCCTTCGGTGAGACGTCAGCCCGTGAACTTCACGTCGGTCACGGCCTGCTTGTAACCGGCGCCGCTGTAGCCGTCGGTGGGCGCGTTCGGCACTGCCGTGATCCACACCAGCACGTACTGGGTCTTCACCGACTTCGACGCCTTCACGCTGAGAGAGGTGCCGCTCGCCGTGGCGGTTCCGATCTCCTGCATTCCGTCGACGCCGGTCGAAGGGGTCAGCGAGTCGGTCGCGTAAAGGTGAACCGTCGTGTGGTCACCCGGGTACCGGAGCCCTATCGACGCGGCCGAGACCTCCTGGGACGAGCCGAGGTCGTAGACGATGCCCACGCCGGGCTTGTAGGGAGCAAGTTCCGGACCGTCGTTGTAGCGGTTGGTGCGCCAGTACGTCGAGCCGTCGCCGTCGTAGGTGAGGCCGACGTCGCCGGGGGCCTGGGCCTCGCCGCTGGCGACGTACTCCTGAGCCCCGGCGATGGTGAGCGGCTTGGCAGCCGGCTTCTTCTCCACGGAGCCCTTTTCGTTCCCGTCCGTCGTCTGCGACCTGTTCGGGTCGTCCGACTGGTTGCCCCGTTCCATCAGCGCGTCCGCGAGCTGCCAGCTGCCCAGCCCCAGCGCGGCGATGAGCAGCGCGGAGACGGCCCACTTCAGGGCCTTGCCGGTGCGGCTCTGCAGCGGAGACGGCGGGGACGCGACCGGCTGGGGGACACCGGGATGCGGTGTGGTGCGGCCGTACGTGCCCTGCTGGTACGTCGTGTGCTGGTAGTCCGGCGGCGCGCTGAAGGCGGTCTCCGGCGGGCGGATGCGGGGCATCTCGCCGACCGCCTTCACCAGTTCCTCCGGTGTCGTGCAGGGGGACTCGTGGCGGGAGGCGGTCGCACCGTCGTTGACGAGCGCACGCATGGCGAGCTCCGACAGGCCGCGGTGGACTCCGGCGCGCACCTGGTCCGGAGGGATGAGGCCGACGTCCTTGGGCAGTCCCGACAGACCGTAGGCATCGCTCTCGTACGGCCAGCGCTGCACCAGCGACGCGTACAGCAGGGCCCCGATCGCCTCGGTGTCGGCGCGCTGCGGGGTGTCGGAACTGATACCGCGCAGCGCGGCGTTCACGGCCAGGCCGCGGATGCGCCACTGTCCCGTGGACGTGCGCAGTACGGCGTTGGGGTTCAGCCGGAGATGGGCGAGGCCCTCGCGATGGGCGGCGGCCATGGCGGCGGAGACCTGGCTGACCATCTGGTAGGCGTCGTGCGGCTCCAGCGGACCGGCGGACAGGAGTGTGGTGAGCTCCGTGGCGTCGGGCAGCCACTCGTGCACGACGTACACGAGGTCGTTCTCCTCGACAGCGTCGAGGACCTGGACGAAGCGGGGGTCGCCGAGCAGCGCGGAGGAGCGGGCCGCGGCCAGCACGGCGCGTGCCCGCGAGTGGTCCGCCGGCAGGACGTGCACGCCGACGGCGCGGCGCAGCTTCTCGTCCACCGCACGCCAACTGCTGAAACCGTCCAGACGGGTGACACAGTCCTCGAGGCGGTAACGTCTGGCGAGCTTGTGACCGCTGTGCAGTTCGGGCGGCGTCGCCTTCGCTCCGGGACCCTCGGTCCCGCCACTCCCCTGTGCCACGTCGTGTTCCGTGATCCGCTCCGGGTTCTTGGCCACCCCGTCGGCCGTGGACTGGTCCGCCTTGGCGGTCAGCGGCTCGTCGCCGCTGTTGTCTGCCACGTCGACGGCAGCCGTGCTCCGTTCCGCCACCGTCGTTCCTGCCTCCCCATCCATAGCGCGCCGGCCTAACCCCGTTGCGCGCCGTCCGACGCCGAAACCAATTGTGCCCACAGTCCGCCGCTTAGCACGACACGCGATGGCGGACGATGGTTGTGCGCGTACCCCCCGATTCAGCGGCCCAGACGCCCTCGGACCATACCGACCAGCGAGTTCAGCTCCTCGATACGCATGCGCCGCGCGGCCACGTAGAAGACGCCCAGCAGGACGGCTCCGCCGGCCACCAGCGCGGCGAGCGAACCGGCGACGCCCTGTCCAAGAGCCTTGGAGATGTAGTAGCAGGCCGCGCCGCTCAGCAGCGCAGCGGGTACCGAGGCGATGCTCAGGCGCGCGTACGTCCGCATGACGCGGGCGCCGTCCAGGTCGCCGCCCAGCCGCCTGCTCAGCCGGCGCCACGCGACACCTACTCCGATCACGTAGGCCAGGCCGTAGGAGGCGGCCATGCCGACCACGGCCCAGCGGGACGGGAGTACGAAGTAACACAGGGCTGACGCCGCGGCGTTGACGCCGGCCACGATCACCGTGTTGTAGAACGGGGTCCGTGTGTCCTCGTACGCGTAGAAGGCCCGCAGGACGACGTACTGCACGGAGTACGGGACCAGTCCGAGACCGAAGGCCATCAGCATGAAGCCCATGTTCGTGGCCTCGCTGCTGCCGGAGGAGCCGAACATCAGCGTGCACATCGGGATGCCGAGCGCGAGGAAGCCGAAGGCGATGGGCACGATCGCCACTGCCGTCGTCCTCAGCCCCTGGGAGATGTCGTCGCGGACGGCGCCGGCGTCGTCCTCCGCCGCGGATCGCGCGAGGCGGGGCAGCAGGGCGGCCATGAGAGAGACGGTGATGATGGCCTGGGGAAGGCCCCAGATCAGCTGGGCGTTGGCGTAGGCGGCGAAGCCCGTGCCGTCTACGGGCGAGGCCTTGCCGGCCGCCGTGGACAGCTGGGAGACGACGATGGCGCCCGCCTGGTTCGCGAGGACGAACAGCACGGTCCACTTCGCGAGCGTCACGGCCTTGCCGAGGCCGTGGCCCTTCCAGTCGAAGCGCAGACGCGGGCTGAATCCGGTCTCGCGCAGGTACGGGATCATCGCCAGGGCCTGGACGACGAGTCCGAGCAGCACTCCGACGCCGAGGAGCTGTTGTCCTTCCGGCGGAATGTTCGTGACCTTCATGCCGGAGTGCTCGGCGGTGCCGTACACCCACAGGAACATGCCGAGCGTCACGATGATGACGACGTTGTTCAGGACCGGCGTCCACATCATGGCGCCGAACCGGCCGCGTGCGTTGAGGATCTGGCCCATCACGACGTGGATCCCCATGAAGAAGATCGAGGGCAGGAAGAAGCGCACGAAGGTGACGCCGACCTCGTTGGCCGCCGGGTCGCTGGCAACCGCGTCGGACAGCAGGCGGATCAGGAGGGGCGCGCCGAGGAAGGAGAGCACGGTGAGCGCGCCGAGCGCCACCATGACCAGCGTGAGCAGCCGGTTGGCGTAGGCCTCGCCGCCGTCGTCGTCCTCCTTCATGGCCCGTACGAGCTGCGGCACGAAGACCGAGTTGAGGCCACCGCCGACGGTCAGGATGTAGATCATCGTCGGCAGCTGGTACGCCACCTGGAAGGTGTCACCGAGCAGGCCGACGCCCAGCGCCGAAACGATCAAGGCCGACCGGATGAACCCGGTGAGCCGGGACACCATCGTGCCCGCCGCCATCACGGCGCTCGACTTCAGCAGACCCGCGGCCCGCCCGCCCTTCGCCGGGGCGGCGGCAGCGGGCGCGGACTCGGCGGCGTGCCGCGGCGCGGGCGCCTGATACTGCTCGGCCGGCGCCTGGGCACCGCCGCCGTACTGGCCCTGCGCGGCCGGTGTCCCGTCGTGCTGGTCCGCCGGCCCGTGCCCGGTACCCGGAGCGGCGGCCGGACCCGGCACGCCCGCGTAGTCCGTCGGGGGACGGGCGCCGGTCTGCTGCTGGTCACGGAACAGGTGCGCGAAGGCGTCGTGTTCGTGACGCTGCTCACCGGCCTCGGTCACCAGGTCGTCGACACCCACGTACTGGGTGGTGCGGGGGTCGTCGCCGTACGGCAGGTGCTGGGTGGGGCCCGCCGGCTCGGGGGCCGGGGTCTGGGCCCACACGCGAGGGTCGGGTGCGTACGGCGACTGCGGCGGCTGGGCGTACAGGTGCTGCGGCGGCGGGTACGTGCCGGGGGGCGGCGGCGGGTGCGCGGCGCGATCGTAGAGCGCCTCCGTTACCGGGTCCTGGGCGGCGAGGTCCTGCGCCCGGTAAGGGTCCTGCTCGTAGGCGTCCTGGAGGTACATGTCCGCGGGGTGCTGCGGCGGCACCTGGCCGTGCTCGGGCGGCGGACCCTCGGGGTGGCCCGAGCTGCCCGCGGCCTGGCCGCGGTCACCGTCGTACGGCGCGTTCATGGTTACCCCACCTCATCGTCCCGGGCCCACCGGCCACGACATCTCAACGGTCAACTCTCTCACCCGTCCCGGACGGGTCGGCGCTTTCCGCTGGGGTGTCCGGCCCAGGGTCACTCGGCTGCTCCGGGGCGCCTGCGCCGGGCCGCGGGCCGGACTCCTTCTGGAGACGGTCGGCGGGGCCGTCGGGGTTCTGCGAGGCCTCGGCGGAGTCGTCGGACATCTCCGTGCCGTCCTCCTCGGTCTCCCGTGCGGCCGCCCGCTTGCGCTGGGTGTACATCCGGAAGCCGGCGAGGACGAGGAGCAGCACGCCGCCGCCGATGACCAGCATCACCGTGGCGGTGATCTCGGTGACCTTCACGTCGAAGTAGACGGCTCGCCCGTAGGCCCTGCCGTCCTTCGTGAACAGCTGGGCCTTCACGGTCACCCGGCCGTTTGCGTTGGCCGATGTGCCGAACTTCACCGACTGGCTGTGCCCGCCCGAGACCGTGACGGGCTGCTCGGCGTAGCCGTTGCCGCCGAACTCCAGCCTCGTCGGACTGGTCGAGGTGAGGCGCAGGACCAAGTGGTCGACGTCCTGCACCAGGTTGTTCTGGACTGTCACGGGGATCGTGGCGCTGCGGCCGGAGAGCTTGGTCTCCGACTTGTCGATCAGCGTCACCCCCTCGGCGAGGCCGTCCAGGTAGTCCTCCACCCCGTCGCGGTAGTTCTGGGCCTCGGTGGCCCGGCCGCGCCAGGACGTGGACATCTCCCGGTTTATGGCGCGCCCGAAGGGTGTCACGACCCGGGACTGGTCGGTGAGGATGACCCGGAAACCGTCGAGTTTGGTCTGCGTCCGCGCGATCTGCTCGAAGGCCCAGCGCGGCAGTTCCTGCTTGCGCAGCGACGTGGGGTAGTCGGAGGCCGACGGCACCTTCCTGGCGGCCGCGGGATCGGGCTTGGCCTTGGCGGCCGCGGCCAGGGTCTGGGATTCGCTCCAGCCGCCGGTCTGCAAGGACGAGATCGCCTCGGCCATCGCCCGGGCCTGGCTGGCGGTCGGCATGCGCTGGGGGGCGACGACGATGCTGCGCTGCTGGTTCGTCTGGAGGTTGAGGGCGAGGCTCTGGGCGAGGAACTTCTGCACGGACAGCGTCTTCGCGGAGGCCCTCGTCAGATCGCCCTGGAAGGCTCTGGACAGCCGCGCGTCCGCGACCACCGCGGTGGTGCCGCCGCCGATGGGACGCGCCGCGGACGGCGTGTACGACAGGGCGCTGGTCTCCTCGAGGCTGTCGCTGCGGGCGATCACCTTGTCGGCGCCGGCGGAGGTGGCGACCTTGACGATCGACGGGTCCACGGCGCCGTCGACGGGCCAGGCGAACTCTGTGTTCGGCTTCACATGGAGGATGGGCTCCACGGTGTTGGCGACCACGTCCGTGGCCTCCTTGAGGCGACTGAGCGAGCCTGTGACGCTCGTGCCGTTGTGGGCGAGGGAGGCCAGGTCCGGGTCGGCGTAGGGCAGGGCGACGACCTCCTTCTCCGTCACCGCCTTCTGCAGATCGGCCAGCCACTGCTTGGCGACCGCCTGGTGCTTGCCCGGCACGGTGGCATCGCCTTCACCCTGCACGCGGTAGCCGCGCGCCATCGCGTCCACGGAGGCGAGCAGGTCCGGGTCGATCACCCAGGTGACGTCGAGGTCCCTGCCCCGTGACACCAGCTGCTCCAGGCGGCCGCCCGGAGAGATCTCCTTGGCCAGCTCGTCGTCGCGGAAGACCGGCGTCTGCTGCTCGTTCGAACCCGTCTCCGCCGTCATGTGCGCGGTCGAGATGAGCGGCCACAGGAACGTCGTCCTCGTCTTGGTCCCGGCCTCTTCCGGCTGCCACGGCAGGAACGTCCGCTGGATGCCGAGCACCTGGTCCCAGGGCTGCGCGGACGTCTCGCCGGAGAGGGCGACACCGAGCTGGTAGACACCGCTGTCACCGAGGTCCAGTTCGTCGACGGGCACCGAGATGCTGAAGCGCTGGGCGACGCCCGGCGTGAGCCTGGCGAACTCCTGGCGATAGGTGTCGTCGATCTGTGTGCCGTCGGCGTCCGGGGAGTGACCGGTACGCCTGGCGACGCTGTCGATCGACGAGCGGGTGTTGATCTCGGGCCCTGTACGCAGGTCCACATGGGCGTCGGTGATCGTCTGCTCGCCCTTGTTGGTCACCGTGCCCGAGACGGTCAGGGTGTCTCCGCCGGTCGGGGCGCTGGGGCTGAGTGAGTCGAGGGCCACGGACACGGTACGGGAGCCGGAGGCCTCCTGCGCGCGGGTGCGCCCGGCGGCGTCCGCGGCGGGGACTCCCGGCAGCTGGAGCAGCCCTGCCAGCAGCGGTGCCCCGGCCAGCAATGCTCCGCTACGCCTCAGCCACCGGCAGGCAGCTGAGGGACTCGTCCCCTGGAAGTCTGCCGCCTCGGCCACGCGCTTGCCCGTCCCTCGTCGTCGTCAGTGGTCGTCGGTATGTGCGTCCACGCATGGTAACGATGCCCGCTGAGGGGAAGTGCCGCGGTCCGGTCCACAAGATCGGGGGAGCGGGTGCCACTGCCCCGATTGTGAGCCTATGAAGGGGAACGCCTCCGAACGTCGTGAGGGCGGGCCTTGTGACAGGCTGGCGCCGGCGTTCGCCCGCCCTTAATCGAGACGCTCGCGGTCGTCCGGGCCACGTACCCTGTTCTGTTGTGCCGAACGCCAACGATGACACCCGTGCCCTGAGTCAGGTGCCGCCCCACGCGACGAGTGAGTCGCTGCGGGTCGCGCCTGTCGCCGATGACCTTGCCCGCCGCTTCCAGGAGGCCGGGTTCTCACTCGCCCTGGTCGGTGGCTCGGTCAGGGACGCGCTGCTCGGCCGGCTCGGCAACGATCTGGACTTCACGACCGACGCCCGCCCCGAGGACGTGCTGAAGATCGTCCGGCCGTGGGCGGACTCCGTGTGGGATGTCGGGATCGCCTTCGGCACGATCGGTGCTCAGAAGGACGGCTTCCAGATCGAGGTGACCACCTACCGGTCGGAGGCCTACGACCGGACCTCGCGCAAGCCGGAGGTGTCGTACGGCGACTCCATCGAGGAGGACCTCGTCCGGCGCGACTTCACGGTGAACGCGATGGCTGTCGCGCTGCCGGAGAAGAAGTTCATCGACCCGCACGGCGGTCGCGACGACCTGGCGGCCCGGGTGCTGCGTACGCCGGGCACACCCGAGGAGTCCTTCTCGGACGATCCGCTGCGGATGATGCGGGCGGCGCGTTTCGCGGCCCAGCTCGACTTCGAAGTCGCTCCCGAGGTCGTCACGGCGATGAAGGAGATGGCGGGGCGCCTGGAGATCGTCTCGGCCGAGCGGGTCCGGGAGGAGCTGAACAAGCTGGTCCTCTCCCGTAACCCGCGCAAGGGACTGACGCTGCTGGTCGACACCGGGCTCGCCGATCACGTGATGCCCGAGCTGCCGGCCCTGCGGCTGGAGAGTGATGAGCACCACCGTCACAAGGACGTCTACGACCACACACTGATCGTCCTGGAGCAGGCCATGGCGCTGGAGGAGGAGGGCCCGGACCTGACTCTCCGCCTGGCCGCGCTGCTGCACGACATCGGTAAGCCGCGGACCCGTCGCTTCGAGAAGGACGGCCGGGTCTCCTTCCACCATCACGAGGTGGTCGGCGCGAAGATGACCAAGAAGCGGATGGCGGCGCTCAAGTACTCCAACGAACTCGTGAGGGACGTCTCCCGCCTGGTCGAGCTGCACCTGCGTTTCCACGGCTACGGCACCGGTGAGTGGACCGACTCCGCCGTCCGCCGCTATGTCCGGGACGCCGGACCGCTTCTCGACCGTCTCCACAAGCTGACCCGCTCCGACTGCACCACGCGGAACAGGCGCAAGGCAGCGGCGTTGTCACGGGCGTACGACGGCCTGGAGGAGAGGATCTCCCTACTTCAGGAGCAGGAGGAGCTGGACGCCATCCGTCCTGACCTGGACGGCAACCAGATCATGGAGATCCTGGACGTCAAGCCGGGCCCAGCGGTCGGCCGCGCCTACAAGCACATGCTGGAGCTTCGTCTGGAGAACGGCCCGATGGGCCATGAAGCGGCGGTCGCGGCGCTGAAGGAGTGGTGGGCGGAACAGAGCTGACGCCGCGGGGGGGGGGGGGGGGGGGGGGGGGGTTCAAACCCCCCCCCCCCCCGCGGGGGCGGCGGGCGAGGGGGGGGGTTTTTGGGGGAAACCAACCCCGCGATGACGGGGGGGGGTGGATG